>NZ_BAABIK010000024.1:0-89348 GCF_039542725.1 Streptomonospora halophila | reverse complement strand
TCAGTCGGCTGCGCTTTGCAGCCAACCCTGGCACCGATCACCCGACCCGGCGAACGTTTCCGGTCAGCGCACTAGGTGTGATGTCCCGGCACGTTGGTAACAGCCGACACGCCTCGAACAGCGGTTGAACAAGAAGAGGGCCTTCTGATCCCGGTGTGGATGTGAAGTCTGCACCGATGCTCAGGAGGCCCTCATGTGCCACCGTAACGCCCCTCTGACCCCCACCGGCAGACTCAGCCTGGCGCGCTGCGTCATCGACGACGGCTGGAGCCGCCGCCAGGCCGCCGAACGCTTCGGCGTATCCCCCAAAACCGCCCACAAATGGGCCCGCCGCTACCGCGAGGCGGGCGCGGTCGGCATGGCCGACCGTCCCAGCCGCCCCCGCCGCAGCCCGGCCGAGACCGGCGACGACGCCTCCATCGGCGTGCTCGCCCTGGCCGGAATGGCCGTCAGCGCCTATGCGACCGGCCGCGGCACCGTGCGCGTCGACGTCGACACCAGCGACGCCGATGCCCGCATCCGCGACAACGCCGAAATCCCTCTCGAAGTCGGCGTCGACGGCCGTGCCTTCCACCCCGCCCCCAGCGCCCGCGACCTGTTGCACCTAACGCTGGAGGCCGCCGGAGTCACCGCGGCCGACTGCCACCTCGGGGGCGGCTGCTGGGCCGTCGGCGTGCCCGCCACGATCGCCGGCAGAGACGGCGAGCTGTGGATCAGCGACGCCGACGCCCGTATCGACTACCCCCTCAGCGAGCACGCCGGATGGCTTGCCACCTGGAACCCCGGCGGCCTTGAAGGGTCCATGGACGATGACGACGCACCCACGGTCTACGAATCCGAGTGCACCGACGCCATCGCCGACACACGGCGACTCGTCGCCCTCGTCGCCGCTCTCCAGAAGTTCGCCGCCTAACGCCGAACGAGGCGAACTATTGCGCCATCTCGCGAGTCAAACCCGGAGCCCGCGGGGGCGGTAGCCAGCCCGTGGCTGCCGCCCCACTTGTCGAGGGCGCGGACCGCAGAATCGGCGCGGACACCACCGGGACACGCGACTCCCGCGCGATTTCGCCGACGCCCTGGATGCGGGCGTCGCGCAGCACGGGCAACCCCCTCCCCCCATGGGCGGGTGCTTGCTAGTGGGCAGCCTCGTATTCGGCGACGATCGAGGCCGGGATGCGGCCCCGGTCGTTGACCTGCTTGCCCTGCTGCTTGGCCCACGCGCGGATTTCGGCGGTGCGCTCTCTGCCGTTGCCGGACCGGTTCTTGCGCTTAGGTCCCGTGGATTTGGTCGCCCGGACCTTGCGGGCCGACTCGACGAAGGGCGCAAGGGCCTCTCGCAACTGTCCGGCGTTTGCGCCGCTGAGATCGATCTCGAAGAGGTTTCCGTCGAGTCCGAATGACACGGTTTCCTCGGCCTCACCGCCGTCCAGGTCATCGATCAGGTGGACCTGCACCTTCTGTGCCACTGCGCCTCCTCACGTTCGGCTGTCACCGACTGCGATCCGCAATCCAGCCCCCGATCTCGCCCGCGCTGCGCATTGCCGCCCGAGAAGGGTGCGCGCCCGTGGATCCCCCGGGGCGCTCCGGTCGGATCAATACGCCGGACGATATTCTCCGCAGTCGTCCGGGAAACGCGCGGCCGGATTGCATATCGCGATTCTTTCCGACCATTCTTACGGCAAGAGTGCGTTTACCGTCAAGCTGCGCGCGGCGGCGCCGCGTAGTCACGCCCGAACGTTAGAGAAAACCCGGCGGTCCCAGCGGGCCAGGGATCCGGAGGGTGGAGTCCTGCGTGTTTCGCGCGCGCGACGATCCCGCCATTCCTAGCGATTTCTGCGATGCAGGGAGGCGCCGCAGCATCGCAGAATCTCCCCCGGGATGGGCCCCGGGGCTCCTTGCGCCGCCACGCTAACGGCCTGACCCCCCACTAGCGGAAAACAGAACACGGAATAAGGAGAGAATGATGGGCAACGCTACCACGCCTGGGCCGACGTCCCTTGTCATTCACGAGGGCGGACGGGTCGAGAACCTTGACGTTGCAATGGCCGATCCGGTCGGAGTCATCGCCGACCGTATCGGGTATCTCCCCTACCTGCTGGATCGGGTGTTTCTCGACAACGACGGCGTGATTCTGTGGGTCCCTGGAAACGGTGCCTACCTGGGGGCGCGCTATAACCGGGCGGCCTCGGGGATGGTCTCGATCCTCTTCGGCTACTTCGCCCCGCTGTATGGGCCCGTGGTCGTGACCGGTTCGATCGACGATGACCCCGAGTCCGAGGACGAGGTCGCCGTGGACAACCTCCCCGGTGCTGCGGCTGAGCGCTACCGCTCCATGGTGGAACGGTTCGCCTCGTTCGGCTGAGGCCCGGCGTCCCGGCGCCGTAAGCACGCCCGCGTCGGCGGTACCCCAGGCGCGGGCCCGCCTCTGGTGCGCGCCGCCGCCCCTGCGGTCAGCCCACCATGGCCGGGCTGCGGGGCGCGGGCGTGGGCCGCTGCGGCCGATGGGCTGCACGACTGTGCAGCTCGATGTGCGGCGTCAATAAACCGGGGGCGCCGGGCAGCTGCGCCGCGGATGCGCAGCCCGGCCGGGGTGCCCGCCGCTCGTGGCCGGTGTCGGGAGCGAGGCAGCGGTGACGGCAGGCGCCGACTTCGCCAACGCTGCGTGTCGACTCCGCGAGGGAGCCGGGCAGATTCCCGTGGTGTCAGGGCGCTAAGCACATCCACGGCCGCGGGCACCCGTCGATGCCCCACACTCCGTCTGTACCCGAACAGAACCGTTACCCAGGGCCGGGCGCGCCGCCGCTGGCGGTGTGGCCCTGCGCCCAGACTCCGCTCGTGGCCCAGCGCCGGCAGCGCTGCCTCACCCCGCCGGTGGCGCCGGCCGCCCTGGCGATGCTGCCCGAGCTGGCCGAGCGACTCATCGCCGAGTTCAGCGAACCCGGCCAGGTGGTGGCCGATGTGATGTGCGGATCGGGCACTGTCACGCTGGCCGCCGTCCGCGCGCAGCGCCGGGTCGTGGCCCTGGATGGGGAACCCGAATGCCTCGCCCAGACCGCGATGCACCTGTCCTATGCCGAGGAGCCCGCCAACCGGCGGGTGCTGGAGCTGGTGCAGGGGGATGCGCGGCTGGCGGCGAGTCTGTTCACCGGCCACCGCCTCGATCTGGCGGTGGTGGACCCGCCCGCACCCGGCGCCGCTGTGGTACCGGGCGACTACCCCGACTCCAATCTCGCCGGCCTGGCCGGGGCTGACTACACCCGCGCGCTCACCGACGCGCTGGCCGCGGTGGCCGTGCGGATGCGCCCGGGTGGGCGCCTGGTGCTGCTGGCACCGGCCTTGGCGGCCGGTGGCGGCGTCGGTGTGGAGCACCTCGTGCGCTCCGGTACGGATGCAGGACTGGACTACCTGCAGCACATCATCGCGCTCAGCGGGCCGCTGGTCGGCGACACCCTCACGCCGGGCCCGGCCCATCCAGCTGGCTCGGCCCCCACGGCCGCGACCGGCCGCCACCGGCCTGTGCACCGGCACCTGCTCGCTTTCGTCACACCCGCCCCCGCGGCGGCCGAAGGAGGCGCCCGCCGGTGACCGGACACGAGAACCCGAACCCTGCCCCGGAGCGCGTATCGGTGTGGGCGAGCGGGCAGCGCCCGGCCGCCCTCCAGCGGCGCGGCCGCTATACCCCGTCCTCGGTCGACCACCCCGCCAAGATGCTGCCGGCCATCGCCGCCCACGCGGTGCAGACCTACACCCGTCCCGGCGAGTGGGTGCTGGACCCGATGTGCGGGATCGGCACCAGCCTGGTCGAGGCCGCCCACGCCGGGCGCCACGGCCTCGGGCTGGAACTGGAGGAAACCTGGGCCGAGATCACCCGCACCAACCTGGAGTTGGCCGCCGCGCACGGGGCCCAGGGCTCCGGACGGGTGCACACCGGCGACGCCCGCGTCCTACCCGCCGTCCTTGCCGAGCAAGGGTGGGCCGGCCGGGCGCGCCTGCTGGTGACCTCGCCGCCCTATGGGTCGATGACGCACGGGCGGGTGCGCACCCGCCGCGACGGCGCGGGCAAGGTCGACAAATGGTCGCACCGCTACAGCAGCGCGCCCGAGGCCGCCCAACTGGCGTATCAGAAACCCGACCGGCTGCTGGAGTCCTTCACACGGATCCTGGCCGCCTCCCGCGTGCTACTCGCACCGGATGCCCATGTGGTGGTCACCGCCCGCCCCTTCCGCCTGCGGGGGCGGCTGGTCGATTTCCCCGGCCAGGTGGCCCAGGCCGCCCAGGCGGCAGGGCTGGAGCCGGTGGAGCGGTGCGTGGCCCTGCTGTGCGGGATCCGCGAGGACCGCCTGGTCACTCGGGCGAGCTTCTTCCAGATGGTCGAAACGCGGCGCCTGCGCGAGCAGGGCCTGCCGGTCTCGGTGATCGCCCACGAAGACGTGCTCGTACTCGCCGCCGGCGAAACGGCGGGGGAGAGGAGTCCGCGATGAGCGCGGCCACCGGCCGAGCCCGCACCGTTTCGAGCCGACCCCGGCACGCCCGCACGCCCGCACGCCCGCCCGCGCCTGCCCGGCCCCCCGGCGCCGGGCAGGCGCGACCCACCGCACACGCCGCACCACGCCCCCGCCGCCCGCGACCGCCGACACACCGGCCATCGGATCGCTGTGCACCGGCTACGGCGGACTGGACCTGGGCGTAGCAGCCGCCCTGGGCGGGGCGCACCTGGCCTGGGTCGCCGACAGCGACCCCGACATCGCCCGCCTGCTGGCCGTCCGCTTCCCCCACGCCCCCAACCTCGGCGACATCAGCGACATCGACTGGGCCGCGGCGCCGAGCGTAGACGTGCTCACCGCCGGATTCCCCTGCCAGGACATATCAGCGGCTGGCCGCGGCGCCGGCATCGTGAAAGGAGAGCGCTCTGGACTCTGGCGCCACGTCGTTCGCGCGGTTCGCCGTCTTCGACCCCGACTCCTCGTGCTGGAGAACGTGGCCGCACTCCGGTGGAGGGGACGCGGCCTCGACACCGTACTGGCAGACCTGGCCCAAGCGGGGTATGACGCGCACTGGCACAGCCTTCGCGCCAGCGACGTCGGCGCCTGCCACCGCCGCGAACGCGTGTTCGTTGCTGCCCACCCCCGCCCTCAGCGACGCCGAAAGGGGAGCGAGCCCGTCCCGACGGCGCCGTGTCGGCGGCCACCAGGTCCGCCTGTCCGATGCCGCATCCGACCTCGCCGCCGTCCCGCCGCTGGCGCCTGCACCGCCCGTGCTGCTGCCCACACCGCTGGCCAACGACGCCACCAAAGGCAGCACGGGACGGCGGGGCTCGCGGGGCGATCCCACCCTGGCTGCAGCGGTCGCGCTGCTGCCCATCGCCACCACTGCTCGCTGACCCGCCCGGCCACCGCCGACCGGGCCGCGCCCGCCGGCACCCACGGGCACCGCACCGACACGGCGTGGGGCCCCTACGCCCCCGCCATCGCGTCTTGGGCCGCCGTGGTGGGCGCGGCGCCCCCGCCCCCACCGAGCCCGGCCGCACCGGAAATCCGCGGCTGGCCGCCGACTTCGTCGAATGGATGATGGGCCTGGACACGGGCTGGGTCACCGACCCCGACATGGGCCTGTCCCGCCGGGCGCAGCTGCGCGCCCTGGGCAACGGCGTCGTACCCCTGCAGGCCGCCCACGCCCTCGCACGGCTGCTGAGCGACCAGCGATCGGCGAGCCCATCGGTGCACTGAGCACACCCCCACCGCACCGCGCCCATCGGCTAGCCCTCTGCCCGCCGTGACCGCTTCGCCGGGCCGCGCCCGCGGCCCGGCGCCACCGACAAGGGACGCCCCAATGCGAATCGCTGATGCCCCAGCCCGCGCCCGCATCACCGCCGACCTGCACGCCCTCGCCGACTTCCTGCAGACCCGCCCTGCGGTTCCCGTGCCCGAGATCACCCGCCTCGAGCTGACCTACTTCCCCTCCGGCTCCGACAGCGACCAGATCATCGAAGTCGACCGGGCGGCCGAGGCGCTAGGCACCGTCGCCCGGTGGCAGGGCGCGCACTACGTCGCCCACCACCGCATCGGCGCGGCCGCCTACCGGGCCGTGGCCATCCCCAGCAAGGCCTGCCGCGCCCACGAGGCCCTCATGAGCTACCACGGCGCCATCGACCCCGCCCCCTTCATCTAGCCCGAGACCGACCGCTTCGCCGAGCGGGCCCGGGAGCGCGACGCCGCGATCCCGCCCTGCCCCACCCCCTCCCCGCGGGGCACCGGCGGGCGCCACCCAACGTAGGCGCGCGCCCGCCGGGCCCCTTTCGCCACTGTCACCCGGCCGCTGAGGAGGAGCGTGTCCACCGAGCTGCAGCGCATCCAGCGCGCAGGACGCACCCTCGACTACGCCCTAACCGCGGTCGCCGCAGGAGCCCTGGCGTTTTCGACCGTCAACGTCGCCCTGCTGGCCATCGCCCACGGCGTGCCCGCCTGGATCGCCTGGCTGCTGGAGCCCCTGGTCGGCATCGCCCTGTGGGCGGTGCTCTCCTCCGACGCGGTCCTGTCCCGCTACGGCCGCAGCGCTGGCGCCTGGGCGTGGTGCCTGCGCACCTTCGCCGGCGTGGCCACCCTGACCCTCAACGTGTGGAGCTCGGTGTTCTCCGGTTCCGGGCGCCACCTGGTCTGGGCGCCGGATCCGGCCGGGATCCTGCTGCACGCGATCGCGCCGCTGCTGCTAATCCTGCTGGCCGAGGCGGCGCCCCGCTACCGGGCGGCCTTCGCCGCCATCACCGCCGAGCTGACCGTCCCCGCCCCGGTCCCGCAGCCGCCGGCGGCCCCACCCGCCGCCGGCGCCAAGACCGCACCATTCGAAGCGCCCGAAGCCCCCCGCCACGCTTCCGCCTCGTCTCGGTCCTCCACCCCGGCCTCGGACGCGGGTGAGCAATTGGTCGATCCCGCCTCTCCCCGCACCGGTCTCCACCCTCCCCCCGACGCTTCGGGCCCCGCCCCCTCGCGGCGCAGCCGCCGCGAGCGCACCGACGCCCGCGCCCGCGCGATCCTCCTGCTCGAGCCCGACATCACCGGTGCCGACCTCGCCCGCCGCCTGGGCGTGGCCCCGCGCAGCGGCCAACGCATCCTCGAACGCATCACCGCGGAGGAAACATGACCCCTCGTCGTGCCCCCGGCCCGGGCACCCGCCGCACCAACGCTTTCCCGGGATCCCGCATTCGACTCGCCCATCGGCTTGCGTCACAGGCCCAAGGCGCGCCTGAATCCCATCGGGCCCCGGCCGGGCCCGCCACCCGGCCTCACCCCCATCTGCGGGGACGGGGGTGAGGCCGGTGGCGCCCGAGCCGCTCACCGCCGAGGAGCTGGCCCAGCTGCCGACGGTGCTGGATCCGCCCGCCGCCGGGCGCCTGCTGGGCATCGGGCGCACCAGCACCTACACCCTGCTGGCCACCGGCCAGTTCCCCGCACCCGCATTCAAAGCGGGCCGGCGCTGGCGCATCCCCACCGCCGGGGTGTGCCGTTTGCTCGGCCTGACCTACCCGCCCGACGCGACCGACAAGGAGGATTAGGTATGCCCCGGGACCGCGACGGCAGCGTGTTCAAACGCTGCAGCTGCACACACCCGCACACCGGCACCCGGCTGGGAGCGGGCTGCCCCAAGCTCAAGCGCGCCAACGGCGCCTGGAGCCCCCCCACGGCACGTTGGGCTATCAGATCGAGCTGCCGCCCACACACGCCGGCACCCGGCGCCAAGCCCGCCGCGCGGGGCTGGCCACCCGTGAGGAGGCCGCCGAGGCCCTGCAGCACATCGCCACCCTGCTGGACCTGGCCGACGACGAGCACATCGCCGTCCAGGTCGCCGACCTCATTCAGAAAACCCTGCGCGAGCGCCGGGAGTTGCCCGCCACCGCCGAGGTGCGGCGCCGCCTGCTGGGCGGGGCCGACCCCGCCGCCGAGGCGCCCACCGTGCAGCAGTGGCTGACCGAGTGGGTGGCCACCCACGAGTTGGCGGAAAGCACCCGGCGCGCCTATCAGAGCCACATCACCCACTACTTCATCCCGCACCTGGGGCCCATCCGGCTGGACCGGCTGCGCTCCCTCCACGTCCAGGCCGTCTTCGACGCGATTCAGGAACGCAACGACCACATCCGCGCCTGCCGCGGCTCCGAGGATGAGAAGGCCCGCGCCCGGGTCCGCGGGATGCGGATCGCCTCACCGGCCACCCAGCAGCGCATTCGCGCCACTCTGCGCAGCGCCCTCAACGCCGCCCTGGCCCGCCCCGACATCCCGCTGCAGCACAATCCGGCCTGCCACCTCAGCCTGCCCAGCGCGCCGCGCCCGCGCCCGCGGGTGTGGACCCGGGCACGCCTGGAGCAGTGGCGCCGCACCGGCGAGGTCCCCCCGCCGGTGATGCTGTGGACCCCCGAGCAGACCGCCGCGTTCCTGCGCGCCGCCGGGGACCAGCGGCTGTACGCCCTGTTTCACCTGCTGGTGCACCGCGGGCTGCGCCGCGGCGAGGCGGTCGGGCTGCCCTGGGCCGAGACCCGGCTGGAAGAGGCGGCCATCGACATTCGCACCGCCGTGGTCGAGCTGGACTGGGACATGCTCACCACGGTTCCCAAGACCCCGGCCGGGGAGCGCACCGTCACCCTGGATGAGGCCACCACCGTCCTACTGCAGCGCTGGCGCGCCCGCCAGGCCGAAGAACGCCTGGCTGCGGGGCCGGGCTGGCACGACAGCGGGCTGGTGTTCACCAACCCCGACGGCACCGGGCTGCGCCCCTCCTGGGTCAGCGACGAGTTCGCCCGCATCGTCGCCCGCGCCGATCTCCCGCCGATCCGCCTGCACGACCTGCGCCACGGCGCCGCCTCGCTGGGCCTGGCGGCGGGGGTCGACATCAAGGTGGTCTCGGCCGAGCTGGGCCATTCCACTACCACGTTCACCCAGGACACCTACCAGACCGTGTTCCCCGAGGTCGCGCGGGAGGCCGCCGAGGCCACCGCCGGGCTCCTCGCCAACACGGCCACGGCCGGTGCGCGCCCGCGCTGAGATGTCCGCGGCGCGCCCGCCCCCCGGGGTGGGGCCGACGCCTCGCCCCTACGCGCGTTGTCGATCCCGACTGGAAGGAGACGCCCATGGCTGCCGCTTCCCGCAGCGTGCATCTGAGCGATCCCGTCCTCGCTCAGGACATCCTGCTGGCCAACCTCGCCGACTCCATCGCCGGCCACCCCTGCGAGCGGCTCCTGGCCGACCTGGCGCGGATGTTCACCGCCCACGTCAACGACCGCCTGCCACCGGGCTACACCTGGGTGCCGGCCTATGCCGCCCTGATCGGCCCCTACGGCGAGCGCTCCGGCCCCACCCTTGAGGAGATGGAGCGGCTCATTCGCCACAGCTTCGCCGACTTCCAACTCCTCATGCCCGGCAGCCGCGACCGCTGATGCCCGCCGGTGCGCTGGGCCTGTCAGCGCCCCTGGAGTACGCGCTCCTGGGGGCTGACCGGAGTCCGGACGGACGCCGCTACACAGGACACCGGGCGCCGTCACCGGGCTGCCCACGACCACGAGCGCGAAGCCCGCATCCATCCCGTTGAAAAGGCTCAAGCACGCCTCACAGGGGGTGTTTCCGCAGAAGCGGTTCAAGACTGGAGCGGCTGAGGTGCGAATGGCGAACTCACGGTGTTCGTCCCACCGGGCGGCGATGCTTGAGGGAAAGGAGATTACGGGATTTCGATTACGTGTACCCCGCGGCCGAGAGCGCGGCGGTTATGCACCTCCTGCCCCTTGCGGACCATGATCTGCAAGTTGCGGTGCCTGGCCAGCGACGCGAGATCGAGTCCGGGGCGGGCGCCCTCCACGGACAGCCTCCGCAGGCGCGGTAGCTTCGCCAGAGGGCGCAGGTCCCGGATCGCGTGGCAGTTCCCAAGGTTCACCGCTTCGAGGTTGCGGTGCCTGGCCAAGGACGACAGATCCGTGACCGAAGTCCCCACGAGGCTGACGAACTCAAGGTCGGTCATCTGGGCGAGTGGGGAGATGTCGCAGACGCGGGAACATCGTATGAGGCCGAGGGAGCGCAGGGGGAGCGCCGTAAGCGGGCTCAGATCAGTGAACTCTCCGGCATCCCAGAGGAAGAGGCTGCGCAGATGTGGGGTTTGCATCACCGCTTCCTGTAGTCTCGCGTCGGTCGTGTCGCCGGTGAGATCGAGCCGCCACAGGTGCGGGAAACTCTTTAGGAGCGCCGGAATGGAGTGGGCCGTGCTTAGGTCGACGGGCAGGTCCAATTGTTCCAGTTCGGAGAGTGAGGCGATCGGGGATAAGTCCTGAATTCCGACCAGGCACTCTCGGTCCAGGGCGAGGGAGGTAAGGCTCGGAATCTCGTGCAGGAAGTCCAGAGTCGCGAGTGGAGGAGTGAAGAGATCGAGGTTGTGTAGCCGGGGGAGTTCGGTCAGCGGTGTCAAGGAGTCGAGAGGGACAGCCGAGTCCAGGTGGATCGTGGTGAGGGTCTCCGCGTGGACGCGTAGCGGGTTCAGGTCCCCCGATTGGACAGAGTGAAGATTGAGCAACTCCAGCGGTGCGGTCTCCCGCAGGAATTCGAGGTCGGGGATGTCCGCGTCGGCGCATTGCAGCCAGCGCAGATGGGCCACGTGCCGCAGTGCGGGCAGAAGCCGCGCGTTGCGGATAGACAGGTTCCCGTGGGGCTCCAGTGGGGCGTCGGCCAGTACGCGGCGCGCGTACTCCTCGGGGTGGAAGTAGCTCCACGCCTCGCACAGCTCCCGCTGTACCTCTTGGCGGGGGTCGGCGGCATACCGCGCGAGGACGTCGAGGGCGCGCGGTCCGTTGACCAGCCAGGCGGTGCGGGCCGCCGCGCGGGCCTGCTTCGCGGTGAGGTTCTCGAGGCTGTCGGGCAGCCGGTCCAGCGCCGGTTCGCCGATCGCGGCCAGACTGCGCGCGGAGCGGAAATCCCGTGGGGGGACCAGATCGTCCAGGCAGGTGTCGATGGCCTCGCGGATGTCGGGCGGCACCTCGTCCAAGGTTTCCAGGCAGGCGGCCAGCAGCAGCTTCAGTCGGCGGCTATGAGGGCCGCCGCCCGCGATGCGTTCGCGCAATCCGCGGACCAGCGCACGCGCCTGAGGGCTGTTGGCGTGCCCGGCGGCCATGATCACCGTTTCACGCCAGGTGTCCTTGTGCGCCTGGTCCACGAGGTAGTCCACATCGTCGTCGTGGATGACCTGTTTAGCGGTCAGGTACTCCTGCACCGTGCGGTGCACGAAGTCCACCCGGTCCACCGCCGGGGCTCGCAGCACCCCGCTGCGTTCCAGCAGCGCGGACAGCACCTGCTCCGGCTCAGCGGTGACTTGCGGCATGCTCGGCAACTGCTGGGCGATCCTGGACCGCGCCGCCTCCCGGGGCAGCTCGGCGCGGCCGGTGCTGGACAGCCGGAAAGCGAGGTCCTGCAGCACCCGCAGCTTCTCCCGCCGGTCTAACCCGGCTTCGATGTGGCCGGGGATACCGCGCTGCGTGTCCCGCCGCTCCAGCAGCATGTCCAACGTCTCGGCGTAGAGGTCCATCCGGTTGTGCGGCAGCCGGTTGCGGTCCAAGTTCAGCGCACACAGCATCGCGGCCAGAAGCGGTGAGGACGCGAGATGGCGCAGGTGCGGAGCGGCCTCCAGCCGGCCCAGCAGCCGCGCGGCATGCCCCTCCAGCTCCTCCACCCCGCAGGGGCGGCCGGGCGCATCGCGCATTGACGCATGCCAATGGCGGACCAGCTCCGCGGTCTGGTGCGGGCTCAGCGCCTCCAGGAACACCGGCGTGAAGCCTTCCGCGGACAGCCAGCGCTCCGCAGCCGCGGCCGGGCGGCTGGTCACCACCACGCGCACCTCCGGGAAGGCGACGGCCAGTTCGCGCAACCAGGCGCGCACCGCCTCACGCCTCCGCTGCGGCAGCTCATCGACCCCATCGACCAGCACGAGCGCCCGCCCGGAGCCCAGCGCTCTGTGTGCCCAGCCGCGCGGCATCTGCCCGGCCAGCGGCGGCGCGGCCGCGCGGGGGAAGTCCTCCGGCGCCGGCAGCTCACCTTCGGCGTGGCTTCGCAGCTTCACGAGAAACGGGGTGAAGCCGTTCCACTCCCGTAGCTCGCCGGTGAACCCGCCGCGGACCGCGGTGATCGCCAGCCAGCGCAACAGGGTGCTCTTGCCCGAGCCGGCCTCGCCGCGCACCAAACTGAGACGGTGGCGGGCCAGCGCCGCCTCCACCTGCACCCGCGCGGTGTACTCGTGCGGCTCCTGCCCGGCGGGTTCCAAAAGGTCCCAGCCGGCCCGAGGGGTAACCAGCTCCTGATCTGTGCGCGCGGAAACCTGCAGGCTGATGTAGGCCATGCTGAGCGCCGTGCGCGAGCGCAGGTGGTGCAACGACACCCCGAACAACTCCACGTAGTCCAGAGCCGTGCTCAGGTGCTCGGCGTAGCGGCGGGTGAACTCGGCGTCCTCCGCGGTGCCCTCCGGGGCGTCCAGAGTGCGGACCGGTATCCGCTCCAGGGCCGCGGCCACCTGATCTCCCAGAGCGGAGACCTGAGCGGCCACACCGCCGACCCGCTGCAGCGTCTCCTTCTGCACCCGCGCCAGGAACTCAGGACGCTGCTCCACAAGCCGCACAAGGCAGCCGCAGCACTCCCGCAGCAGTGCCTCGTAGAACGCCGCCCCTGCCTGCCCCAGCTCGTGCTCCAGCCCGCGCCGCAGCATCCGCTCACCGAGCCGGGCCGTCAGCCGTTCTGGGTCGAGGTCGTCCGCGAACAGCGCGGCGTCGCTCAGGTCGGCCGCGGCGAACGTGGCCACTACCTCGGCTAGAGCCGCGGCCCTGTCTCCCTCGGACATCCCGCGGAACTCGTGTCCGCACAGCTCCATCAAGCGCTCGGCGACGGTGTCGGCGATGCGACCGAGTTGGCGATCCAGGTCCCGGCGCAGGATCCGGTCGGTGACCGTGGCCGGGATGAGGTCGACGAGCTGCGCCTGGCGGCTGACCGCCTGTTCCCGGTTGCCGGTCCAGTGCCGGACCGCGTGCTGTACCAGCAGCGATCCCGCCTCGATCGCCAGCGAGTCCAGGGCCATTCGCCGCTCCCCCTCGTACTTGGGAAGGCCCAGTATCGCGGAGATTGCTTCCCGGTTCGCCGATATCGACAAAACCCGTACACGACCGCATCCGGTCGGTGAGGCGTCGTCGGGTCGTGTTTCCGTGGGCTTCTTCTGGCCCGCGGAGTTCCGGGGTCGTGATCGGCGCGCGCGCCGCTTCCTCAACTTCCCTTGTGTGGGGACAGTGGTGCGGGGCGGATTAACGCTGGTCCTGCCGGTGTGCGGATCGTTGGGCCCGGGCATGGGCCAACGGACTTTGGGGCGTCCCAGGGCTTGGCGGGCGTTCGGCCGGGCGGTTGCCGGCGTGGGAGTGGGGCGTTGTGCTGGGGTGGAGGCGGGTTGGGCGTCTCGGGCGGTTTGGCGGCGAACTCGGGTGCAGGGGGCTGACCTGCGCAAACGACACAGTCCAAACATAAGAGCACCATGGGAGCACCAACGGCCCCGATTCCGCCGAGGTGCGAGCGCCCTTAGGGACGTGACCTGCGATGATGGGCGCACCTGGCAGGATTCGAACCTGCGACCTACGGATTAGAAGTCCGGTGCTCTTTCCACTGAGCTACAGGTGCTTGGTTCAATTGTGGCGTGGATGCCTTGGCTGTAACGACATCGTGACCTGCGTGTTGGCGGAGCGTGTCACGCGTGCGCGGCCGTGCCTTGCCCGGGCGGCCGGGGGGCTGCGGGTGGCGGGGTGGTGGCCGGGGCGGTGCTGGGCGCGGTGACATTCTAGGGTATTCGGAAGATGTCACCCATCGCTGGGCAAAACTATAACAACTACGGACATTCGTAGTTGCGTCTCGTTAGCACACGCGCTCCACCAAATCGGTCCCTACCGGCCTCTTGGAACACGTTACCCGTGATTAACCGCAGGTGGGGTGCCTGTTACCGGTGTTTCGCCAACCGGGGGAGCGGGAGTGCGGCGTGTCGGCAGGTCAGGGGCTAGAAGGCCCACCAGCCGCCGTGGGCCAGTAGGAGTGCGATCACCGTGAGGGTCGTCATCGGGTGCTCCTCGCTGGCCGGCGGGCCGTCCTCCGTGGCGCTCCACGTGCCGAATTCCGATTACTCTATGTAGTAATCATGCACGGAGAGTCACAATTCTTCGGGTGTCGCGGGGGACGGTGAGAGGGCGTGCGGCCCGCGCACTACCGTTGAGCGGGTGAAGAAGCTCGATCGACGCTCGGCCTGGCCGGTCGGTGTGGGGATGCTGTGCGGCGCCGTTCTGGACCGCGTGCTGCCTGATCCCCGGCGCGGACACCCCGTGGCCGCCTACGGCCGGGCCGCCGCCCTGCTTGAGCGGGGCCTCTACCGGCCCTCACGTGCGCGGGGCGCCGCGTTCGCGGTGCTCGCCGTGGCTCCGGCGGCCGCCGTCGGCGGACTGGTGCAGGCGCGGACGGCCGGCGCGGGCCGTGCGGCGGCCGTCTGCGCGGCGACGTGGGCCGTCGTGGGCGGAGCCATGCTCGGCCGCGAAGCCGGGGCCGTCGCCGACGCCCTGGAGGCCGGCGACCTCGCGGAGGCGCGGCGGCGCCTGCCGGGGCTGTGCGGGCGCGACCCGGAGTCCCTGGACGAGAAGGGGATCGCACGAGCCGCGGTGGAGTCCGTCGCCGAGAACACCTCCGACGCGGTGGTGGCCCCGCTGCTGTGGGGAGGCCTCCTGGGGCTCCCCGGCCTGCTCGGCTACCGCGCCGTCAACACTCTGGACGCGATGGTGGGCCACCGCTCCCTCCGCTACGAGCGGTTCGGGTGGGCCGCCGCTCGGCTCGACGACGTGGCCAACTGGGCGCCGGCGCGGCTGACCGCGGCGCTGGCCGCCGCGGCCGCGCCGCTCGTGGGCGGGTCCCCCGCTCGCGTGCTGCGTGTGGGGGCGCGCTACGGCGCCCGCCATCCGAGTCCCAACGCCGGGCACTGCGAAGCGGCGTTCGCCGGCGCGCTGGACGTGCGCCTCGGGGGGAGGAACGTGTACGGATCCCGGATCGAGGATCGTCCGGAACTGGGGGAGGGGCGCCGCCCCGAGGCCGCCGACGTCCGGCGCGCGGTGCGCCTGGCCCGCGCGGTCAACGGAGCAGCCGCGGTCGTCGCGGCGGTTTCGGCCGTCGTGCTCACCGAGCGGGGCGCCGCCCGGAGTGCACGCGCACCGGGTCCGCGCGCGCTGCCGGGTGTGCGGAGCGCAGCCGCCCGCGACCTCGCCCGCGCATTGGCCCGCCGCTCGCGCCGCACCGGCCTCCGGCGGCTCGCGCGCACCCCGACGGGGAGGCGGCCGTGATGCGCCGCGGACCCGCGGGCGCCCCCGCGCTGCTGGTGGCCGGGACCACCTCGGACGCGGGCAAGAGCGTCATCGTGACCGGGATCTGCCGCTGGCTGGCCCGCCAGGGCGTCAAGGTCGCACCGTTCAAGGCGCAGAACATGTCGCTGAACTCGGTCGTCACCGCCGACGGCGCCGAGATCGGGCGGGCCCAGGCCGCGCAGGCCGCGGCCGCCGGGATCGAGCCGACCGCAGCGATGAACCCGGTGCTGCTCAAACCCGGAAGCGACCGCAGCAGCCAGGTCGTGGTCCGCGGCCGCCCCGTCGGCGAGACCGACGCGCTGGGCTATCGCGAGTTCAAGGACAGGCTGCGCACGGTCGCGGCCGAGAGCCTCGCCGAACTGCGCGCCGAGTACGATGCGGTCATCTGCGAGGGTGCGGGCAGCCCCGCCGAGATCAACCTGCGCCCCGGAGACATCGCCAACATGGGCCTGGCCCGGGCGGCCGGACTGCCCGTGCTCGTCGTCGGCGACATCGACCGCGGCGGCGTCTTCGCCGCCATGCACGGCACCCTCGCCCTGCTTGAGCCTGCTGACCAGGCACTTATCGCGGGCTTCGTCGTCAACAAGTTCCGCGGCGCCCCCGAACTGCTGGAGCCGGGCCTGGACATGCTGCGCCGCCTCACCGGCCGCCCGGTGCACGGCGTCCTGCCCTGGCTCGACGGCCAGTGGATCGACGTGGAGGACTCGCTGGCATTGAGCGGCGAGCGCGCACCGGCGCGGGCGCCGATCCGGGGCCGCACGCTGCGCGTGGCCGTGGTGCGGACGCCGCGCATCAGCAACTTCACCGACATCGACGCCCTGTCCGTGGAGCCCGGGGTCGACCTGCGCTTCGTCACGTCGCCGCAGGAGACCGACGACGCCGACCTCGTGGTGCTGCCCGGAACCCGGGCCACGGTCGCCGACCTGGCCTGGCTGCGCGAGCGCGGACTCGACGCGGCCGTGCTCGCGCGCGCACGGGAGGGCCGTCCGCTGCTGGGCATCTGCGGCGGCTACCAGATGCTGGCGCGGCGCATCCACGACGACGTGGAGTCCGGGGCGGGCGCGGTGCCCGGCCTGGGGCTGCTGCCCACCACGGTCGCCTTCGCCGCCGACAAGACCCTGGGCCGTCCGGTGGGGGAGGCCTACGGTCACCCGGTCGAGGGCTACGAGATCCACCACGGCCACAGCGTGCTCGACGAGGGCGCCGACCGCGATGCCGAACCGTTCCTCGACGGCTGGCGCCGGGGCGCGGTGTGGGGCACGACCTGGCACGGCGCACTGGAGAACGACGGGTTCCGCCGCGCCTTCCTCGCCGATGTGGCCCGCCGCGCCGACCGCGACTTCGTGCCCGCCCCCGACACCGACTTCGCCGCGGAGCGGTCCGCCCGCCTGGACGCGCTGGGCGACCTGGTGGAGCAGCACATGGACACGGGCGCGCTGATGCGGCTGCTGGAGGAGGGCGTTCCCGAGGGCCTTCCGGTCATTGCGCCGGCCGGGGTTCCGGACGCCTGAGGGCCTCCCGGGGCGCCCGGGCGGCCGGAGGCGCCCGGGCGCCGCTGTCACGGCCGCCGCAGCCGAAGGCGGCCCCGCGCACGCCCAGGCCGCTAGGACCGCTGCCCCTTGGGTCGGGCTGAGCGGGTCCTGCGCCTGGGCGGACGCCGCGTCTGCGGAGCCGACGACGAACATCCTTCGGCCGCAACGCGGTGACCGTCGGCGATCGTGTGCGGGCGGTGTCGTGGTCGGGGCTGTTCACGATCGCGGTCGGCCACGCGGACGGTCGATGCCTACTGCGGCCGAGGCCGGTCCGATGGCACCTCTCGAAGGTATCGCCGCTGAAGGGGAGCAGTGGATCGACCGCGAGCAGGCATCGGGCGCCTACGGCCCCCGGCTTTCCGCTGATACATGTGGAGTGGAGGAGGCGGGAGCGGACGCGGTGGAATGACTGGGGCGCGTGGGACGCGACCGCCGCCGCGCCTGGTGGGGCGCGGCGGCGGGGCCGGGGGTGGTCAGACGTTGATCCCGCGTCTGCGGAAGGCCGCGAACCCGAGTGCCGCGAGCACTGCGGCGAGCGCGAGGAGCGCGGCGAAGGGGCCGGGGTCGAAGGACTCCACCGGCATCCGGGCGGGGTGGTGGAACGGTGAGGCGTCCAGCGCCGCGTCGGGCAGGTCCATCAGCGGACCGAAGGTGCCGATCACCGCGCCGTAGCCGACGACGGCCCAGGCCGCCGGTATCGCCCGCGGGGCCGCTCCGAAGAGCAGGGCGGCGAGCCCGAGCACGACCAGCACCGCCGGCACGTGGTTGAGGTGGGCCAGGGTGAGGTCGCCGATGTGCCGGGTGTCCCCGGTGACGAGCGCGGCGCCCGCGCCGATCGCCGCACCGGCCGCCGCCATGAGCACCACGACCGCGGCCGCGGTGACCGCGAGGTTGCTGCCGAGCCAGGCCCAGCGGCCGACCGGGGTGGCGAGCACGGGCTCGCCGCGGCCCCCGGTCTCCTCCGTGCGCAGGCCCTGTACGGCCAGGATCGCGTACGCGCCGACGATGTAGGACATGAACCCGGCCATGTAGGCGAGGTATCCGGCCAGCATGCCGTCGGCGCCGCCGAACAGCCGGACGAAAGCGGCCGGCATGTCCTCGGCGGCGTCCAGCAGGGTCTGGGCGTAGGCGCCGAAGGCCAGCGAGCCGATCGCCAGCGCGGCGGCCCAGCCGATGATGCCCGCCCGCTCCAGCCGCAGGGCCAGTCCCAGCGGGGTGCCGAGGGAGGCCGCGGCCCGGGAGCGGCCCGCCCGCACGGCGAGAAGGCCGGAGCCCAGGTCGCGGCGGGTCAGTAGGGCATAGCCGGCCGCGAAGCCGCCTGCGGCCACGGCCAGGGGGAGCAGCAGCGGCCACCAGCGGTCGAGTACGAACGGGGCGGTCTGCTGCCCCCAGGCCAAGGGCGAGAACCAGGAGAGCGGCGATCCGCCCTGCTCGGCCATGTCCCCTCCGGAGCGGACCACGAACGCCGCGCCGAGGACCGCCCCGGCCATGCCGGAGGCGGCGCGGGAGTACTCGGTCACCTGCACCGTGACCGCGGCCACCCCGGCGAAGGCCAGGCCCGTCGCGGCGATCCCGGCAGCGAAGACCAGGGAGCCCCCCGCGCCGTAGCCGCCGACCGCCGCCATCATCGCGAAGACGGCCGCGCCCGCCGCCGCGTTGGTGACCGCGGCGACGACCAGGGTCGCCGTCAGTGCGGCGTAGCGGCCGACCACGTTGGCGCGCACCAGTTCGGCGCGGCCGTTCTGCTCCTCCACCCGGGTGTGCCGGCTCACCAGCAGGATGCTCATGAGCGCCGCGAGGACCAGGAAGTACAGCCCGTACCCGTTGGCGACGAACCGCTCCAGGGTCGGGTCCTCGAAGCCGTATCCGGGGCCGATCATGAGCCTGCCGACGGGGTCCCGGAACATCTGCCCGATGGCCCGCAACTGCTTGTCGTCTCCGTAGGCGACGGGCAGCGCCGCGGTGAGGTAGCCCATGAACAGGGCGAAGCCCGCGGTCCAGGCGGGGAGCCGCACGCGGTCGCGGCGCAGCAGGAAGCGGGTCAGGGTCCAGGTGCCCGCGAACCCGCCGCCGCGGGCCGTGTGCGCCGTGTGCGGGCGCTCCGCGGCGGTGGCGGTCATTTCGCCACCCCCGCGGAGCTCGCGGCGCCGTCGTGCAGCGCGTCACCGTAGTGGCGCAGCAGCAGCTGCTCCAGTGTCGGCGGGTGGGCGACCAGGGAGCGCACACCGAGCGCGCCCAGCGCGGCGACGATCCGGTCGAGGCGGTCGCCGTCGGCCTCGAAGCGGACCTGCCCGCCGGTGTGCTCCAGGCCGTGCACCCCCGGCAGGGCGGCCAGGGAGTCGGGCGGCTGGGCCGTCTCCGCGACCACGGTGGTCCGGGTGAGGTGGCGCAGTTCGGACAGGGTCCCGGTCTCCACGATCGAGCCCTGCCGGATGATGGAGATCCGGTCGGCCAAGGCCTCCACCTGGCCGAGGATGTGGCTGGAGAGCAGCACCGTGCGGCCGGCGGCCTTCGCCTCGCGGATGCACTCCTGGAACACCGCCTCCATCAGCGGGTCCAGCCCGGCCGTGGGCTCGTCGAGCAGCAGCAGCTCGACGTCGGAGGCCAGGGCGGAGATCAGCGCGACCTTCTGCCGGTTGCCCTTGGAGTAGGTGCGCCCCTTCTTGGCGGGATCGAGGTCGAAGCGCCGGCACAGCTCGTCGCGGCGCCCGCGGTCGAACGACCCGCGCAGCCGGGCGAACAGGTCGATCGCCTCGCCGCCGGTGAGGTTGGGCCACAGCTCCACGTCGCCGGGCACGAAGGCCAGCCTGCGGTGCAGGTCGACCGCGTCCTTCCACGGGTCGCCGCCCAGCATCGCGGCGTGGCCGGAGTCGGCGCGCAGCAGTCCCAGCAGCACCCGCAGGGTGGTGGTCTTGCCGGCCCCGTTGGGCCCGAGGAAGCCGTGCACCTCGCCCTCGGCGACGCTGAGGTCCAGCCCGTCCAGGGCGGTGACGGCCCCGAAGGACTTGCGCAGCCCGCGGATGTCGATGGCGGGCGCCTGTTCAGTCATCACTGCCTTCTTCCTCTTCCCCGTCGGCGGGGAACGTGGTGCGCATCCGCTCGCGTGCCTCGTCGGTGAACAGGCCGCTCAGGGCGTCCAGGGCTGCACGCACGTAGCGGATCTGGTCCTCGGCGGGGCCGTCGATGGACATGCCGAGGAGCCGCTCGGCCTGGTCGTGCAGGACCAGCAGGCCCAGCGACCACAGCACCAGCACGGTGTTGAGGTCCCGGGGCCGCTCGGAGGGCCGGAAGATCCCGGCGCGCTCGGCCTCCTCCGTCGACGCCATGGAGGCCGCCACGATCCCGTCCACCAGGGAGTCCGCGTGCTCGGAGCCTTCGATGAGCATGCGGGCCAGGTAGCGCATCAGCGGGCGGGAGTCGGACTGCTCGCGCAGCGCCTCCAGCACGTTCACGGTCGGACCCTTGCTGAGGGCGGCGCGCTTGCGCTCCTCGATGATCGCCGCCACGTACTCGTCGCAGGCGGTACGCAGGCCCTCCTTGGAGCCGAAGTGGTGGGACACCAGGGCCTGGGAGACCCCCGCTTCCGCGGCGACCCGCTTCATGCTCGTTCCCCGCATACCGTGCTCGGCGAAGAGGGAGACGGCGGCGTCGCGGATCCGTGCGCGCGCGGTGAGGTCCTCCGGGCCATCGGATGCTGATCGCATGATCAGTATGCTAACTGATCGACCAATCAGCGGCAAGCGCCGCCGCCTCACCCTGCCCGCTGGTCCCCGAGGGGCTCGGCGATGCCGCGGGTCGTCCGGGATTCCCGGCGAGCCGTCCCGCACGTGTGGCGGCGGTTCCCGGCGTTCTTGCCGGAGGGGCCGCGCGCCGATGCCGCGCATCCGGTCGCCGTGCCCTCCCCTGACGAGCGAGCAGCCCGACGCGGTCCTGCGCAGCCGGGGCGGTGGGGAACCCTCCTGCCCGGCAGAGTCGGAGGCTGTGGACAACCGCCCGAGCCGCATCGCGGCGGGTTACCTTGGGGGTGGTGCAGCGGCCAGGCGGTCATGGGCGCCGGGTAACCGGCGGGTCCCATCGCGGAGGCGGCCGCGGGCCGCGCAGGGCGCGGCCGAGTCCGCTTTCGCACTCGACCTGGAGGTTCACAGGTGAACACCGCTACGATCCCCGCGTCCCCGACCGCACCCGAGAGCGCGGAGAACCCCGTACTCCGCGACCCCCGCTCCACCGACGACGCCGCGGGCCCTCTCGCGCGGCGGGTGACCCTCGCCCTCGACCCCGTCACCCATGATGAGCTGCAGCGCGCCGCCGGCCACCGGGACGTGGCCTCCTACCTCTACGTCCTCGCCGGGCGCTACGCACGCTGGAACGAGCTGCGCGACTGGCTGTCGCAGCTGGAGACCGCCTATGGGCCGCTGCCGCCCGAGGCGCTGGAGCGCGTCCACCGCCGGATGCTGGGCCTGCCGCGCCGCAAGGAGGCCGCCCGCTCGGTCTCCGTCGGCTTCAGCGACGCCGAGTTCCGCGCGCTCAGCGATGCGGCCGGCGACCGTCCGGTCGCGGACTACCTCCGCGAGCTGCTGGCCGGGCTCCTGTGCCCGGCGCAGGGCACCGATCCCGCGGGGGCGGACACGGGCGAGGGAGGCCACCCGGGGTAGCGGCGGCCGCGCCGCGGGTCCGCCGGCGCGGGTGGCGGCGGACTTCGGCCGGGCGGGGTCCGCCCCCGGCCCGGCCCGGCCCGCCGTCGCCGCCTCCGCCCTCGTCAGGCGGTGCCGAGAGAGCGCGCGTAGTTCACCGACTGCGTCACCTGCGTGATGGTCTCCTGGCCCTTCGCCGGGATCATGGTGGAGTGGTAGACGTTGTGGCCCTGCACGGTGACCTGCACGTTGCCCGTGATCTTCTCCTCCTTCATCAGCAGGAAGAGCAGGCCCAGCAGCCCCAGCCCGCACGCCCAGGCGAACAGGAGGAAGGACACCACCGCGAGCACGATGCCCGTCGTCGCGATGCCCTGCGTGGTGTGGGTGAGGTCGGTGACGGTCCAGGTGCTCCCCTTGATCGGGATCCGGCCCCCGGGGGTGATCACCGAGGTCTGGGTGATGGCGATATCGCCGATGGTGGTCAGAACCGCCTCGTTTTGCGGGACCGGTGCGTAGGGAGCCTGCCAGCCTCCCGTCTGCGGGCCCTGCCCGTAGGGGACCAGCGATCCGGCGGAGGGGTCGGCGGCCGGGTACCCGCCCGAGGGGGCGCCCGGTGGCGCGTACGGGTTGTACGGATCGCCCTGCGGCCGCTGGTTGTAGGGGTCGCCCGGATCCGACGGGGGCTGGGGGTAGCTCATATCCGTCGATTCTTGCAAAGCCGGAGCACCGCCGGAACCGTATGGCCGAACCGGGTCGGTGCCGGACCCCCGTCCGCAGCCCCGGTGGCCGCCCCGGGCGGCCACCGCCCGGGGCACTCCCGGCGCCGTCTGCCAAGATGGGCGGCGACGGCACGAAGGAACGCGGTGCGAGTCCGCGGCTGTCCCGCAACTGTCAGGGCCCGCTCGTTGCGCCCCCGCCGGAGCGCCGCCCGAGCCAGGAACTTCGTCCGTCGCGCCCATGTCCGGTCACGGGGCGAGGACCCCGGCACTGCTGAGAAGGACGTCCACGCGTGGCTACCATTCTGCTGCTGTCCACAGCCGACACCGAGCTGCTGGCGGCCCGGGCCGCCGAAGCCGGCTACCGCACCGCCAACCCGGCCCGCACCGGCCCCGAGGACGTGGGCGGCCTGCTCGACGGCGTCGACGTCGCCGTCGTGCGCCTACTCGGCGGCAGCGAGGCCTGGCCCGCCGGCCTGGAGCGGCTGCGCACCAGCGGCGTGCCCCTGGTCGCGCTGGGCGGCGAGGCGGCACCCGACGCCGAGATGATCGCGCACTCCACGGTGCCCTCCGGCGTGGCCACCGACGCCCACGCCTACCTGCGCGAGGGCGGCATCGCCAACATGCGCGAGCTGGCCCGCTTCCTGTCCGACACGGTCCTGCTGACCGGCGAGGCCTTCGAGCCGCCGCTGGCCATGCCCGAGTACGGGGTCCACGAGATCGCCCCGCGCGGCACCGGGCGGCCGGGGCAGGGGGCCGAAGACCCGCGCCCCACCGTCGCCGTGGTCTTCTACCGCGCCCACGAGCTCTCCGGCAACACCGCCTTCGTCGACACCCTCTGCCATGCCGTCGAGGACGCCGGCGGCAGGCCGCTGGCCGTGTTCTCCGGTTCGCTGCGCGGCCTGACCCGCGACAGCCACCCCGGGCTGTTCGAGATCCTCGACAGTGCCGACGCCGTGATCACCACGGTGCTCGCCGCGGGCGGCGCGGTGGCCGCCGACGCCAGCGGCGGCGGCGACGAGGACGCCTGGGACGCCGGCGCGCTGGCCGCCCTGGACGTCCCCATCCTGCAGGGCCTGGTGCTGACCTCCGCGCGCGAGCGCTGGCAGGCCTCCGACGCCGCGCTGACGCCGATGGACGCCGGCATGCAGGTGGCCATCCCCGAGTTCGACGGACGGCTGATCACCGTGCCGTTCTCCTTCAAGGAGATCGCCGACGACAGCGGCATCCCGGTCTACGCCGCCGATCCCGAACGAGCCGCCCGCGTCGCCGGAACCGCGGTGCGCCACGCCCGCCTGCGCGCGGTGCCGCCCGCGGAGCGGCGCCTGGGCGTCGTGCTGTCCTCCTACCCGACCAAGCACTCCCGCGTGGGCAACGCCGTAGGCCTGGACACCCCCGCCTCGGCGGTCCGCCTGTTCCGCCGGCTCGCCGAGCGCGGCTACGACCTGGGCGGCGACGACTCGCTGTGGCGGATGCCCGGCCCCGAGGAGGACCGGCGCGAGGACGACGGCGACCCGCTCATCCACACCCTCATCCGCGCCGGCGGCCACGACGTCGAATGGCTCAGCGAGGAGCAGCTCGCCGCAGCGACCAACCGCGTTCCGCTGGAGGACTACCGCCGGTGGTTCGAGGCGCAGCCCAAGCGGCTGCGCGACGCCGTGACCGAGCACTGGGGGCCGCCACCCGGCGACCTCTACGTCGACGACTCCCGCGGCACCCCCGAGATCGTCCTGGCCTCGCTGCGCTTCGGCAACGTCGTGCTGATGATCCAGCCGCCGCGCGGTTTCGGCGAGAACCCCATCGCCATCTACCACGACCCCGACCTGCCGCCGTCGCACCACTACCTGGCCGCCTACCGGTGGCTGGAGGCCCCCGCCGAGCCCGCGGGCGAGGGGAGCGCCGCCGGCTTCGGCGCCGACGCGGTGATCCACCTGGGCAAGCACGGCACACTCGAATGGCTGCCCGGCAAGGGCCTGGGGCTGGCCGCCGAGGACGCGCCCGACGCCGTGCTGGGCGACCTCCCGCTGATCTACCCGTTCATCGTCAACGACCCCGGCGAGGGCACCCAGGCCAAGCGGCGCGCCCACGCCACCGTCGTCGACCACCTGGTGCCGCCGATGGCGCGCGCCGACACCTACGGCGACATCGCCAAGCTGGAGCAGCTGCTCGACGAGTACGCCATGGTCAACGACCTCGACCCGGACAAGGCGCCCGCGCTGCGCGCCCAGATCTGGACGCTGATCAAGGCCGCCGAGCTTCACCACGACCTGCACCGCGACGAGATGCCCGGCGAGGACGAGTTCGACGACTTCGTCATGCACGTCGACGGCTACCTGTGCGAGATCAAGGACGTGCAGATCCGCGACGGCCTGCACATCCTGGGCGAGGCCCCCGAGGGCGAGGCCCGCGTCAACCTGGTCCTGGCCGTGCTGCGCGCCTCGCAGGTCTGGGCCGGGCAGGCCGGCGCGCTGCCGGGCCTGCGCGCGGTGCTGGCCGGCGCCTTCGGCCTCGACGAGAAGGAGCTGCTCGCCGAGCCGGGCGCACGCGCCGACGTCCCCGAGGGCTTGACCGCCCTGGTCGACGGGCCTGCGCGCACCGCCTCCGACGCCCTCGACCTGGTCGACGCGCTGGCCCGCCGACTCGTCGAGGCGATGGAGGAGTGCGGCTGGGCCGCCGACCGGGTCGAGCCGGTGGTCTCCCGCGCGCTCGCGGGCTCCTCCACCGGGGACGACCACGCCCGCCGGGCGGTGCAGGTACTGCGCTTCGCCGCCGAGGAGGTCGTGCCGCGCCTGGCCGCCACCAGCGACGAGATCGGCGCCGTTCTGCACGCGCTGGACGGCGGGCACGTTCCCGCCGGCCCCTCCGGCTCGCCCACCCGCGGGCTGGTCAACGTGCTGCCCACCGGCCGCAACTTCTACTCGGTCGACCCTAAGGCCGTGCCCTCCCGCAACTCCTGGGACGTGGGCCAGGCCCTCGCCGACTCGCTGGTGCGCCGCCACCTCGACGACAACGGCGAGTACCCCCGGTCGGTGGGGCTGACCGTGTGGGGCACCGCGGCCATGCGCACGCAGGGCGACGACATCGCTGAGGTGCTGGCGCTCCTGGGCGTGCGCCCCACCTGGGACGACGCCTCACGCCGCGTCACCGGGTTCGAGATCGTGCCGCTGGAGGAGCTGGGCCGGCCGCGCATCGACGTCACACTGCGCATCTCCGGGTTCTTCCGGGACGCCTTCCCGCACGTCATCGGTATGGTCGACGACGCGATCAAGGCGGTCGCCGACCTCGACGAGCCGGCCGAGCGCAACTTCCCGCGCGCCCACGCGCTGGCCGACCACGCCGACCACGGCGACTGGCGGCGCGCCACCACCCGCATCTTCGGCTCGCGTCCGGGCGCCTACGGCGCCGGCCTGCTCCCGCTGATCGACGCGCGCAACTGGCGCGACGACGCCGACCTCGCCGAGGTCTACGCCGTCTGGGGCGGCTACGCCTACGGCCGCGGCCTCGACGGCCGCGAGGCGCGCTCGGACATGGAGGCCTCCTTCCGCCGCATCTCGGTGGCCGCGAAGAACCAGGACACCCGCGAGCACGACATCGTCGACTCCGACGACTACTTCCAGTACCACGGCGGCATGGTCGCCATGGTGCGCCGGCTCACCGGCGCCAACCCCGCCGCCTACGTCGGCGACTCGGCCGTGCCCGACCAGGTCAAGACCCGCACCCTGGGCGAGGAGACCCGCCGGGTCTTCCGCGCCCGCGTGGTCAACCCCCGCTGGGTGGCGGCCATGCGCCGGCACGGCTATAAGGGCGCGTTCGAGCTCGCCGCCACCGTCGACTACCTGTTCGGCTACGACGCCACCGCAGGGGTGGTCGACGACTGGATGTACGCCAAGCTCGCCGAGACCTACGTCTTCGACCCTGAGAACCGCGAGTTTCTGGAGCAGTCCAACCCCTGGGCACTGCGCGGCATGACCGAGCGCCTGCTGGAGGCGGCCGAGCGCAAGCTGTGGGAGGAGCCCGACCCCGAGGTGCTCGACCGGCTGCGCGAGACCTACCTCGCCCTCGAAGGCGACCTGGAGGACGAGGACTGATGCGCCGCTCCCCGCCCGCGCCGGTCCGCGCGGGCGGGGAGCGCCCCCTCCCGCCCGCGCCCGGTCCGTGTCCGGAATGCGGCCCGCTGCTGTGTGGTTGCTCACTTCTAGGGGGTACGTTTAGACCAAGCCGCGCTCGGACGGGAGGTCGGTATCGATGCCGTTTTGGGTCCTGTGGCTGATCGCGGCCGCCGCCTTGGGCGTAGCCGAGGTCTTCACCCTCACTCTGGCCCTGGGCCTGCTGGCAGCCGCCGCGCTGATCGCCGGGGTGGTGGGCGCCATCGGCATGGGGTTCGCCACGCAGGTCGCGGCCTTCGTCATCGCCTCGGCCGCCGGGCTGCTGGTGGTCCGGCCCATCGCCAAGCGCCACCTGCAGCAACCGCCCCTACTGCGCTCGGGCACCGAGCGCCTCGTGGGCCAGTCGGCGGTGGTGGTCGACGAGGTCACCGGCGAGCACGGCCGGGTCAAGCTCTCCGGCGAGGAGTGGTCGGCGCGCTGCATCGACGAGGACACCGTGATCCCGCCCGGTACGCGGGTCGACGTCATGCAGATCGACGGCGCGACGGCGGTCGTGTACCCCAGAGAAGCGCTGCCGTGAACGCGCCGGGCAGCGCGCCTCGCCCCTCTGCCCGCTCGGCTCCGTCCACACAGCCACCCAGGAGGTCGCCATGGGGATCGACATCCTCTTCATCGTCATCGCCGTCCTGGTCGTACTCGCCGTCTTGTCGACCGTGCGGATCGTCCCGCAGGCGCGCGCCTACAACATCGAGCGGTTCGGCCGCTACCAGCGCACCCTGCAGCCGGGCCTGAACTTCATCATCCCGGTCGTCGACCGCGTCAACACCAAGTACGACCTGCGCGAACAGGTCTTCTCCTCCAAGCCGCAGCCAGTGATCACCGAGGACAACCTCGTCGTCAACATCGACACGGTCCTCTACTACCAGATCACCGATCCGCGCGCCGCCGCCTACGAGGTCGCCAACTACCTGGCCGCCATCGACCAGCTCACCGTGACCACGCTGCGCAACGTGATCGGCGGGATGGACCTGGAGCGGACGCTGACCTCGCGCGAGGAGATCAACTCCATGCTGCGGGGCGTCCTCGACGACGCGACCGGCAAATGGGGCATCCGAGTCAACCGGGTCGAGATAAAGGCCATCGACCCGCCGCCCTCCATCAAGGAGGCGATGGAGAAGCAGATGCGCGCCGAGCGCGACAAGCGCGCCGTCGTGCTGCACGCCGAGGGTGAGCGCCAGTCGCGCATCCTCACCGCCGAGGGCGCCCGCCAGCAGGCCATCCTGGAGGCCCAGGGCGACCAGCAGGCGCGCATCCTGCGGGCCGACGGCGAGGCACAGGCGATCGAGCTCGTATTCAAGGCCGTGCACGCCAACAACGCCGATCCCAAGCTGCTCGCCTACAAGTACCTGGAGACCCTGCCGCACCTGGCCAACGGCGAGGGCAACACCTTCTGGGTCATCCCCGGCGAGCTCAGCCAGGCGGTGCAGAACGTGTCCAAGGCGTTCTCCGCCGACGCCGGCGCGGCCGCGCCCACCGGCTCCGCCGAGGAGGAGGGCCCGGAGGCCGAGGGGGTCCAGGGCCGCGAGTCGCCCGGCGAGCTGACCGCCGGCCAGCACCGCGAGTCCCCGACCGAGGCCGCCGGCCACGCCGCCGAGATCGCCGCCCAGGCGGTGGCGAGCGCGCGCGAGGAGGCCGAGGCCGCCGCGGGCGCCGCCAGCGGCCAGGTGCCCGAGCCGCGCCCGCGCGACAAGGAGTAGCCCCGCCGCACCGCCCGCGCCGGGCGGTCCCGGCGGCGGCCCGCAGCGGGCCGCCGCCGGTCGCGGGGCGGATCAGACCAGCAGCAGCTTGCCGGTGGTGCGCCGGGCCGTGAGGTCCTCGTGGGCGCGCGCCGCCTCCTCCAGCGCGTAGCGCCCGCCGACGCGCACGTCCAGGCGCCCGGAGGCGACCAGCCCGTACACGTCCGCCGCGCGCTCCAGCAGCTCCTCGCGCGAGGCTATGTGGTGCGTGATGCTCGGCCGGGTCAGAAAGACCGAGCCGGCGGAGTTCAGCCGCTGCGGGTCCACGGGCGGCACGGCACCGCTGGCCTGGCCGAAGAGCGCGAGGACGCCGCGGGGGCGCAGCGACTCCAGGCTCGCGTCGAAGGTGTCGGCTCCGACGCCGTCGTAGACGGCCGCCACTCCGCGGCTGCGCGTCAGCTCGCGAACCGCGGGAGCGACGTCCTGGCGGGTGTAGTCGATGACCTCGTCGGCGCCGGCCTCGCGGGCGAGCGCCTGCTTGGCCTCGGTCGAGGCGGTACCGATGACGGTCGCACCGCGCGCCTTGGCCATCTGGACGAGCAGCAGCCCGGTGCCGCCCGCGGCGGCGTGCACGAGCACCGTGTCGCCCGGCTGCACGGCGTAGGTGGAGTGGGTCAGGTAGTGGGCGGTCATACCCTGCAGCAGCGTGGAAGCGGCCTGCTCGGCGGTGACGCCGTCGGGCACGGGCACGACGCGCCGGGCCGGGACCGCCGCGCGGTCGGCGTAGCCGCCCGGCAGCATCGCCCAGGCCACCCGGTCGCCGGGGGCGAACCCGGTGACTCCGGCGCCCACCGCCGCCACGCGGCCGGCCGCCTCGACGCCGGGGGTGAAGGGGGTGGAGACCGAGTAGGCGCCGCTGCGCTGGTAGACGTCGATGAAGTTGACCCCGCGGGCCTCGACGTCGATCAGCACCTCGCCGGAGGCCGGCTCGGGGTCGGCGGTCTCGGTGAGGCGCATGACCTCGGGGCCGCCCTGCTCTTCGATGACGATGGCGCGCATGCCTGACCCTTCCCGGTTGCCCAAGTGTGCGTGGGGTGCGGGCGGCGACGACGGCGGCCGCCCGCACCCCACCCTAGGCGTCGCCGCCGGAGCCGGCCGAGCTCAGCCGCTGCACCCCGAAGCGGTGGAAGCCGACCATCGGCGTGTCGGTCTCGCTGCCGCGGCGCTTGAGCGTCACGCCGGTGCCGCCCGTCTTGCCGCCGGCGAGCGGTTGGTCGTCGACCGCCTCCAGGACGTGCTCGCCGTTGACCCACAGATTGACGGCCAGGGTCTTCGCCTCCTCGTCGTACTCGCACGCCATGGCCACCGTGTTGGTGACGGACTCGCCGTTGCCGTCGTCGGTGCCGTCGCGCATGGGCAGCTTGTCCGGAGGCTGGACGTAGCCGCCGACGTCGTCCGTGGTGGCCATGGCGGCCTCGCCGGACTCGCCGCCCACGCGCCGGAGCTGCGCGCTGCCCCCGTCGAACCGCACCAGGCCCTCGTAGTGGGTGACCACGTCGTCCTCGGTGCTGCGGTGGAAGCACCGGAGGCCGTACTCGCTGTAGGCGGGCCCGGCCAGCGCCTCGGCCTCGGCCTCGACCAGGACGGCCTCGGGGTAGGTGCCGGTGTAGGGCGCGAAGGCGCCGATGCTGCCGTTGAAGTCGTTGTACTCCGACACGCGCAGGATCAGGCCGTTCTCCGGGTGGTAGGCGTACTCGGTGAACTCGTCCTCGGGGTCGTACTCGGTGGACTCCCAGGCGCTGCTCGCGAAGTCGTCCTCGTAGATCAGGGTGCCCTCGGGCGGACCGCCGCCGAGCAGCAGCACGGAGCCGAGCACGCCTCCGGCGATCAGGAGCAGAACTCCCGCGACGGCGCCGATGAGCAGTCCGGTACGGCCTCTGCCGGGCGCGGGGCCGCTCGCCGGGGCTGCGCCGCCCGCACCGGGCACGCCCGGCCCGCCGATGCCGGCCGAGGGCTGTCCGAAGGGCGGCGACCCGGCGTCATAGGGCTGCTGCGGACCGGAACCCCCTCCGTAGGGCTGCTGGGGTCCCGACGGGGTCCCGTAGGGCCCCGATGCCGAAGGACCGGCGCCGGGCGCGGGCCCGTACGGCGCCTGCGGTCTGGATCCCGGTCCGTACGGGGGCTGCGGGCCGGACGGGTGGCCGTAGGGCTGCTGCGGCGGGCCGGGCGGGGGGAAGCCGCTGCCCCCGGGCGCGTGTCCCGGGGCGCCCTGGCCGAAGGGTGCCTGGGGCCCCGGCGCGGGCCGCTCCGGTACCGGCGGGACGGCGTGGGTGGAGGGCTGCGTGGTCGGCGGCCGGGCGGGGGACTCGGGGGCGAGTGCACGGGTCGACTGCTCGGTCGGGACCGCGTCGGGTCCGGAATCGGGTGCGGCGCCTGCGCCCGCGCCCGGGGCCGCCGTCCCGGCGGCCCCGACGACGGACGGCGGGGTCCAGGACTCCACGACGGTGCTGTCGACGATCGCCTCGCCCGGGTCGTCCTCGCCCACGAGCATGCTCAGCAGCCGCTGGGCGGTGGGGCGGTTGCCCGGCTCCTTGTCCAGCGCGCTGCGGACCAGGTCGCTCAGCCGCAGGTCGAGCCCCTCCAGGTCGGCCTCGCCGGAGCTGATCAGGTGCAGCACGGCCGGCACCGTCTGGGCGTCGAAGGGCGCCTTGCCGATACCGGCGTAGGCCACCAGGCAGCCCCAGGAGAAGATGTCGGAGGCGGGCGTGATCGGGCCGCCCGCGATCAGCTCGGGAGCCAGGTAGGAGGGCGTTCCCATCAGCTGGCTGGAGCGGGTGACCGCGCTCTCGTCGTCCATCGCGCGGGCGATGCCGAAGTCGATGACCTTGGGTCCCACCGCCGAGAGCAGCACGTTGCCGGGCTTGAGGTCGCGGTGGATGACGCCAGCGCGGTGGATGGCGGTCAGCGCCGCCGCGACGCCCAGGGCCAGGCTCTCCAGCGTGCCGCCGCGCATCGGGCCCTCGGCGCTGATGGCCTGGGCGAGGTTCGGTCCGGGCACGTACTCGGAGACGATGAACAGCGGGTCGCCGTCCAGGCGGGCGTCGAGTACCCCGGCGGTGGAGAAGCGCGCGACCTTGCGGGCGGACTCGACCTCGCGCGCGAAGCGGCGGCGGAAGTCCGGGTCGTCGGTGAGGTCGGGGTGGATCAGCTTGACGGCCACCAGCCGTTCGGCGGTGTCGCGGGCAAGGTAGACGGTCCCCATGCCGCCGCGCCCCAGCCTGCCCTCGATCCGGTAGTCGCCGAGCTGGTGGGGGTCGCCGGTGCGCAGGGGTTTGGCGCGCTCGTGCCCGATGTCCGTCACAGTGCTGCGTTCCTTAGGCCGGCAGGCGATTCGGGGTCTCAGCGTACAGACGCCCCGGACAGGGCGAGTCGGGGCGGGTTCGCACGAGTTCGCCGACTGGGGGCGGGGTGTTCCTGATATTAGACAGGATGCGGCGCGTCGCGGTTCCGCGGATCCACAGGATCGGCTAGTGTTAGCACACACGTTCGAATAAGCGCCTGTTCTTCCCCGCAGGCCCAGGCCGCCCGATCGAGGGCGCCGCAGCTTGAGGGGAGTGTCGCCAGTGGGCCACGTCTACGGTGTGCCGGTCGCGGTCACCGAGCACGAGGGGCGGCCGGTGCGCTTCGTATGGGAGCACCGGGTCTACAACGTCCGCCACATCGTCGACCACTGGGTCACCCTGCGCGCCGACTGGTCACCCGAGGTGCAGGAGCACCTGCCCCAGCGCGCCCACTGGCGGGTCGAAGCCGGATCCTCCGGCGCGCTGGGCGTCTACGAGCTCCAGCACGACTCCGCCACGGACCGATGGCTGCTGGCGCGCGTCTGGGACTGACCCCGCCGCCTGGCCGCATCCGGCCGCATCAGGTCGCGGGCGCCGCGACCTGGCCGCGACCTACAGCAGCGGTCGGCGGCGGCCGTGGCCGGTGGCGCGCTCGAAGGCGCGGCCGATCTCCAGTACCCGCCGGTCGGCCCGGTGCGGTCCGGCGATCTGCAGGCCCACCGGCAGCCCGCCCGGCGTGAACCCGCCGGGCACGGCCAGCGCCGGGCAGCCGGTGACGGTGATGTGGTAGCAGGAGCGCATCCAGTCGAGGTAGGTCTGCTGCTCGGCGCCGTCGATGTCGGCCGGGTACTCCAGGTCCGCGTCGAAGGGCGCCACCTGGCTCACCGGCAGCAGCAGCGCGTCGTAGCGCTCGAAGAATTCGCGCACACGGTGGTAGATGCGGGTGCGCTCCAGTTCGGCGCGCGCCACGTCGGCGCCGGAGAGCTTGCGGCCCTCGTCGATGTTCCAGGCCAGACTGGGCTTGATCCGCGGGCGCTCGCGGTCCAGCAGCGGTCCCAGCGTCGCCTCGAACTGCCAGGCCCGCAGCGTGCGGAAGACGTCGTCGGCGCCGGAGAGGTCGGGGGCGTCCTCGGCGATCTCGCAGCCCAGCTCGGAGAAGACCTCCAGCGCGGGCGCCAGGGCCTCCGTCACCGCCCGCTCGCACGGGGCCGACCCGCCGAGGTCCGGCGACCACGCCAGGCGCAGGCCGCGCACGTCGGCTTCCAGCGGCGGGGCCAGCGCCGCTCCCGACTCGCCGAGGGCGACGGGGCTGCGCGGGTCGGGGCCGGCGATCACCGACAGCAGCAGCGCCGCGTCGTCGACCTCCCGCGCCATCGGGCCCTGCACCGACAGCTGCGACCAGCCCAGCGGTGCGGGGTGCTGCGGCACCCGCCCCGGCGACGGCCGCAGCCCCACCACGTTGTTGAACGACGCGGGGTTGCGCAGCGACCCGCCCATGTCGGAGCCGTCGGCCATCACGTGCATGCCCGCCGCCAGCGCCGCGGCCGCGCCGCCGCTGCTGCCGCCCGCCGAGCGCGCGGTGTCGTAGGGGTTGCGGGTCAGCCCGAACACGGGGTTGAAGGTGTGCGATCCGGCGGCGAACTCGGGGGTGTTGGTCTTGCCGATGGTGATCGCCCCGGCAGCGCGCATCCGCGCCACCACCAGTTCGTCGCGGTCGGGCACGTGGCCGGCGAAGACCGGCGAGCCGAACGTGGTGCGCACGCCCGCGGTCTCGTGGGTGTCCTTGTGCGCCATCGGCAGCCCGTGCAGCGGCGGGGGTTCGCCGCCCGAGGCCAGCAGTTCGTCGGCGGCGTGCGCCTCGTCCATGGCGCGCTCGCCGCACAGCGTCACCACGGCGTTGACGGCCGGGTTCACCGCCTCGACGCGCTGCAGGTGCGCGGCCACCACCTCGCGGGCGGAGACCTCACGTGCGCGCAGCATCCGCGCGAGCTCGCGGGCCGGTCGGCGGGTGATGTCGGCGGTCTCGTCGTCGCGCATCGCGGTAGGGTCCTCCGGTCGTCTGATGCCGCCCCGCAGGCCGCGGGCCGGGCGGGCGCTGGTGTCCGGGTGCGGCCATCCCATCCCGATCGGGGCGCCGCCGCAAGGGTGATCGTCGCCGGAGCGCCGCCCCGGCGGCGGGCGGATCTCGCCGAGGCCGCTGCGCTGCGCGGCGGTGGACGCGGTGGAGGCCGGACGGGCGCGGTATGAGACTCTTGTTGGCGGTGCCGGCGCCGGGCGTACCCGGCCGGGAGCGTCCCGGCCGCGCCGCGGCGCGCAGGAACCCGGTGTGAATCCGGGACGGTCCCGCCACTGTGACCAGGGAGCGGCCCCGCAACGAGCGCCACTGCCGGAACCCCTCCGGTGGGAAGGCGGCGGGCGAGCGGTGATCTGGAAGCCAGGAGACTGCGCGGCACCGGGCAAGACCCCTATGGGCGTGGACTCCCGAGGAAGGACTGACCCGCGTGAGCGCTCCTGCTCGCTACCCCTTCAGCGCGGTCGTCGGCATGGACGACCTGAAGCTCGCGCTGCTGATCAACGCCGTGTCCCCGGACGTCGGCGGCGTACTGGTCCGCGGTGAGAAAGGGACCGCCAAGTCGACCGTGGTGCGCGCCCTGGCGGCGCTGCTGCCCGACCTCGACGTCGTGCAGGGCTGCCGGTTCGGCTGCGACCCCGCCGCCCCCGACCCCGAGTGCCCCGACGGCCCGCACGCCGACTCCGCGGTGCCCGGCGAGCGCCCCGCGCGGCTCGTCGAACTGCCGGTGGGCGCCAGCGAGGACCGGCTGGTGGGCTCGCTGGACATCGAGCGGGCGCTGACCGAGGGCGTCAAGGCCTTCGAGCCCGGCCTGCTCGCCGAGGCGCACCGCGGCGTCCTCTACGTCGACGAGGTCAACCTGCTGCACGACCACCTCGTCGACCTGCTGCTGGACGCGGCGGCCATGGGCACCTCGCACGTTGAGCGCGAAGGCGTCTCGGTGCGCCACGCCGCGCATTTCCTGCTCGTGGGCACGATGAACCCCGAAGAGGGCGAGCTGCGGCCGCAGCTTTTGGACCGCTTCGGCCTGACCGTGGAGGTCGCCGCCACCCGCGACCCGCAGCTGCGCGCGGACGTGGTGCGCCGCAGGCTCGCGTTCGAGGCCGACCCCGAGGGCTTCGCCGCCGGCTACGCGCGGGACGAGGCCGAGCTCGCGGGCCGCATTCTGGCCGCCCGCAAGCGCCTGCCGGGTGTGGTGCTCACCGACGCCGCACTCCGGCAGGTCACGGCGGTCTGCGCGGCCTTCGACGTCGACGGCCTGCGCGCCGACATCGTCACCGCCCGAGCCGCCATGGCGCTGGCCGCCTGGCGCGACCACGGCGAGGTGGCACCCGAGGACGTGCGCGACGCCGCCCGCCTGGCGCTGCCGCACCGGCGCAGGCGCGACCCCTTCGACGCGCCCGACCTGGACGAGGACCGGCTGCAGGAGGCGCTGGACCAGGCGGGTGATGCGGACCCAAAAGACCCGGGTGAGCCGGACGGCGCCGGCGACGACACGGGCGGCGGTGGCGGCGGCGCCGAGGCGCAGGGCCCGGACCCCGGATCCTCGGCGGAGGAGCCCTCCGCGCAGCCGGGCGACGGCGACGGGCAGGGCCCGCAGGACTCCGGTCCCGACTCCGGCGAGGCGCCCGGCGGCGACGCCGGGGGCGCCCCCTCGGGTCCCCGGCCGGCGGGCTCCGGCGACGCCGACGACGACCCCGGTGGCGAGCAGTCGCCGCCGCGGCCCCAGGACCCGGGCCGGGGACCGCAGGCGGAGGCCGGCGAGACCTACCGGCCGCGCCTGTTCAGCCTCGACGGCGTAGGCGAGGGCGCGCCCGGCCGCCGCTCCCGGGCCGAAACGCCCTTCGGCCGCACCTCGGGCGCGCGCGTGCCCCGTTCGGCGGTGCGCGGTCTGCACCTGACCGCGACCCTGCGCGCGGCGGCGCCCTATCAGCGCGCCCGCGGCCGTAGGGGGCCGGGGCTCATCGTGCGCCCCGGCGACCTGCGCGAGTCCGTGCGCGAAGGCCGCGAGGGCAACCTCGTGCTGTTCTGCGTGGACGCCAGCGGCTCCATGGCCGCCCGGCAGCGGATGCGCGCCGTCAAGGGCGCCGTGCTGAGCCTGCTGCTGGACGCCTACCAGCGCCGCGACAAGGTCGGTCTGGTCACCTTCCGCGGCACCGGCGCCCAGGTGGAGCTGCCGCCGACCTCGTCGGTGGAGGCGGGCGCGCGCAGGCTGCGCGAGCTGCGCACCGGGGGGCGCACCCCCCTCGCGGCGGGGCTGGCGCGCGCGGCGGAGGTGCTGCGTGTGGAGCGGCTGCGCGACGCCGCCCGCCGGGCGCTGCTCGTGGTGGTGACCGACGGGCGCGCCACCCGCGGCGGGCTCGACGAGGCGCTGCGCGCCGGCGCGCGGATCGGCGCCCGGGGCGTGCACGGCATCGTCGTCGACTGCGAGTCGGGGCCGGTGCGCCTGGGCCTGGCCCAGCGGCTGGCCGCCGAGATGGGCGGCGAGTCGGTGCACCTGGAGGAGTTGGGCGCCGACGCGCTGAGCGGCCTGGTGCGCTCCACCCGGCGCGCCGCCTGAGTACCCGTCGGGCGAAGCGCGTCCGACGCGCCGCCCCGGACGCCGGTCGTCCGCAGCCGCGCTCCGGCGGCGCCCGGACCCGCGGCCTCCGGCGTCCGAGAAACGCGAGAAGTCCGAGAACCGAGGGGAAGAGACCACGATGCCGCAGGGCAGACCCGCCTACGTGCCCGACGACGGACTGACCACGCGCCAGCGCCGCAACCGACCGCTGCTGATCGTGCACACCGGCCCCGGCAAGGGGAAGTCGACCGCCGCGTTCGGGCTGGCCACCCGCGGCTGGTCGCAGGGCTGGGACATCGGCGTCTTCCAGTTCGTCAAGTCGGCCAAGTGGCGCATCGGGGAGGAGCGCGCGCTGCGCGTCCTCGGCGAGTCCGGCGAGGGCGGCCGGGTCGACTGGAACAAGATGGGCGAGGGCTGGTCGTGGATCCAGCGGCAGGGCACCGAGGAGGACCACGCCGCCGACGCCGCGGAGGGCTGGGCCCAGATCAAGCGCGACCTTGCCGCCGAGACCTACCGCCTCTACGTGCTCGACGAGTTCACCTACCCCATGAAGTGGGGCTGGGTCGACGTCGAGGACGTGGTCGAGACGCTGGCGCAGCGCAGCGGCCACCAGCACGTGATCGTCACCGGCCGCGACGCCGACCCCCGGCTGCGGGAGGCGGCCGACCTCGTCACCGAGATGACCAAGGTCAAGCACCCCATGGACGCCGGCCAGAAGGGGCAGCGCGGCATCGAGTGGTGAGCTGACGCGGCTCCCGCCCGCCGCGCACCGGACGTTCCGCGCGCTTTTCGGACGTTTCCGCGAGGCGGCAGGGGAACCGGTGGTGGGCCCGCCTCCGCGCGGGCCGCCCTCGGCGGGGCCGGGCGGGACGCCGGTCCCGCCCGCCGGCGACGCAGACGAGGCGCCGCGGACGCGGCCGCGAACCGGGCTCCGGGAGGAGGCCTACGCGGCGCCGGCCGAGGGGGATGTCGGGCCGTGGGCGGCCTGCCTCCACGAGGACGTCGTCTGGACCGCCATCGGCACCTCTCAGCGTGGTCGGGCGCCTATCACGGCAGGCAGGCCGTGCTGACCGAGCTGCTCGGCCCTCTGCAGGCCCGGCTCGCGCCCGGTGCGCGGTCGCGCCGCACCGTTCCACCGCCGAGGGAGACCCGCGTGGTGGTCGAGGCCGCCGGCCCCGGCGACGCGACCGCGACCGGCCGCGTCTGCGAGAACGAGTACCGCCGGGTGTTCCGGATGAAGGGCGGGCACGGCGGTGCGGGTCGAGGAGTACGCCGACACCGAGCTGATGGCCGCGGTCCCGGGCGCTTCCGCACAGCCGCCGCCCGCATGAGCCTCCAGCCGCTCGGCCGAGCCGGCGTTGGGCTAGGCGGTGCCGTCCCGGCCCAGGTCGGCCGGGATGAGGCTGTAGACCGCCAGGTCGGCGCGGCCCTCGTGCAGCGGCATCGCGTTGCGCTCGGTGCCCTCGTAGGTGAACCCCGCCTTCGCGGCCACCCGCCGCGACGCGGTGTTGCCCGCGGCGGCCTTCAGCTCCACCCGCTCGAAGCGCCGGTCGAGCAGCGCCCACCGCGAGAGGGCCACCACCGCCTCGGTCGCCAGCCCGCGTCCCCGCGCCCACGGCCCCATCCAGTAGCCGACCTCGGTGGAGCTCGCGCGCCACATGGTCCGGGTCAGGCCCACCGAGCCGGCGTAGGCGCCGGTCTCGGCCTCCACGGCCGCCCACTGCTGGCCGTCACCGCTCACCCGCGCGTGCGGCGCGGACACCAGGCACCAGTCCTCGGCGTCGGCGCGGGTGTAGGCCTTGCCGGGGCGCGGCATGGGCAGCCAGCGCTGCACCCCGGGGTCGCCCGCGCCGCGGAAGACGGCGTCGATGTCGTCGCCGGTGTGGGCCCGCAGCACGAGCCTCTCGGTGCGCAGCACCACCGACGGCATGAGCGGCGATTCGTCGGCGCCGGTCACTCGGCCACCCCCTCGGTGTCGGCACGCGCGGCCGCCAGGAACCGTTCGGCGATCGCGGGTTCGCCGGCCCAGTGCACGTGCAGGTAGGAAGCGCTGATGCTGCCAGAGCCGTAGCCCTCGCCGCCACCGGATTCCCACTGCCAGGCCGGCTGCGCGCCCGAGCGCGGTTCGACCGCCGTGCGGTGGAACTCGTGGCCGCGCACGCGGGCGCCCCGGCGCGCGAGCACCGTGTCGCCGACCGCCACGGCCGAGCGGTAGCCCAGGGTGAGGGAGCCCGTCATCGCGGCGTCGGCGGGCAGCACGCCGCACATCGGCGCGCCGTCCAGGCTGCGGGAGAGGTAGAGCAGCCCGGCGCACTCGGCGGCCACGGGCGCACCGCGCGCGGCGAGGCCGGCCACGGCGCCGCGCAGCGCGGCGTTGGCCGACAGCTCGGCGGCGTGCACCTCGGGGAACCCGCCGCCGACGATGAGCGCATCGGTCCCTTCGGGCAGCGCCTCCTCGCGCAGCGGGTCGACGGTGTGCACCTCGGCGCCGCTGGCGCGCAGCAGCTCAGCCTGCTCGGTGTAGCCGAAGGTGAAGGCGGGACCGCCGAAGACGGCGATCCGCGGCGGGCGCGGCGGCGCCGGCCCTCGCGGCGGCCGCACCTGCGCCTGCGGGTCCCACGGCTCGTCCGCCAGCGCGGGGGCGGCGCGGGCGACGGCGCGCACCGCCTCCAGGTCGCAGGAGGCGGCCACCAGCTCGCCGAGCTCCCGTACGGCGCGGCGGGCCTCGTCGGCCCGCTCGGCGGCGGGGATCAGGCCGAGGTGGCGGGAGGGCGTGCGCACCTCCTCGCGGCGCCGGATCGCGCCCAGCACCGCGGTGCCCGCGTCCTCCAGCGCGGCGCGCAGGATGCGCTCGTGGCGCTCGGAGCCCACCCGGTTGAGGACCACCCCGGCGATGCGCACCCGCGGGTCGTAGGTGCAGAACCCGTGTACCAGCGCGGCGACGGAGCGCGCGCTGCGCGAGGCGTCGACCACCAGGACCACCGGTGCGCCCAGCAGCGCGGCCACGTGGGCGGTGGAGCCCGCGTCGCCCGGCCCGGCGAAGCCCGCGGAGTCGGCGGCGCCGTCGAACAGGCCCATCACGCCCTCGACGACGGCGATGTCGGCGCCGGCCGCACCGTGCAGGAACAGCGGCGCGACGCGCTCCTCGCCGCACAGCACCGGGTCGAGGTTGCGCGGGGGCCGCCCGGTGGCCACCGCGTGGTAGCCGGGGTCGATGTAGTCGGGGCCCACCTTGTGCCCGGAGACGCGCTCGCCGCGCGCCGCCAGCGCGGCCATGAGGCCGGTGGCGACGGTGGTCTTGCCGCTGCTCGACGACGGGGCCGCGATCACCACTCGCGGTAGCACGGGCACGCGCTTCCTCCTCCTCGCTTCGGTGACCGCCGGGACGGCGGCCGCCAGGCACCACCGGGTGGCCATGCTAGGCCGTCGGCGGCGGCATCCGGCGCGCCGCCCCTGGTCGCGGCTTCTGCGCAGACCGGTCCCGGACGACGGGCGGCACAGGGCGCACCGATACGCTTGCCTCGGCCCCCGCCGGCGCAGCCGCCGCAGCCGAGCGGCGCGGAGCGTCCGCGCGGCGGAGGGGCGCGCAACGCAGTCGACGAGGAAGCGGTGGTATGGGCACGCGCGGACGGCTGGTCGGGGTCGGAGTGGGGCCGGGCGACCCCGAGCTGGTGACGGTCAAGGCGGTGCGGCGCATGCGCGAGGCCGACGCCGTGATCGTCCCGGTACTGGCCGGCGACGAGCCCGGGCGCGCCGAGGCCACCGTGCGGGCCCACGTCGACGCCTCCCGCATCGAACGCGCCGTCTTCGCGCTCAACGACCGCCACGGCCTCAGCGACCGGCGGGTGCGCGCCTGGGACGCGGCGGCCCGCGCGGTCCTGCGGCACTTCGAGGAGGGCGAAACCACCGTGGCGTTCGCCACCATCGGCGACCCCAACGTCTACTCCACCTTCACCTACCTGGCGCAGACGGTGCGCGAGCTGGCTCCCGCCACCGAGGTGGAGACCGTGCCCGGTGTCACCGCCATGCAGGACCTGGCCGCGCGGTCGGGACGCGTGCTGGCCGAAGGATCCGAACCCCTCACCCTCCTGCCGGTCACCGGCGGCGCGGAGCGGCTGCGCTCGGCGCTGGACTCCGACGCCACCGTGGTCGCCTACAAGTTCGGCCGGTTCGCGCCGCAGGTCGCCGAGGCCGTACGCGAGGCGGGCCGCGGCGAGGACTCGGTGTACGGCGCCCGGCTCGGCCTGCCCGACGAGGAGATCGCCCCGCTGGACAAGCTGCAGAGCGCCGGCCTGCCCTACCTGTCCACCCTCATCGCGCCCGCGCGCCGCGAGGCCGGACGCGGCGGGAAGCTGTGACCCCCCTCCAGGGCGCGCCCCGGCCGTCCCGGCGCGGGGCCGCGGCGCAGCCGGCGCCGCCCGCGCCCCCACCACGAGCCCCGACCCACGAGAGGTACGTGAACGACGGCATGGCCAGCCAGCACACCAGTGAGCACAGCAGCGGAGCCGCGAGTGGGACCGTCGTGTTCGTCGGCGCCGGTCCGGGCGCAGCGGACCTGCTCACCGTCCGCGCTGCCCGCGCCATCGCCGAGGCCGACGTGGTGATCTGGGCGGCCAGCCTGGTGCACGAGGACGTGCTCGAACACGCCGGTCCCGGCGCCGAGGTCGTCGACTCGGCCAAACTGCCGATGGAGGGCGTGCTGCCCTACTACCGCCGCGCCGCCGAGGAGGGCCTGCGCATCGCCCGCATCCACTCCGGCGACCCGGCGCTGTGGGGCGCCATGCAGGAGCAGGTGGAGGTCTGCGCGGAACTCGGGCTGGCGGTCGAGGTGATCCCGGGCGTGTCCGCGTTCAGCGCGGTCGCCGCCATCGCCCAGCGCGAGCTGACCGTCCCCGAGGTCGCCCAGTCGGTCATCCTGACCCGCCTGGGCGGCGGCAAGACCCCCATGCCCGAGGGCGAGGAGGTCCGCGAGTTCGCCCGGCACGGCACCACGATGGCGCTGTTCCTGTCGGCGGCGCGCTCGGGGCGGCTCCAGGAGGAGCTGATCGAGGGCGGCTACCCGCCCGAGACGCCCTGCGTCGTCGCCTACCAGGCCACCTGGCCCGAGGAGCTGGTGGTGCACTGCGAGCTGGGCGAGCTGGAGGCCACCGTCAAGGAGCACCGGCTGTGGAAGCACACCCTGGTGCTGGTGGGCCCCGCCCTCAGCGCGGGCGGTACCCGCTCGCACCTGTACCACCCGGGCCACTTCCACACCCACCGCCGCGCCGACCGCGAGGCGCGCCGCCGACTGCGCGAGGAGCGCCGGGGAGCATAGAGACGTGACCGACAGTCCGCGGCGCCGGCGCGGCGCCGAAGCGCGGTCCGCGCCCGGCGGCCACGAGGAGCCGCAGCCGCGCGAGCCCGACCTACCGCGCACCATGAAGGTGCGGCAGAAGGCGCTGCGCACCGGCTGGACCACGGGGACGTGCGCGTCGGCGGCCGCCAAGGCGGCCGCGTCGGCGCTGGCCACCGGCGAGCCGGTCGAGGTCGTCGAGGTGGCGCTGCCCTCGGGGCGGCGGGTGACCTTCGCGACCGAGCGCTGCGGGCTGACCGCGCCGGACCGGGCCGAGGCGGTGGTGGTCAAGGACGCCGGCGACGACCCTGACGTCACCGACGGCGCCCACGTCACCGCGACGGTCACCCGGCGCGGCGAGCCCGGCGTCGAGCTGGACGGCGGCGTGGGGGTCGGCGTCGTCACCCGGCCCGGCCTGGGGCTGGACCTGGGCGGCCCCGCCATCAACCCGGTGCCGGCGCAGATGATCGAGCAGGCCGTGGGCGAGGTCGGCGGCGCCGCCGGAGCGGGCCTGCGCGTGGTCATCAGCGTCCCCGAGGGCGAGAGGATGGCGCGCAAGACCACGAACGCCCGCCTGGGCATCATCGGCGGGATCTCCATCCTGGGCACCACGGGCGTGGTGCGGCCGTTCTCCACGGCGTCCTGGCGCGCCAGCGTCGAGCAGGCCGTGTCGGTGATGGCCGCCCAGGGCGAGGACACCCTCGTGCTGTGCACCGGCGGGCGTACCGAGAAGGGCGCCATGCTGCGCCACCCCGGCCTGCCGCAGGTGTGCTTCGTCGAGGTCGGCGACTTCACCGGTGCGGCACTGCGCCGCGCGGTGGAGTACGGGCTGGCGCGCGTGTCCTTCGTCGGGATGGCGGGCAAGCTGACCAAGCTGGCCTCCGGCGTGCTGATGACCCACTACACCCGGTCCAAGGTCTCCACCGAGCTGCTCGGGGACGTCACCCGCCGCGTCGGCGGGGGAGAGGACCTGGCCGCCGAGGTCGACGCCGCCAACACCGGACGCCACGCCTACGAGATCTGGGAGCGGGCGGGCCTCCTGGAGGCCGCCGGGACCGAGCTGTGCCGCCGCGTCGCCGGTGTCCTCACCCGGTTCACCGAGGGAGCCCTGGGGGTGGACGTCGCGATGGTCGACTTCACCGGTCAGCACGTGGTCGCCGCCGCCCCGGAGGACGCATGACCGGCCGCGACGCCGACAGCACCCGCTCGGTGCGGGCGGAGGCGGCATCGGCCGGAGCCGACGGGGGCGAGGGGGTCGCGATCCGGCGGGCGAGCGCCGACGACCTCGCGGCGGTGGTCGCGCTGCTGGCCGACGACGTGCGCGGCGCCGATCGGGAGACGCCCGGCGACCTCGCCCCCTACCGCGAGGCCTTCGCCCGGATCGACGCCGACCCCTGGACGCTGGTGGCCGTGGCGGTACGCGGCGGGGCCGTGGTCGGTACGCTCCAGCTGACCTACCTGCCCGGCCTGTCCCACCGCGGCGCGACGCGCGCGCAGATCGAGGCGGTTCGGGTGGCCGCGGGCGAACGCGGCCGAGGGCTGGGCGGCCGCATGGTCTCCTGGGCCGTCGAGCAGGCGCGCACCCGCGGATGCCGGATGGTGCAGCTGACCTCGGACGCCGCCCGCGCCGACGCTCACCGCTTCTACACCCGACTCGGATTCGCCGCCACGCACGTCGGCTTCAAGCTCGCGCTGGAGGACCCGCGCGCATGATCACCGTCATCGGACTGGACGGCGGGCCCCTGCCGCGGCGGGCCGCCGACGCGCTGGCGGCGGCGGTGTGCGTGGCCGGAGCCCCGCGCCATCTGGACGCCGTCGCCGGCGGCATCGGCGACGGCGCCGAACGGGTGCCCATCGGCGACCTGCGCGCGGCCACGGACGCGGTGCTGGCCGCGCGCGGACCCGCCGCCGTGCTGGCTTCGGGCGACCCCGGCTTCTTCGGCGTGCTGCGCAGCCTGCGCGCCCGCGGCGCCGACCCCGAGGTGGTGCCCGCCGTGTCCTCGGTGGCCGCCGCATTCGCGCGCATCGGCCTGCCGTGGGACGACGCCGTCGTGGTGTCGGCACACGGCCGCGGCGGCTCCGGACGCGGCGTGCGGCGGGCGCTCGCCGCCGCGCTCGCCCACCCCAAGGCCGCCGTGCTCACCGCCCCCGGCAGCGCGGGCCCCGAGGCGTTCCTGCCCGAACTGCTGCGCGCCGGCCGCGAGGTCCACGTCGCCCAGCGGCTCGGGTCGCCCGGCGAGGAGGTCGTGCGCATCGCCGCCGGCGACCCGGCACCCGAGCGCAGCTGGGCCGCACCCAACGTCGTCCTGTCCGTGGACCCCGAGCGCGCACTCGCTCCCGCCATGGCCTGGCTGCCCGGCCACCAGGGCGCGCCGGCGGAGTGGGCCCTGCCCTGCGACGCCTTCGAGCACCGCGCCTCCCTGATCACCAAACCCGAGGTGCGCGCGGTCGCGCTGGCCCGGCTGGCGCCCCGGCCCGGCACCGTCGTGTGGGACGTCGGCGCCGGAAGCGGGTCGGTCGCCGTGGAGTCCGCCAGGTTCGGGGCCCGCGCCGTCGCCTTCGAACGCAACGCCGCCGACTGCGACCGCATCCGCGCCAACGCGCGCGCCCACGGGGTAGCGGTCGAGGTGCACCCAGGAGAGGCCGCCGCGAACCTGGACGGCGCCGCAGCGCGGCTGGCCCCCGACGCGGCGTTCGTCGGCGGGGGAGACGACGCGGTCGCGGCCGCGGTCCTGGCCCACCGCCCTCGGCGGGTCGTCGCCGCCCTGGCCTCGCTCGACCGCATCCGCCCGCTGCACGATTTGCTCACCGCCGCCGGCTACACGGCCGACGGAACCCAGCTGCAGGCCTCCGGACTGGCAGGCCTGCCCAACGGCTCCCTGCGGCTGGCCGCAGCCAACCCGGTGACCCTCCTGTGGGGCGTACGCACGGACGCGACCTGAGACGCGCCCCACTCCGCTCCACCGATGCACCCGACCGGAAAGGCCCAGATGACCGACAGCGGCGCCATCGGCGTCATCGCCGTGACCGAGCGCGGCCGCACCGCGGCCGGCCGCCTGCAGGCGGCCTGGCCCGACCGGGTCCGCACGTCCACCGAAAACCGCGCGGGCGAGCAGCTGCGCAGCGCCTTCGCCGACTGCGGCGCAGTAGTGGCCTTCCTGGCCGTCGGCGCCACGGTGCGCGCCCTGGCACCGGTCCTCGGCGACAAGCACACCGACCCGCCGGTGGTCTGCGTCGACGAGGCGCTGCAGCACGCGGTCGCGGTGCTGGGCGGCCACCACGGCGGCAACGCGCTGGCCGTGGAGGTCGCCGGCGTGCTGGGCTGCCGGCCGGTCGTCACCACCGCCAGCGACGCCGCCTCTGCCGCACCGCTCGACTCCTACGGGGCCGACCTGGGCTTGACCGTTGCCGACACCGCACCGCTGGCGCCCGCCGGCGCCGCCCTGCTCTCGGGCCGGCCCGTGCGCCTGGAGTTCGACGGCGACCGGGCCTGGCCGCTGCCCCCGCTTCCGCCCAACGCCTCGACGGCAACACCGCGGGAGTCGGCGGAGGCGCTGCTGCGCGTCAGCGACCGCGCCGCGGCTCCGGAGGCCGCTCCGGCGGTGCCGACCGTCGTCTACCGCCCGCCGTCGCTGGTGGTGGGGGTCGGCTCGGCGCGCGGCGCCGCCGCCGAGGAGGTCGGGGCACTCGTCGACCGCACCCTGGCCGAGGCGGGCCTGTCCGCGCGGTCGGTGCGCGCCCTCGCCACCGTCGACGCCAAGGCCGACGAGGAGGGCATCCTGCGGGCGGCCGCCGAACGCGGCTGGCCGGTGCGGGTCCTCCCCGCCTCCGAGCTGGCCGGGGTCGACGTACCCAATCCCAGCGAGGTGGTGCGCGCCGAGGTCGGCACCCCCAGCGTCGCCGAGGCCGCCGCGCTGCGCGCGGCCGGTGAGGACGGGGCCTCCGCCGCGCTCGTGGCGGACAAGCGGAAGTCCGAAAACGCCACCGCGGCCGTCGCGCGGCTGCGGCCCCGCGGCCGCCTCGCGCTGGTCGGCCTGGGACCGGGCGCCCGCGACCTGGCGGCACCGCGCGCGCTCGCCGAACTGCACCGGGCCTCGGTCGTCGTGGGGCTGGACCAGTATCTCGACCAGGTGCGCGACCTGCTGCGGCCGGGCACCCGCGTGGTGGCCAGCGGCCTCGGACAGGAGGAGGAGCGCGCACGCACCGCGGTGGCCGAGGCGCAGGCGGGGGCGGCCGTGGCGCTGATCGGCTCGGGCGACGCCGGGGTCTACGCCATGGCCAGTCCCGCGCTCGACTTCGCCGGCGCGGACATCGACGTGGTGGGCGTGCCGGGCATCACCGCCGCCGTCGCCGCGGCGCACCGGCTCGGCGCCCCGCTGGGCCACGACCACGCCTACATCTCGCTGTCGGACCTGCACACGCCGTGGGAGGCCATCGAGCGCCGCGTGCGCGCGGCCGCCGAGGGCGACTTCACCGTGTGCTTCTACAACCCGCGCAGCCGCCGCCGCGACTGGCAGCTGCCCGAGGCGCTGCGCCTCCTCGCCGAGCACCGTCCCCCGCACACGCCCGTGGGCTACGTGCGCAACGCGGCCCGCGACGATGAGCACGCAGCGGTGACGACCCTGGCGGCGATGCTGGACGGCGAGGTCGAGGCGGTGGACATGTACACGGTGGTCCTGGTGGGCAGCTCCGCCAGCCGCACCGTCGCCGGCCGCTTCGTCACCCCGCGCGGCTACACCTGGCGCGGATGAGGCACAGCGCAGAGGGCACGCTAGGTCCAGATGCGGCAGTATGGGCGGATTGTCTGTTTCATGGGGAGTGAACGGAACCAGCGCTGCCGTACCATAACCCTGCAGGTCATCCAGCCTGCTCCCCGCACGCGCGGGGATGGTCCCGCACAGCGCTCCCAGGGCTGCACGCGGTGCTTCTGCTCCCCGCACGCGCGGGGATGGGTCCTCGCCCCTCCATCGGCCGGGGTCAGCGGCTCGGTGGGCTGCCGCTGAGGCACTGGGGGGTTGTGCGTTATCCCGCGGCCTCGTCGAGGAGCCGCTGGGCCTCCTCCGGGGTGGCCGGGCCGGGGGTACCGGGCGGCAGCAGGCCCGCGGCGCGCAGGGCCCGGCCCGCGGCGGGTGCCCAGGGCGGCCGCAGCCGCGCGGCCGCGAGCAGGGCGGGATCGGCCAGGATCTCGCGGGCCTGTCCCGAGGCGAGTCGGCCGCGGTCCAGCAGCAGCACGGTGTCGGCCCACCGCCAGGCCAGGTCCACGTCGTGGGTGGAGACCACCAGCGTGGTACCCGCGGCACGCAGCCCCTCCAGCGTCTGCACCAGCGACTCCACGCCTTCGGGGTCCAGCCCCGCGGTGGGCTCGTCGAGCACCAGCACCGAAGGCCGCATCGCCAGCGCACCCGCCAGTACCACCCGCTTGCGCTGGCCGTAGGAGAGCAGGTGGGTGGGCTGCTCGGCCAGGTCGGTGATCTCCAGCGCCTCAAGGGCCCAAGTCACCCGCTCGCGCGCGGCGGCCGTGTCCAGGCCCAGATTGAGCGGGCCGAAGGACACGTCCTGGGTGACGCTGGCGGAGAACAGCTGGTCGTCGGGGTCCTGGAAGACCAGCTGGACGCTGCGCCGCAGCTCGGCGAGCGCGCGGCGGCCGCGGCGCACGGGCTGGCCGCCCAGGCGGATCTCGCCTTCGTCGGGCGTGAGGCTGCCCGAGAGCAGCCGCAGGAGCGTCGTCTTGCCGCCCCCGTTGGGCCCGAGCACGCCCACGACCTCGCCGGGGGCGATGTGCACGTCGAGTCCGGCGAACACCGGAGCGGAGTCGGGGTAGCCGAAGGAGAGCCCCAGACCGGCGAGAGCGGCGGGCGGGGCGGCGGTGGCGTCGCCGCCGGAAGCGGTGGTCACGGGCCTGCTCCAATGAAGACGTAGGCGGTGGTCGCCGCGGCGACCAGCAGCGGCGGCAGCGCGGCGGCGATCAGCGCGGCGGGCCGCAGGGGCAGTTCGTCGACCAGCACCGTCAGCTCTCCGGTGTAGCCGCGGCACTCCAGGCCGCGCTGCATGCGCTGCGCGCGGTGGAAGGTGCGTACGAACAGCGCGGCGCCCAGCGACCCGACCGAGCGCACCCACGCGCGCCGGTCGACGTAGCCGAGTCGGCCCGCCTGGGCGGTCTGCACGCGCCGGGCGCTGTCCAGCGTCACGAACAGCATGCGGTAGATCAGCGCCACCACCTCCACCAGCGCTGAGGGCAGCCCGATGCGCGTCAGCCGCGGCAGCAGGTCGGCCAGCGGGGTCGTGAAGGCGAACAGCAGTTGGCAGCACACCGCGGCGGCGGCGCGCCCGGTGATCTCGGCGGCCCGGGCCGGGCCCTCGGGGTCGAGCGCGACGGCGCCCTGCGCTCCGCCGACCGTCACCAGCAGCGCCAGTGACCCGGTCAGGATGAACAGCAGCGGCCCCCAGGCCGCGCGGGCGAAGGCGCGCGGCGACACCCGCGCCGGCCCGAAGGCCGCGGCCAGGGCGACCGCGGCCACCAGCGGCGCGGCGGGCCACGTGGGCAGCGCCAGCGCGCACACCAGCAGGCCGCCGAACAGCAGGCCCTTGGCGGCGGGATGCACCCGCCGCCACGGACTGGTGTAGGCGGCGGCGTCGATCGCCAGCACGCGCGGCTACCGCTCCGCGGAGCCGGAGTCCGCCTCGGCGGTGTCGGCAGCCGCGTCCGCGGACCGCTCGGCGGTCTCGGTGCGCGGGGCGTCCGGCGGCACCGCCCGGCCTCCCGCGAGCCTGCTGCGCGTGCGGACGGCGCCGAAGTAGTAGCCGATGATCCCGGCGCCGATCGCGGCCTGCAGGGCGAAGATGCCCGACTCGATCTCGGAGGAGGGAGGCTCGTAGATCGAGGTGAACCACGGCTCGTAGCCGCGGTCGATGTCGGTCACCGCGCTTTTGGCCTGCGCGTCCGCTCCGGCGAAGGGCTCCTCCACGTGGCTGCCGGCCCCGATGAGCAGGGGCAGCACGGCGATCAGCGCGGCGGCGGCGATCAGCAGCCAGGTGGTCGCGGTCCTCGGCATCTCTCAGCCCGCCTTCTTCTCGGTCGCTTCGGTCGCGTCGGCGGAGGGCGCCGGGGCGGCGGGCCGCGTCAGTACTCCCAGCCGGCGCAGCTGGTCGGGGCTGACTCGGCACAGCAGCCGCACGAGCACCACGGTGACCAGGCCCTCGATCACGGCCAGCGGGACCTGGGTCACCGAGAAGATGCCGGCGAACGTCGCGAACGAGCCGAGGAACCCGGATGCGGGGTCGGGGAAGGCCAGGGCCAGCTGGACGCTGGTCATGGTGTAGGTGGCCAGGCTGCCCAGCGCGGCGGCGCAGAACACGGCCGCGCCCAGCGAGGTCTGCTCGCCGGCGGAGGCGGTGACCGCGCGGACGAGTCGGTAGGCGCCGTAGGCCGCCCACGGCCCCACCACCGCCATGGAGAAGACGTTGGCTCCGAGGGTGGTCAGCCCGCCGTGCGCCAGCAGCAGCGCCTGGAACAGCAGGGTTATCGTGCCCAGCGCGGCCATGACGGGCGGGCGGAACAGCACCGCGCCCAGGCCGGCACCGGTGGGGTGGGAGCAGCTTCCGCTGACCGACGGGATCTTCAGCGCCGACAGCACGAAGCAGAACGCACCGGCGGCGCCGACGAGCAGCTTGGCATCGGGGTCGGCACGGACGGCCTGCGTGAGCGACCGGACACCGTGCGCGGCGAACGGGGCCGCGGCGGCGGTCCAGGCAGCGGCGTGCTGCCAGGGCAAATAGCCTTCAGCGATATGCATCTCGGGGGACCCAACTTCCAGCACCTCGTGGACGGTCGTCGCGCCGTGGCCGGTCTCCTGGCTGACGGGTCGCCGCCCTCCGCCGGGCCTTCCCAGAAGCAGCGTCGCTGGTGCTCCCAGTGGCCTGCGCCGACGTGCCGCGAACGGCGGTCGGGGCATCGGACTTCCCGCTCACAGTGGCGAGGGCCGCGCCGGTTTCAAACCGGACTTCCCGAACACCACGGCCCATCGAACGTACGGCCCGAGCGGCGGATCCGCAATAGGAGGACATCCCGTGGGCGCTGCCGCGGTCCTGCCCGAAACCCCGTGTACGCTGGGCCTGCGCCGCGCCTGAGGGGCCACCGGGACGCCGCGGTGGCACTGGTCTCAGCGCCGGCGCCGCACGGAAGGAGCGCCTTGGCCGACCCCGCCGAGCCCACCGCTCCGGTGGCTGTGACATCGTCGTGCACGGCCTGCGGAGCCTGCCTGCTGACCTGTCCGGAGCACGCGCTCCGACCGCAGGGCGGGCACCTGGCCGTACTGGGCGACCGGTGCACGGGCTGCCTGGAGTGCGTGGAGATCTGCCCGGCCGACGCGATCGCCGTCCTGGATGAGTGACCGCGCCGGTAGAGCAGGAGCAAGGGGGAGGAGACGACCGTGGAGCGGCGGGTGCACCCGATCGAGACCGAGTCCTTCGCCATCCTGCGCTCCCGGGTCGACCTGGGGCCCATGCCGCCGCTCAGCCGCGCCGTGGCCGAGCGGGTCATCCACTCCAGCGCCGACCTGGACTACGCCGCCGACCTGGTGATCGACGACGCCGCGGTCGAGAAGGCCGCCCGGCTGCTGGACGAGGGCGCACCGGTGGTGACCGACGTCGCGATGGTCGCCGCGGGCATCACCGCCCGCGACTGCGTGTGCCGCATCTCCGACCCGCGCGCCGAGCGCCTGGCGCGCACGGCCGGGATCACCCGCTCGGCGGCGGCCGTGCGCACCGCCTACTCCGACGTCGGCCCCGGTGCGGTCTGGGTGGTGGGCTGCGCCCCCACCGCGCTGACCGAGATCGTCGCCCGCCAGGTCGAGCCCGCGCTGGTCATCGGCCTGCCCGTGGGTTTCGTGGGCGCCGCGGAGTCCAAGGCCGAACTGCGCGCGAGCGGACTGCCACAGGTGAGCAACGTCTCGGAGAAGGGCGGATCGGCGGTCGCCGCTGCGGCGCTGAACGCTCTGCTGTACGGTCCCGTACCCGTACCCGAGTGAGCCGGGCACCGTCGGCGGCGCGCCGCGAGGCGCGCGCCGGAACGGCCCGCTGAACGAGGAGTCAGAGAGGAGGAGCCGGCCACCGCGAACAGGCGGCGGCAGCGGCGCCGCACGGCGCCGGGCCGACCGCGCCGCGCAGCGGCGGACCCCGCGGGTCCGGGCCCCTGCGCATCCGAGCACACCGCCGTCGCAACGCGGCTCCCCCCAACCCGACAAGTCGGACAGCGCTGCCTGAAGGCGTGTCCGAAACACCCCACTCACCGGTTAGGAATCGGATGCAACCCCCTTTGCTGCTGGTCGGACACGGAACCCGCGACGACAAGGGCGTGGCGGACTTCGAGGCGTTCGTCGAGCGCCTGGGCCGCCGCTTCACCGACCGCGAGGTCGCCGGGGGCTTCATCGAACTCTCGCCGCCCCCGCTCACCGAGGCCGTCGGCGACCTCTACGGCAAGGGCCACCAGCGGGTGGTCGCCCTGCCGATGATGCTGGTGGCCGCCGGCCACGCCAAGGGCGACATCCCCGGCGCGCTCGCCCGCGAGAAGGAGCGCCACTCCGGGTTCGACTACGCCTACGGGCGCCCGCTGGGCCCCCACCCCACGGTGCTGCGGCTGCTCGCCGAGCGCCTGGAGGAGGTCCTCGACACCGCGCCGTCCGGCGAAGGCGAGGATGCGGGAGACGAGGGCGCCGGAGCCCGGACCACCGCCGTGCTGCTCGTGGGCCGAGGCTCGACCGACCCCGACGCCAACGCCGAGGTGTGCAAGGTCGCGCGCCTGCTGCAGGAGGGCCACGCGGCCGCGCGGGGCGTGGACTTCGTCGAGCCCGCGTTCATCTCGCTGGCCTGGCCCAGCGTCCCCGAAGGCCTGGAGCGCATCCGCCGGCTCGGCGCCCGGCGCATCGTGGTGCTGCCCTACTTCCTGTTCTCCGGCGTGCTGCCCGACCGGGTGGCCGACCAGACCATGGAGTTCGCCGGCGAGCACCCCGACCTCGACGTCCGCTGCGCGCAGGTCGTCGGCGACTGCGACGGGCTGGCCGACGTCATCGCCGAGCGCTACGACGAGGCCCGCGCGGGCGACATCCGGATGAACTGCGACACCTGCGTCTACCGCATCGCGCTGCCCGGCTTCGAGGAGAAGGTCGGCGCCGCCCAGACCCCCCACCACCACCCCGACGATCCCGCGCACGGCCACGGGCACGGCCATGGGCACTGAGGCGCCCGACCGCGCCGCTGCCGAGGGCGGCCCCGGCCTGCGCCACCACGGCGACGCCGAGACGGGCCCCGGCCTCCTCGACTTCGCGGTCAACGTGCGCGCGGGCGCCCCGCCGGACTGGCTGGCCGAGCGGATCGCGGCGTCGCTGTCCGGCATCGCCGCCTACCCCGATCCCGCGCCGGGCCGTGCGGCGGTGGCCCGCCGCCACGGCCGCGACCCGGCCGAGGTGCTGCTGACCGCCGGAGCGGCCGAGGCCTTCGTGCTGCTCGCCCGCGTCCTGCGGCCGCGCCGGGCGGTCGTGGTCCATCCCCAGTTCACCGAGCCCGAAGCGGCCCTGCGCGCAGCCGGCCACCCCGTCGAGCGGGTCGTGCTGCCGGCGCCGCGCTTCGAGCTGGACCCGGAGCTCGTTCCCGAGGAGGCCGACCTGGTCATGGTGGGCAACCCCACCAACCCCACGTCGGTGCTGCACCCGGCCGCCGCGCTGGAGCGCCTGGCCCGGCCGGGCCGCGTCCTCGTGGTGGACGAGGCCTTCGCCGACTGCGTCCCCGGTGAGGCGGAGTCTTTGGCCGGGCGCACCGGGGTGCCGGGGCTCGTGGTGGTGCGCAGCCTCACCAAGACCTGGGGCCTGGCCGGGCTGCGCGCCGGCTACGTGCTCGCCGAGCCCTCCGCCGTCGATCTGCTGGCCGGAGCCCAGCCGCTGTGGTCGGTCTCCACCCCCGCGCTCGCGGCGGCCGCCGCCTGCTGCGAGCCCCGCGCCCTGGCCGAGGCCGAGGAATGGGCGCGGTGGCTGACGGGCAGGCGCGCGGAGCTGGCCGCGGACCTGGAAGCTACCGGGCTCCACGTCACTCCCGCCGCAGCCGCCTCCTTCCTGCTGGTCAGGGCGGCCGGCGGGCGGTCGCTGCGGCACCGGCTGCGGGAGTCGGGCATCGCCGTACGCCGCGGCGACACCTTCCCCGGGCTGGGGCCCGACTGGCTGCGGGTGGCGGTGCGCGACCGTGATACGTCGCTCCGGCTGACACGGACTCTGGCAGAGTTGCGATGAGATCGCTGCGAGGCGGCGGGTGCCCGCGCGGCGTTGTGAGGATTGCGATGCGTGTGTCCAGTGCTGACGACCGCCGGCGTCCCGTGCCGCCGGCCCGTCCTGGGGGGACGACATGACCGGTGAGGACCGGCGCCGCGGCGCCGAGGACAACCCCGAGTCCGAGCGGGGGTGGAAGGGGCTGCTCGACGACCTGCCCGAGACCGGGCGCGGCTCCGGGACCGCGCCCTCGCGGGAGCCGGAGTCCGGCGCGCGCACCGGGCAGCAGCGCCCCAACCCCTTCCACGCCCCGGTCGACCGGCGGCGCGGCGGTGGATCCGGCGGCGCGCGCACGCCTTATGAGCGCCCGAACGTGATCCCCTTCCGCGGCGCCGGCCAGGACCGCGACGCCGAGGAGGAGCAGGACCGCGTCCAGGACGCGGCCCCCGAGCGGGCCCCCGGGCGGGATCGCGGCTCCCAGCGGGACGCCGGCGCCGCGCAGGAGCAGGAGGAGGACCGCGAGCGCGAGGGCGCGGCCGCCGCACCGCAGGCACGCCACGCCCAGCGCAGCGAACCCCGCGAGCCCGCCAGCGGGCAGCCGCCTTCCCCGGAGCCGCAGCGCAGACCGGGGGGCGACGCTCCGCCCGCCGCGCCGCCCGCGCACTCCCGCGAACCAGAGCCCGCCCGCGAGCGGGAGCGCACCGCCGGCCGGCGGCCCCCGGCCCCGATGGCACCGCAATACCCGCCGCCCTCCCGGACCCCCGCGCCAGGACCCGCCGCCCGCGGCGCTCCGCCGGCGCAGCCCGAGCGCGCGGCGCCCCGGCCTGAAACACCCGAGGCGCCCGAGCGCGCGGCGCCCAGCGAGGGTGCCGCCGAAGACGGACCACCGACCCCGAACGAAGTTGACTCACCTGTGAACGCACACGCCGCAGCCTCCTACCCGGAGCACCCCGACGACCCGGACGGCGAGCGCGCCGACGCCCCCGCGGCCGGCGCGCGACAGCAGCGACAGCAGGCGCAGGAGCAGGCGCCCGCCCCCGGGCACGCGCCCGCCCGCAGCAGAGGCGAACCCGACGCCCACGCCTACGGCGAGACCGAGCGCGACGCGGTCTACCGCGCCATCCGCGAGCGCCGCGACGTGCGCATGGGCTTCCGCCTCGACCCCGTCCCCGACGAGGTCCTGGAGCGCGTCCTCGACGCCGCCCACCGCGCGCCGTCGGTCGGCTACTCCCAGCCGTGGGACTTCATCGTCGTGCAGGACGAGGACGTGCGCTCGCGCGTGCAGAAGCTGGTGCAGGCGCAGCGCGAGTCCTACGCCCGCGCCCTGCCCGGCGCCCGCGCCCGCGCGTTCTCCGGGCTCAAGGTCGAGGCCGTCCTCGACACCCCCGTCAACATCGTTGTCACCGTCGACCCCACCCGCGGCGGCCGCCACACCCTGGGCCGGCACTCCCAGCCGCAGACCGCCGCCTACTCCACCGCCCTGGCCGTGGAGAACCTCTGGCTGGCCGCGCGCGCCGAGGGCCTGGGCGTGGGCTGGGTCAGCTTCTTCGAGGAGCGCGAGCTCGCCGCGTCGCTGGACCTGCCGCCCCATCTGGAGGTCGTGGCCTACCTGTGCGTCGGCTACGTCGAGGACTTCCCGCCCGAACCGGAGCTTGCGATGGGCGGTTGGGCGCGGGGGCGCCCGCTGCACTGGGCGGTGCACCGGGAGCACTACGGCCGCCGCGGCCTGCCGGGCCAGGCGGCAACGAGCCTGTTGGAGGAGACCATCGCGGCCATCGGCCCTCTGAACCAGCGTGCCGTCAACGACGCCGAGGAACGCCAGGCGGCCATGACCAAGCCGCCCGGCTCGCTCGGCGTGCTGGAGGAGGTCTCGATCCGGCTGGCGGGACTGGCGGGGGAGTGTCCGCCGCCGATACCCGAACCCGCCGCCGTGGCGATCTTCGCCGGCGACCACGGGGTGCACGCCCAGGGTGTGACGTCCTGGCCCCAGGAGGTCACCGCGCAGATGGTGCACAACTTCCTCGGCGACGGCGCCGTGGTCAACGCGTTCGCCGAGCAGGTGGGCGCCGAGGTGACCATCGTCGACGTGGGCGTGGCCTCCGACCTGCCCGCGGTGCCGGGACTGCTGCCGCGCAAGGTCGCCCGCGGCACCTCCGACTTCACCCGGGGCCCGGCGATGAGCCGCACCCAGGCGGACTACGCCATCGAGGCCGGCATCGAGGTCGCCCGCGACTTGGTCTCCGCGGGCAACCGCTGCCTGGTCACCGGCGACATGGGCATCGCCAACACCACCCCCTCGGCCGCGCTCGTCTCGGTGTTCACCGGGACCGACCCCGCCGAGGTCACCGGCCGCGGCACCGGAGCCGACGACGCCGCGCTGGAGCGCAAGATCGAGGTGGTACGGCGCGGGCTCGCCGCCAACGAGACCGACCCCGAAGACCCCGTCGGCGTGCTGGCGGCCGTGGGCGGCCTGGAGCACGCCGCGCTGGCCGGGTTCATCCTCGGCGCCGCAGCGATGCGCGTGCCGGTCCTGCTCGACGGGGTGATCGCCGGTGCCGCGGCCCTGGCGGCGGCCAAGCTGGAACCGCTGGCCCTCAACGCCTGCTTCGCCGGGCACCGCTCCACCGAGCCCGGTCACGCCGCGGTGCTCTCCCACATCGGGCTGCGCCCGCTGGTCGACCTGGAGATGCGGCTGGGCGAGGGATCGGGCGCCCTGCTGGCGCTGCCGATCCTGCAGGGCTCGGCCCGCGCACTGCGCAACGTCGCGACCTTCGGCTCCGCGGGAGTCTCGGAACGCGGCTAGCGCCAACGGGGCGTGCGGCCGTGCGGTGCGGCGGAGGAACCCCCGCACCGCACGGGCCGCACGCCCCCCTCGCAGAGGGAGAGGCCGGCCGCGGCCGGCAGCGCGGACCGCGCGGCCGAACGGTGATCCACCGGACACGGCCGCACCCGTGCGCGCGTATTAGAGTGAACAACAGCACAGGATGCGCCGGTTGCCGCAATCAAAGCGTGACCCCCGTTTGACACAGTGAACGGCGGGGGATCATGCGCTGCCGCCCGCGATCCGCGACACGGCGCGGGCACCGGCGGGCCCCACGGGGGCTGAAGTGCACGGCGCGATGTGGAGGCAGCCTCGGTGACCTATCTTCTCGGCCTGCGGATGGACGGACGCGACGCCCTCGTCGTGGGCGGCGGCCGCGTCGCCCAGCGGCGCGTGCCCGTTCTGCTGGAGTCGGGAGCCCGGGTCACGCTGGTGGCGCCCGAGGCCACCGCGACCCTGGAGGACCTCGCCGACGCCGGGCGCATCACCTGGCACCGGCGCGGGTTCCGCTCGGGCGACGTCGCGGGGGGCGAGCTGGGCGGCTTCTGGCTGGTGCACGCGGCAACCGACTCCGCCCGGACCAATGCCGCGGTCGCCGCCGAAGCCGAGGCCGAGCGGGTGTGGTGCGTGCGCGCCGACGACCGCCACGCGTCGGCCGCCTGGACCCCCGCCAGCGGCGGCGCGGCCGGCGTCACCGTCGGCGTGGTGGCCAACGGCGACCCCCGCCGCGCGGCGGGGCTGCGCGACGCCGTCGTCGAGGGCCTCGCCGACGGCTCGCTGGACGCCCGGCGCGGCCGCGAGCGCCACCGGGGAGTCGCCCTGGTGGGCGGCGGTCCCGGCGACCCCGGCCTGATCACCGTGCGCGGACGCCAGCTGCTCGCCCAGGCCGACGTGGTGGTGGTCGACCGGCTCGCCCCCACCTCGCTGCTGGAGTCGCTTCCCGCCGACGTGGAGATCGTCGACGCGGCCAAGATCCCCTACGGGCGGTCGATGACCCAGGACGACATCAACGACACCCTCGTCCGACACGCCCGTGCCGGAAGGTTCGTCGTCCGCCTCAAGGGCGGCGACCCCTTCCTCTTCGGGCGCGGCGGCGAAGAGGCGCTGGCATGCGCGCGGGCGGGACTGCCCGTCACCGTCGTCCCCGGTATCACCAGCGCACTCGCCGCTCCCGCCGGCGCCGGCATCCCTGTCACCCACCGCGGCGTCGCCCAGGACGTCCACGTGGTCTCCGGCCATGTGCCGCCGGGCGACCCGCGGTCCACCGTCGACTGGCCCGCGCTGGCCCGCGCAGGCGGTACCGTCGTTGCCCTGATGGCCGTCGAGCGGATCGAGGCCATCGCCGCCGCCCTGATGGAGCACGGGCGGGCGCCCCAGACCCCGGTGGCGCTCGTTCAGGAGGCCACGATGCCGACCCAGCGCACCGTCCGGGCCACACTCGCCACCGTCGGGCGCGCTGTGCGCGAATCCGAGGTGCGCCCGCCGTCCGTGATCGTCATCGGAGAAGTGGTCGACGTGGCCGGTGAACTTGACATACTGCACATGGGGCGCGCTGAGTCGGGGCCCGGCGGCGCCTCCGCCGATACCGCCGGCGGCGACCCACCCGAGGGGAATCGCATCTTGTGACCGCGACGACCGATGAGGAGGGCGGAAGCGCTATGTCCCGGCCGTCTGCGACGACGGACGCCACAGGGGCGGGCCGGCCCGAGCCGCGTACCCGCGAGGCGGCCGACGGGCAACGGGCCGCCTCCGGGCGCCACGAACGCGCCCCCGCCGCCACCCAGGAGAACCAGGGCGCCAAGCACCGCGGCGACGACTCCTTCGACGCCCGGTTCGAGAAGGTCCTGGAGAACCTGGGCGGCCGCATCCGCGCCACCGAGTTCGCTGAAGGGCTGCCCGGAGCCCGCGAGGGGGTCACCGCCCGCACCAACCTGCTGCACCAGCTCGACGACTACGTCCTCCCGCGCGTGCGCCGCCCCGAGACCCCGCTGCTGATCGCCGTCGCAGGCTCCACCGGGGCGGGCAAGTCCACCCTCGTCAACAGCCTGGTAGGCGAACAGGTCACCACGACCGGAGTGCGCCGCCCCACCACCAACAGCCCCGTGCTCGCCTGCAACCCGGCCGACGTCGACTGGTTCAGCGAGGCGTCGTTTTTGCCCACCCTGCCGCGTGTGCGCCAGCACGGCCTGGCCATGCCCGGCAAGGACGGCATGCTCGTGCTGGCCCCGAGCGAGGCCATGCCCCGCGGCGTCGCCCTGCTGGACACCCCCGACGTCGACTCGGCTGTCTCGGCCCACCACGAGTTCGCCTCCAAGTTCCTCGACGCCGCCGACCTGTGGGTGTTCGTCACCACCAGCCGCCGCTACGCCGACGCCCGCGTATGGGAGTTCCTCCAGGTGGCGCGCGACCGCGCGACGTCGCTGGCCGTGGTGCTCTCGCGCGTGCCCGAGCGCGGGCACACGCAGCTCGTCCAGCACTTCGGCGCGATGCTGGAGGCCAACGGGCTGGGCGACGCGCCCCGCTTCATCGTCCCCGAGACCGACCAGATCGCGGAGGAGCGCTTCACCTCCAACGTGGCCGACCACATCCGCGAGTACCTCGCCGACGTCGCCGGCGACCTGGTCCAGCGCGACCGCGTGTCGCTGCGCACGTTCATCGGCGTCATCGACAGCTTCCGCACCCGGGTACCCGACCTCGCCAAGCAGGTCGAGGTCCAGGTCGAGGCCCGGCGCGTGCTGGAGTCGGCGGTCAAGTCCGCCTACGAGGGCGCCGGGGCCGAGATCGACGAGGCGCTGCGCGACGGCGAGCTGATGCGCGGCAACCTGCTGGCCCGCTGGCAGGACATCGCCGCCAGCGGCGAGCTGATGCGGATGATGCGCACCCGCGGCAGGCGCAAGCCGCGCGGCGACCAGGACGAGGAGTCGCGCGTGCGGGGACTGGAACACGCCGTGCGCGACAGCCTGGAGTCGCTGGTGGTGGCCTCGGCCGAGCGCGCCGTCGAGAAGGCCGCCGACGAGTGGGAGACCGTGCCCGGGGGCGGGGACATCGTCGAGCGCGCCGGAGGACGGCGGCTGCCCGAGTCCTTCGTCGAGCGCGTCAGCGGAACCGTCTCGGAGTGGATGCACCGCGTCGGCGAGATGGTCTCCGCCGACGGCGCCACCAAGCGCTCGGTTGCGCGCGTGATCCGGTTCGACAAGCAGGCGTTCACCCTCGTGCTGATCGTGGAGCTGCTGGGCTACGACGCCGCGGGCGCCGCGTCCGAGCGCAGGTCCGGGCCCTCGCCCAACCGTCTGCTCAGAGGTGTGTTCGGAGCGGATTCACTGCGTAACATCAGTAACCGGGCGCGTGATGATCTGCGGCGGCGGATCGGCACGCTGCTCTACGAGGAGCGCACCCGCTTCACCGACACGCTGGCGGCGGTCAAGCTGCCCGAAGAGGACGACGCGGTCCAGCTCTACCAAGCGACGTACAACCTCGAGATTGCGCGATGACGACTCATTGGAACGCCGCTCACGCGGACGAGGAGCCCGGTGCGGCGGGGAACGACGGCGCCGGCCGCCCTGATCAGGGCCGGACACCGGGTTCCGGGCAGGACGCGCGCAGCGGCGACCAGCCGTGGCACGGCTACGTCGTCCCCGAGACCGAGGAGCGCACCAGGGCCGGCTGGGCGCCGCCTGCGGGGGATACGTGGCCGGCGTCGCGCCCCGTCGGGCCGCCCGCCTCGTCCTACCCCGCGCTCCGGCGCGCCGTCGACCAGCAGTCGGGCACCGACGACCCCGAGGACGAGCGGCCCGAGGCGGAGCCGCCCCGCGGCGGCGCAGCGGACGGCGACGCCCCCACCGCACCGGTGCCCGTCGTCGGCCGTGAGGCGGAGCAGGAGCCGAATCGGCGTCGCGCCGAGGCCGCGGACGACACCTCGGCTCGGCGGAACGGCGGCGAGGATGCCGCCGACTCGGAGGGTCCCGAGCCCTTGCCGAAGCGGCCCCCGCGCCGGTCGGCCGAGGGGTCCGGGCCGCGCCAGGCCCGGCGCGAGCAGGAGGGCGAGTCCGGGGCCGGCACCGCCGAGCCCTCCGGCCACGGCCGCCACGCCGCCGCGGCGCCGCCCGCCACTCCCGCGCGCCCGGAGGGCGCCGGCCGCGGCGTTCGCAGAGGCGACCCCGACGACCCCGACCGCCTGGCCGACTGGGTCGGCAGCCTCGCCGACGCCGAGGAGACCGGCATGATCGCCGGGCGCCGTACGGGGCCGATGCCGATCGTGGACCCCGTCCAGGACACCTCCGCCGATCCCGAGCCCCGGCCGCTCCCCGAGCCCGCCGCGCAGCACGGAGCGCCCGCCGGCGCAGCCGGGACGCGCTACTGGGCGGACCCCGGCGCCACCGGCGGCGACGAGGAGTACCACCCCGCGACCGCCGACGACTTCTGGGAGCCGATGCCCGAGGTCACCCGCGAGCAACTGATCGCCCGTCTGGACGCGGTCTCGGCGCTGGTGGGCATCGGCGCCGACGACTTCGACCCCGACCTCGTCGAGCGGGCCCAGAACCTGCTCGACCACGCCGGAGCCCGGCTGCGGCTCTCGGGCGAGCACACGGTGGTCGCCCTGGCCGGCGGCACCGGCAGCGGCAAGTCGTCGCTGTTCAACGCCCTGTGCGGGCTGGACTTCTCGCGTGTGGGCATCACCCGCCCCACCACCTCCGACGCGCACGCCTGCGTATGGGGCAACGACGGCGCCGAAGGGCTGCTGAGCTGGCTGGGCGTGCCGCGGCGGAACCGCCATTCGCGCACCAGCGAGCTCGATAGGAACGACTCCGAGCTGTCCGGGCTGCTGCTGCTGGACCTGCCCGACCACGACTCGGTGCGCGCCGAGCACACCGCCGAGGCCGCCCGCCTGATCGGTTCCTCCGACCTGCTCGTGTGGGTGCTCGACCCGCAGAAGTACGCCGACGCCGCCGTGCACCACCGCTACCTGGCCGAGATGACCGGCCACGGCTCGGTCACCGTTGCGGTGCTCAACCAGGTCGACCGGGTCGCTCCCGAGGAGCTGGAGGAGCTGCTGACGGACCTGCGCCGGCTGCTGGAGACCGAGTCGGGCGTGCATCCGCGCGTGCTGACCACCTCCACGGTCACCGGTCAGGGCATCCGCACACTGCGCTCCCTGCTGGCCGAGACCGTCTCCCAGCGCCGGGCGATGATCGACCGGCTGGCGGCCGACCTCGACCGCGTCGTCGTGGAGTTCGAGCGCTACCACGGCGATCCCGGCCAGGCCGGCACCGCGGTGCCCGACAAGGTGCGCTCCGGGCTGGTCGGCGACCTGGTGGAGGCCGGAGGGGTCGAGGCCATCGCCGACTCCGCGGAGACCGCCTACCAGCAGCGCGGCGAGGGCCGCGTCGGCTGGCCGATGGCCCGGTGGGCCAAGGCGCTGCGCCGCGACCCGCTGAGCAGGGTCGGCGGCGAGTTCGCCGGCAGCACCGAACGCTCCGCCCCGGTCGAGGCCTACGGTGCCGGCATCGACAAGGCCGCCGTGGACGTCGCCGACCACGTCGCCGGCTCACTGCCGGCGCCCTGGCCGCGCCGGGTGCGGGCGGCCGCCCGCAGCGGCCTGGACCAGCTTCCCCAGGAGCTCAGCGACGCCGTGGCGGCCTCGGTCCCCGATCCCCACGACACGCCCACGTGGTGGCGGATGGTGCAGGCGCTGCAGTACGCGCTGGTGGGCCTGGCCGCGGCCGGTGTGCTGTGGTTCTGCACGGTGCTGGTCAGCTGGCTGGCCGGCGGCCTGACGGGCGTGGCGATGCTGGACGCCCCCGTCTTCCTCGGCTTCGCCGGTGCGACGGCGGTGGCCACGCCCGTGACGGGCTGGCTGCTGGGCACCGGCTGCGCCAACCTGATCGCCGTGTCGGCGGTGCAGCGGCGCGAGCATGTCGAGCAGCGCAGCTCCCAGCGTGCCCGCGAGCTCGCCGAGCAGCGCATCCTCGCCCCGGTCGAGCAGGAGCTCGCCCGCTACGCCGAGTCCTGCGGCGCCCTGGCCACCGCGCAGGGCTCGGAGGACTGAGCCGCCCCGGACGTTGTGCCGGGGCGGCGGTCGGCGCGGGACAGCGCGCGTCGGCGCCGTGCCCGCGCGGCACCCCGCCTTCCGTCCGCGATACCGAATTCCGTCGTGTAAAGCGTCACTTAAGGCGTCCATTCGGTGACCGAAAGTGCGCGGTCGATGCCGGGTCGAACGGGGGGCGGAGGGCTGTCGCGATTCGATTCGGCCGCGGGGGCGGGCTTTTCGGGCCCGCAATCCGCCGGTTCCGCTGAATGCTGCACAATCGGCGATTAGAATATCACTGACTGTGATTCATTGTGGGGCCTCAGCGATCGGCACCGGATGCGCGAGGGCACGCTCACCGCGGCCCGCGCCGCCGTCTCCGCGGTGCCGCGCTGGACGTCCTGAGCGCGAGCGGGGGAGATCCACGTGGCGGTGGCCGAGCGGAGCGCGGTGGGCCGCAAACTGCGATGGCGGTATCGCCAGCCCTCCTGGCCGCTGCTGTCCCAACCCCGCGGCCTGGCCGTACTGATCGGCGTCGTCGTGGGCGGGGCCGTCCTGCTCGGGGTCGGTGCGGCGGCCTTCACCCCCGTCCGGGGCGCGGAGCTGGCCACCTTCGGCGCACTGGTGGCGTGCGCGGGCCTGTGCGTCGAGGCCATGCGCCGGCTCGGCAAGCCCTCGGGGCTCACCCGCGACCTGCTGGGCGCCTGGTGGCTGCCCACCGTGCTGATGCTTCCGCCGCTGTACTCGCTGCTGATCCCGATACCGGTGTACCTGCTGCTGCAGTTCCGCATCCGGCGCGCGGTGGTGCACCGCAGGGTCTTCAACGCCGCGTCGGTGGGCGCCGCCGGGTTCGCCGCCTCCACCCTGTTCCACGGTGCGGTGGCGGGCGACTGGTCGCAGGCGGTGGCGCTGCCGCTGGCGGCCACCGAGGTCGCAATGTCCTCGGTGCAGGGCGCGCTGCTGGCGCTGGCCTGCTGCGCGGTGTTCACCGCGCTCAACAACCTCGCCGTGGCCGCGGCGATGTTCTTGAGCGGCACGGGCACGCCGTGGCGCAAGATGCTGTGCGACCGCGAGGCGCTGATCGTCGACGGCGTCGAGCTGTGCGCCGGCATCACCGCGGCCATCGTCACCGGTCTGTCCCCGCTGCTCCTGGCCGTGGTGCTGCCGCCGGTACTGCTGCTCCAGCGCAGCCTGCTCTTCCAGCAGTTGCAGACGGCCGCGCGCACCGACCCCAAGACCGGCCTTCTCAACGCGAGCACCTGGGAGGCCGAGGCCGGCGCCGAGATCGCGCGGTCGCGGCGCGGGGGGCGGTCGGCGGCGGTGCTCATCGTCGACATCGACCACTTCAAGGCTGTGAACGACACCTACGGCCACCTGTTCGGCGACCATGTGCTGCTGGGGGTGGCCACCACCCTCACCGGGCAGCTGCGCTCCAGCGACGTCGTCGGGCGGTTCGGGGGCGAGGAGTTCGTGGTACTGCTGCCCGGCGCGGACATGGCCGAGGCGTGCCGCGTCGCCGAGCGGCTGCGCCTTCGGGTGAACAGGATGGAGCTCAAGGCCGAGGGCGCGGAGGTGGCGATCACGGTCTCGCTGGGCCTGGCCGTGCTGCGGGTCCACGGCGACGACCTCGTGGGCCTGCTCGCGGCCGCCGACCTGGCCCTCTACCGAGCCAAGGGAGCAGGGCGCGACCGGGTCTGCCTGCCGGTGGTCGCGCGGCCCGAGATCCCGGCCCAGCTCGGCGTGCACGGGGTCCCGCACGGCGGGGCGGTGCCGTCGGCGTCCGGAGCCGCGGCGCCCGAGAGCCGCGACCCGGACTGAGCGCGCCGCACCGGGCGGCACCGTCCACAGGACGCGAATCGGCGTTGCCCGAGGGCACGCCGCGAGGCGACCGTGAGTACATGGCCCAGGACAACCAGTCGCCCCAGGTCCCCTCCCGCCTCACCCTCTCCGGCCCCTCCGACATCCTCGCCGCCGTCCCCTATATCGTCGGCTACCACCCGAACGACACCTTGCTGGTGCTCGGCCTGCGCGGCGACGCGCCGCGGCTGCACACCACCTTCTGCCGCGACCTCGCCGCCGACGGGGCGGACGACGACCGCGAAGAGGCCGCCGACCGCCTCGCCGCGGCCCTGCGCGACGAAGGCTGCACCGTCGCGCTCGCCGTGGGCTACGGTCCGGCGGGCGCCGTCACCCGCAACGTCGACGCACTCCGGCGGGCCGCCGCGCGTGCGGGCGTCGCGCTGCGCGAGGCGCTGCGGGTCTGCGAGGGGCGGTACTGGTCCTACACCTGCACCTCGCCCGAGTGCTGTCCGCCCGAAGGCGTGGCCTACGACCCCTCGTCCTCGGCCGTTGCGGCCGCCGCCGTCGCCAACGGGCTGAGCGCATGGCCCAGCCGCGAGTCCATCCGCGATCACCTCGCCCCGGCCGAGGGCCCCCGCCGCGCCCTGATGCGCGCGGCCACCCGCGCGGCCGAGGAGCGCGCCGCGCGCCTGTGCGCGCCCGGGCACCGCGGGCGCGACGCCTATGGGCCGCGGTTCCGCGTCGAAGGCGCCCGCGCCGTCCGCGCCGCCGCCGACGCGGCCGCGTGCGGCGAGCTTCCCGAGGACCCCGGCCACATCGCCTGGCTGGGGGTGCTGCTGGGGTGCGTGCGCGTGCGCGACGAGGCCTGGTGCCTGATCGGCCCCGACACCGCCGAGGCGCACCAGCGGCTGTGGCGGCACGTGCTGTGCCACTGCGAGCCCGGATACCGGGCGGCCCCCGGCTCGCTGCTGGCGGTCGCGGCCTGGGCCCGGGGCGACACCGCCCTGGCCGACGCCGCATTGGAGCGCGTGCGCCGAAGTGACCCCGACTACTCCATGGCGGCCCTGGTCCACCGGGCTCTGCGTGCGGGCCTGCCCTGGCGCGGCTACCCTCCGGCAAGCCTGCAGGCGGCCTGGCCGCTGGAGGACCCGTGAGGACGGCGGGACGGCCCCGTGCGGACCGCCGGTACGCGGCCGCCCGCCCCTGCTCCGCCCCGCTACGCGCTCCGCCCCGCCCGATCACCGCGGCACCGGCGGCCGGCTGGTCCCAAGCCTGTGCGCCACGCCCTAGGCTGGAAACATGCCGGAGTTCATTTACAGCTTGCAGAACGTGCGCAAGGCGCACGGAGACAAAGTCGTCCTCGACGACGTCTCGGGGCAGTTCCTCTACGGTGCGAAGATCGGTGTGGTCGGGCCGAACGGCGCGGGCAAGTCCTCGCTGCTCAAGCTCATGGCCGGGGTCGAGCAGCCGTCCAACGGCGAGGCCCGGCTGATGCCCGGCTACAGCGTCGGCCTGCTGGCCCAGGAACCCCGCCTCGACCCCGACAAGACGGTCCTGGAGAACGTCGAGGACGGCGTCGCCGAGACCAAGGCGATGCTCGCGCAGTTCAACGAGATCGCCGAGAAGATGGCCACCGACTACTCCGACGACCTGCTCGCCGAGATGGGCAGGCTCCAGGAGCAGCTGGACCACCGCAACGCCTGGGACCTCGACAGCCAGCTCGCCCAGGCCATGGACGCGCTGCGCTGCCCGCCGCCCGAAGCCGACGTCACCACCCTCTCCGGCGGCGAGAAGCGCCGCGTGGCGCTGTGCCGCCTGCTGCTGGAGCAGCCCGACCTGCTCCTGCTCGACGAGCCCACCAACCACCTGGACGCCGAAAGCGTCCAGTGGCTGGAGTCGCACCTGGAGAACTACACCGGGACCATCATCGCGATCACACACGACCGCTACTTCCTGGACAACGTCGCGACCTGGATCCTGGAGCTCGACCGCGGCAAGCTCTACCCCTACGAGGGCAACTACACCACCTACCTCGACACCAAGGCCGCCCGCCTGAAGGTCGAAGGGCAGAAGGACGTCAAGCGGCAGAAGCGCCTCTCCGAGGAGCTGGAGTGGGTGCGGTCCAACGCCAAGGCCCGCCAGACCAAGAGCCGCGCCCGGCTGCAGCGCTACGAGGAGATGGCCGCCGAGGCGGCCAAGACCCGCAAGCTCGACTTCGAGGAGATCCAGATCCCGCCGGGCCCGCGCCTGGGCACCAGCGTGGTCGACGCCAAGAACCTCACCAAGGGCTTCGGCGACGTCGTGCTGATCGACGGCCTGAACTTCTCCCTGCCGCCCAACGGCCTCGTGGGTGTCATCGGCCCCAACGGCGTCGGCAAGACCACCCTGTTCAAGATGATCGTCGGCGAGGAGAAGCCCGACTCCGGGTCCATCAACGTCGGCGACACCGTGCAGATCTCCTACGTCGACCAGTCGCGCGCCCGGATCGACGGGGACAAGAACGTCTGGCAGGTGATCTCCGACGGCGAGAGCTTCATCCAGGTGGGCAACGTCGAGATCCCCAGCCGCGCCTACGTCGCCGCCTTCGGGTTCAAGGGCTCCGACCAGCAGAAGCCGGCCGGAGTGCTCTCCGGCGGCGAGCGCAACCGGGTCAACCTCGCGCTGACCCTCAAGCAGGGCGGCAACCTGCTGCTGCTGGACGAGCCCACCAACGACCTCGACGTCGACACCCTGGGCTCGCTGGAGAACGCGCTGCTGGACTTCCCCGGCTGCGCGGTGATCACCAGCCACGACCGCTGGTTCCTGGACCGCGTCGCCACCCACATCCTCGCGTGGGAGGGCGGCTCGGACTGGTTCTGGTTCGAGGGCAACTTCGAGGCCTACGAGAAGAACAAGATCGAGCGGCTGGGCGCCGACGCCGCGCGGCCGCACGCGGTGACCCACCGCAAGCTGACCCGCGACTGACGACCGGTCGGCGACCTCCGGCACCGGTTCCTCCGGGGGCGGCGCGCTCTCGCGCCCGCCGCCCCCGGAGCGGCCGCCGCCCGCGCCGCCGGTGATCGGCACAGCGGGGCGAGGACTCGCGCCGCGGTGCGGCACCGCATAGGCTGACCATCGACTATGACTTCCCCGCGCGAAGAACCCCAGACGTTCTATGACGCCGTCGGCGGCGAGGAGACCTTCGTCCGCCTCGTCCGCCGCTTCTACCAGGGCGTGGCCGAGGACCCCGTCCTCCGGCCGCTCTACCCCGAAGAGGACCTCGGTCCCGCCGAGGAGCGGCTGCGCCTGTTCCTCATGCAGTACTGGGGCGGCCCCCGCACCTACAGCGAGCGGCGCGGCCATCCCCGGTTGCGCATGCGGCACTTCCCCTTCCGCGTCGGAACGCGCGAGCGCGACCACTGGCTGACCCACATGCGCGCCGCCGTCGACGAACTGGAGCTGCCCGAGGCTCTGGACCGCCAGCTCTGGGAGTACCTGGTCTACGCGGCGCACAGCATGGTCAACGCCCCGGACGAGGCACCCGGCGGCGAGACCCGGCTGGGCGTGCAGAGCCCGCCGGAGTAAGCCGGCGGGCCCCACCGGGCGCGCCCGCGGCCCCGCGCCAGCGGCGGGTCATCCGGCCGGGGCTTCGAGGCCGGCCGACACCGCTCGGTGAACAGCCGCCGCATCCGCTCCCAGCGGTCGGGCGTGTCCAGCCGGCTCCACAGCAGGCGGTACACGCGGCCGTAGCCGAGGACGCCGGTGTCCATGCCCGGAGCCCGGAGCAGGTCGAGCGCGCGGTCCGCCTCGGACTCGCCGAGCAGCGCCCACCTGGCGAGGTAGGCGGCCGTTCCGAGCTCGGACCGGACCTCGTCCTGGACGGAGTCGAAGCCCGGATCGCCGCCTCTCCCGGCGCCGGCGGGCGGGGCGGCGGGGGCCGGTAGCCGGGGCCGCCCGGAGCCCGGCGCTCAGCCGGCCGGCCGGGGCCTGCGCAGCCCCCGGCGGGCGGGCGCGGGTACCACCGCCGCCGCGGCCGTGCAGAAAAGCGCCGCCGCGGCGTAGACCGCGTCGATCCCCAGCCACGTGATCACCAGGCCCATGAGCACGGGGGCCACGGTGTTGCTCAGGGCCTGCAGCGAGTTCTGCGCGGCCATCGCGCGTCCGGACCAGGCCATGCCCGCGGTCTCGGCGACGGCGGTGAAGGTCAGGCCGTTGTGGCTCACCGCGAGTACCAGGCAGGCCAGCAGCAGCGGCACCGCGGCGTCCGGGACGAGCGCAGGCGAGAGCGACAGCAGGAGAAGCGCCGCCGCGGAGAGGAGCGCGAGCACGCGGACCGGCCGCAGGCGGCTGCCCAGCCGGTCGGACACGACGCCCAGCAGCATCCGGTTCACCGCTCCGCAGGCCTGCGTCACCGCCACCGCGGCGCCCGCGGCGGGCGCCGACCACCCGTGCTCGCTCACCAGGTAGACGAGCGCGTAGGTCATGACGCTGAACTGCGGCACGCCCAGCAGCATGCTGGCGCCGTGGACGCGCCAGATCACCGCGTGCCGGTAGGGGGAGCGCGCGGCGGGTTTGGCGGCGGGGGAGTCGTCGGCGGTCGGCGCGGCGTCTCCTCGGGCGCCCTGGTCGTCGGCGGCGTCCCCGGCCGTCCGGGGAGGGCGGGCGAAGACCAGCACCAGCGGGACCATGACGATCGCGAGAGCGGCGGGCAGCGTCATCGCGGCGACGAACCCCCAGCGCTCGGCGACGAGCGGCATCAGCGCGGCCGATCCGCCGACGCCGATCGGCTGGGCGGTCTGGCGGATGCCCATCGCCAGGCCGCGCCGGCGGATTTCGAACCACGACATCACCAGGCGTCCCCCGGCGGCGTTGACCGGGCCGCCGGCGGCGCCGACGCACACAAGGACGGCTCCGGCGCCGAACACGCCGTCGACGGTGCCCAGCAGTGCGAGGCAGCCCGCGGTCAGCGCCAGGCTGGCCGCCATCGTGAACCGCTCGCCGTAGCGGTCGATGACCACGCCCCAGCCGAACAGGGTCGTCAGCAGTCCGAGCGCGGGCAGTCCGGCCAGCGTCCCGGCCTGGGCGATGCTCAGCCCGAACGCCTCGCGCAGCTCCGGCAGCACGAACGGCACCCCGAACAGCGCCCCGACACTCGCGACCTGCGATACGACGGCGATACACAGGATGATCCAACGCCTGTTGCGCACCGGGTCAGCCTAGTCAGCACCGTTGAGCGGGGACGCGGCGGGGATCGCCGGGCAGCGGGCGGTGCCAAGGCCGCGCAAGGCCGCGGGAGGCGCTGTGGCGCGGCGGCCGCGGCCGCCGCGCCACAGGTGCGGTCTCTCGGGTGCAAGGGGAGGGGGTCAACCGGCGGCGTCGTGCGCCGGAGGTCCGGGGGTCAGCTGACCGAGATGTTGGAGCTGCCGCTGCTCTGGTAGCCCTCGGTCGCCATGATCATGTAGTAGTCGAAGCTGCCGAGGTTCATGCCGCTTCGGGCCCACGCGTTGAAGTGGTTTCCGGTGGTGATGGTGCCGCCGGTCTTCTTCGACCGGCGGACGCTCCAGAACTGGGGGAAGGTCGCGGTGCCTTCCACGGAGGGGGCGTCGTAGCGCATCGTGCGGTAGATGTCGTAGGTGCCGCCGTCGCTGCTGACGGCGCCCCGGTACTCGCCTTCGGGCCGGTAGTTGCCCCAGTTGTCGACGATGTAGTACTCGACGAGCGGGTTCGACGTCCACCCGTAGAGGCAGAGGTAGCCGTTGCCGGAGGGGTTGAAGCCGCCGGAGTAGTGCACGGTCCTGCGGCCGCCGTTGCTCCAGCCCTTGCCGCAGACGAAGTTCCCGGTGTCCTGCCAGGACATCCGGTAGCTTCCGCCGGAGCTCAGGGTCATGGACACCCATCCGCCGCCGTCGGACCAGAACGAGTAGTAGTAGCCGTTGTGCATGCCGGTCTGGTTGGAGGTGATGGTCGTGTCGGCGAGGGCGGTGCCGGGAAGCATCGCCGCGGCGGGTACGGCGAGCGCCGCGGCGCCGGCGCCGCCGATGAGTCTCCGGCGGCTGATCCCGTGGTTCTGGGGCTCGTTCATCTGCGTGTCTCCTCCTGGTCGAAGCCGGCAGGGCCGGACTTTGGGGGATGCGACCCGGCGGCGTTCCGGCTGCCGGCGGTGCGGCGCCGGGCGCCGGAGCCGGACAGGGCGGCGGGGGGAGGCCCGCTCGCGTCCGGTCGGCGGCCGCTAGGGCGGATCGCGGGGGCGATCCCGGTCGACGTTGGTTCGGTCACGAACAGACAGTGTTGGCCCGATTCCGATAAGTTGTCAATACTTTCCGGAAATATTGCGGAACAGGGGGCGCGGTCAGTCGCTGGTCAGGAGCGCGTTTGCGCAGATCAAAGGGCGATGGGTTCGCTGCGGCGGGATCAGCTCAGCCGCAACCGCCGAATGAGTGAGTGCGATGGCGGGTGAAATCCCGAAAATTATCGGAATTTGGCCGGGGTCCGGTATCGGAGGGTCCTCTACCCGCCGCCGGGCCGCACCGGCGGCGTTCGAGCGCCGCGCCGTCCTGGTCAGCACCGTCGACCGAGGCGCCGGGAAGCGGCGGTCCGGGAGGTGCCGGGAAGCGTTGTTGGGCGGCGGCCGCGGCCGCCGCGCCACAGGTGCGGTTTCGCGGGTAACAGGGGGACGGCGGTGCCGGCGTCCTGCCCGGACATCCGGTGGCTTCGGCCGGAGCTCAGGGCCGCAGCCACCGGCGCGCCGGACCGGCACGCACGACCTACGGCTCGGGGACCTTGGTGAGCACCATGGACGGAGGCCCGTCCGGATCGCCTCTGAACGCCAGCTCTCCGCCGCCGGTCGCGTAGAGCTGGATGCCGGAGATCCTGCCGGGTGCACTCTCGTCGAGCGACAGGTAGACGAAGTCGTCGGAAGCCGGGTTGTCGATGAACTCCCACGTGCCGCTGAAGTCGGAGGCGCCGGGGTACACGCCCGTCACTACGGCGGTGGCGGTGAACGTCCCGCCGGGATCGAGCTCCACCTCGCCGCCGGCCGCGTCGCTGCGGTATACGCCGGGAAGCTCGCCGGGGTCGACGGGGGCCATGCACCCTGAGGTGAGTACCGTGCAACCGGTCAGGGCGGCGACGAGCCACCGTGCGTTCGTCTTTTCGCCTGTCACGGGCCTAGCGTAACGTCCGGTCCCACGAGCTGGATCTTGGGGCCGCCTCGGCCCGGAGCCGCCGGCGGCTGTCTGGGCGAACGACCCGGCGGTGCCGCTCCACCCTGCGCGCACGCGCTTTGCGGGCGCGCAGGCCGCAGACCCGATGTCCGGCTCGCCGGGGCGGCCGGGTGGCCCCTTCCGGCCGCCCCGGGGGGCGAAGCCGCGTCGAGGCGCCCCCCGCGGCGCTCAGCCCTCGGGCAGCAGGAAGTCGTCGAGGTAGTCGCGCTCGTCCTGGTCGAGGCGGCGGATGGACTGGCCCTGCACGTCGTAGCCGACGAGGACCGAGATCGCGCGGGCGTAGACGTGGTCGTCGTCGCAGATCTCGTAGGCCAGCCGGAAGCTGGCGTTGCGGACCTCGGTCACCCGCGTCTCGACGCGGACCGGATCGCTGCGCAGCAGGATCGGTTTGAGGTAGTCGATCTCGTGGCGGGCCACGACCAGCCCGCCGAACGGGCTGGGCCGCCCGGACCCGGAGTCCGGCCGCAGGAACGCGATGCGGGCGTCCTCGAGGTAGGTCAGCATCCGCACGTTGTTGACGTGGTTCAGCGGATCCAGGTCGGCGAAGCGCACCTGCGCGTGGAAGACGTGCCGGCGCGGCCCGCCGGCCTGCTTCGGCGCGTCAGCCTGCGTAGCGGCCTCCACCACGGCGATCCACCCTCCCGACGGCGACTGTGCGGACACATACCCCGTGCCCGTCCGCCAACGCTATCGGCCCCCGCGGCCCGCACGGCCGCCGGGGCCGTGCCGAGGCGGCGCGGCCCCGCTCATTCCGGGGCGGTCTCCAACCCGGTGAAGAGGGCGAGAAAAGCCAACTGGTCGGCGCTGAGGCCGATCGTGCGGGAGATCGCCCGGGTGCTGTGGCCGACCTCGGACTCCCGGCGCAGCAGGACGGGCCGCTCCCGCAGCGGGGCGGCGGTCGCGTGCTGCAGGGCGGCGCACATCTTCCGGGCGTGCATGGGGTCGACCCGGCTGTCGTTGTCGAAGACGGTGAACAGGGTCGCCGGATACACCGTGCCGTCGGCCACCCGGTGGTAGGGGGAGTAGTCCAGCAGCCAGCCCAGCGCCTCGGGATCGGACGCGCTGCCGTACTCGACGTTCCACAGCTCGCCCAGTCCGAAGCGCTCATAGCGCACCATGTCCAGCAGCGGGGCCGAGCACACCGCTGCGGCGAACAGGTCGGGCCGCTGCGTGAGGGCCGCTCCGACCAGCAGGCCCCCGTTGCTGCCGCCCATCACCGCGAGCTGTCCGGGCGTGGTGCGGCCGGACTCGATCAGGTGCTCGGCCGCCGCCGCGCAGTCGTCGAAGACGTTCTGCTTGGCGCCGAGCATGCCCGCGCGGTGCCACTCCTCGCCTTCCTCCAGCCCGCCCCGCAGGTTGGCCACCGCGTAGACGCCGCCGGCGCGCACCCAGCTCAGGGCGGTCGCGGAGTAGCCGGGCGTCATCGCGATCCGGAAGCCGCCGTAACCGTAGAGGATCGCCGGGCGCGGCCGCTCCTCACCGGCGGGGGAGACCACCAGCATGCGCACCGCCGTACCGTCGCGCGAGGTGAAGGCGACCTGCTCGGTGCGGACGTCGGGCACCTCGGGCGCGCCGGGGGCCGCCGCCCACAGCGACAGCCGCCCCTCGCGCGCGTCGTAGGCGTAGACCGACGTCGGCGAGGTGGTGTCGGTGTAGCCGAACCAGGCCTCGTGCCCGCCCTCCGGCCGTGCCGTGAACCCCCCGACCGACCCCAGCCCCGGAAGCTCCACCGCGCCGCGGCGTGCGCCGGTTTCGAGGTCGTGCACGGTGACCTCGCTGATGGCATGGCGCTGCCACGACACCAGCAGCACGCCTCCGTCCGATTGCGGCCCGTCCAGAACCGCGAAATCCATCAGCACGGCGTCGGGATCGGCCGCCACGAGCGTGCGCCAGCGCTCGGGGCCGGGCGTACGCGGGTCGGCCACGCACAGCCGCCCCCGCGGAGCGCCGCGGTCGGTGAACACGTACATCCGCCCGTCGCGGCCCACCGACGGCAGGACCTCGGCGTCGTGGCCCTCCTGGACGGTGACGAAGCGCGGCCGCTCCCATCCGTCCTCGGCCAGGTCGGCGATCCAGGCGTCGTTGCTCGCCGAGGTCCCCTTGGCGGCCGTCAGCACCAGCCAGCGTCCGTCCCGGCTGACCTCGACCCCGTAGTGCTCGGTCTTGTCCCGGCCCTCGCCGAAGACCAGCACGTCCTGGTCGGTGGGCGTGCCGACGCGGTGCAGGTAGACGCGGCGGTGGTACTGCTCGTCGCCCTCGGGCACCTGCCCGGGCGCGAGGCGGCGCACGTAGTAGAACGCCTCGCCGCCGGGCAGCCACGCCACCGGCGAGTAGCGGCACCGCTCGATGGGCCCGTCGACGACCGCGCCGGTGTCGACGTCCATGACCCGCAGCAGCGACTCCTCGTCGCCGCCCGCCGAGAGCTGGTAGGCCAGCAGCCGCCCTTCGGGATCGGGCCGCCAGGAGTCCAGCGTGGTGCGGCCGCTCGGATCCAGCGCCACCGGGTCGATCAGCGGGCGCTCGCGCGCCGCGCCCAAGCCGGAACCGGGCTCGGCCAGGTACAGCACACCGTGCTCCTGCTCGCCCGTACGCCGCATGAACAGGCAGCGGTCGCCCCGCCAGGCCGGCGCGCCGACGAACCCCGCGCCGAGCAGCGCCCGGATGTCCTCGGCGAAGTCCTCGCGCCCCGGCCACCGCCGTGCCTGCTCGACGTACAGGGCGTCCTGGGCGTCGCTCCACTCCTTGGACTCCGGGGAGCGGGGCTCCTCCAGCCAGCGGTAGGGGTCGGCGACGCTTCGCCCGTGCAGGACCTCAACGCAGTCGGTGCGCTCGGCGGCGGGATAGCGAGGTTCAGGCATGTCCAGAACTCTATCCGCCCGGCGCGGCGCGCCTCGGACACGGCCGGACGCCCCGGCACGACCATGGATTACCCGGTGGTTTTCGCCGCCTCCACATAATTGGGGTGGCGGCGGAGCGGTCCGACCAAGCACACTGAATGCGGGACGTTACTCGGCGGGAACCACCCACGGGAGGTCCGTGTGGCAACGCGAACACCACCGGTCATCCGACCGGTCGACAAGGAGGCCTCCTGGCTGGCCGATCGGCTTGCCGGGGATGAGACACGGCCGCCCGCAGCGGCGGTCGGGGAGAAGCCGTGAGCGGCGCGCGCAGTACGGAGGGCGGCTCACTACACCGCCATGTGCTGCTGCTCAACGCCAGCTACGAGCCGCTGACCACGGTACCGCTGCGGCGGGCGATCCTGCTCGTGCTTCGGGACAAGGCCGAGGTGGTGCACGGCGACGCCGGCGGCACCGCCCTGCACTCGGCCACCACCGCGCTCTCGGTGCCCTCGGTCATCCGGCTCCGACGCTACATCAGGGTTCCGTACCGGCGCCGCGTCCCCCTCACGCGGGTGGCGCTGATGCGCCGCGACGGCAACCACTGCGCCTACTGCGGAAAGCGGGCCGAGACCATCGACCACGTCATCCCCCGAAGCCGGGGCGGTGCGCACGTATGGGAGAACGTAGTGGCCTCCTGCAAGCCGTGCAACCACCGCAAGGCCGACCGGCTGCTCGACGAGCTCGGCTGGAAGCTGAACGTCACCCCGACCGTTCCCCGCGGGCTGCACTGGCGGCTCATCAACGGCGAGAACCACGGCGACCCGCAGTGGGCGCCGTACATGGCGCGGGCGGCCGCCTGACCCGCTGAAGCGACCCCGCCCCGGCATCCGGGGGCATCCGGGGGCGTGCGGGCGGTCGCGGGCGGCGCGCCATACGATGCGGGCGCCCGACGGCGGGCCTGAACGGTCCCACTCGCCGCCGGGCGCTTATTCTTGTTCGCATGCCACGCTATGAGTTCCGCTGCCGCGAATGCGGCGAGACGTTCGAGCGCTCCCGCCCGATGGCGGAGTCGGCCGAGCCCGCGGCGTGCTCCCGCGGCCACGACGACACGGTCAAGCTGCTGTCCACCGTCGCCGTGGGCGGAGCGGCCCCGGCGCCCGCCGCGGGCGGCTGCTGCGGCGGGGGGTGCTGCGGAGGTTAGCCCTCGATCTGGGCGACGTCGCGCGCCGCGCCGGTGGAGGCCGAGGTGGCCATCGCGGCGTAGGCGCGCAGCGCCTGGGTGACCGGGCGCTCCCGGTCGCGGGGGCGGAACGTGCCCAGCTCGTCGAGCAGGGCCGCGCGCCGGGAGTCCAGCTCCTCGCCCGCCACGTCCAGCCGCATCGAGCGGTTGGGGATGTCGATGACCACGGTGTCGCCGTCGCGCACCAGGGCGATGTCGCCGCCCTGGGCCGCCTCGGGCGAGGCGTGGCCGATGGACAGCCCCGAGGTGCCCCCGGAGAACCGGCCGTCGGTGATCAGCGCGCAGGCCTTGCCCAGGCCGCGCCCCTTCAAAAAGCTCGTCGGGTAGAGCATCTCCTGCATGCCGGGACCGCCCTTGGGGCCCTCGTAGCGGATGACGACCACGTCGCCGGGCTCGATCCGCTTGTTCAGGATGCCGTCGACGGCGTCCTCCTGGCTCTCGAACACCTTCGCCGGCCCGGTGAAGGTGTAGAGCTCCTCCTCGACGCCCGCGGTCTTGACGATGGCGCCGTCGGGCGCGAGGTTGCCGTAGAGGACGGCCAGTCCGCCGTCGGCGGTGTAGGCGTGGGCGACGTCGCGGATGCACCCGGCCTCGCGGTCGGTGTCGAGGGTCTCCCACCGGGTGTCCTGCGAGTAGGCCTGCGTGGTGCGCTTGCCGCCGGGCGCCGCGTGGAAGAGGTCGCGCGCGTCCTCGTCGCAGGTATCGGCGGTGATGTCCCAATGGGCCAGGTACTCGCCGAGGGTGGCGCCGTGCACCGTGGGCACCGAGGTGTCCACCAGCCCGCCGCGGGCCAGCTCGCTCATGATGGCGGGGATTCCGCCCGCCCGGTGCACGTCCTCGATGTGGTACTTGTCGGTGTTCGGCGCGACCTTGCACAGGCAGGGCACCCGGCGCGAGAGCTCGTCGATGTCGGGCAGGCCGAACTTCACGCCCGCCTCGGTGGCCGCGGCCAGCAGGTGCAGGATGGTGTTGGTGGAGCCGCCCATGGCGATGTCCAGCGCCATGGCGTTGGCGAAGGCCGCGGGCGAGGCGACGGACAGCGGCAGCACCGAGGAGTCGTCCTGCTCGTAGTAGCGGCGGGCGGCCTCGACGACCTTGCCTCCGGCGCCCTCGTAGAGGCGCTTGCGGTCGACGTGCGTGGCCAGCACCGTGCCGTTGCCCGGCAGGGCCAGGCCCATGGCCTCGGTCAGGCAGTTCATCGAGTTGGCGGTGAACATGCCCGAGCAGGAGCCGCAGGTGGGGCAGGCGGCCTCCTCCATCTCGTCGAGCTGGGACTGGGAGACGCTCTCGTCGGCCGAGGCCACCATCGCGTCGATCAGGTCCAGCTTGCGCTCGGTGACGGCGGTGCCGTTGACCACCGTGGCCTTGCCGGCCTCCATCGGCCCGCCCGAGACGAAGACAGTGGGGATGTTCAGCCGCATCGCCGCGAGCAGCATGCCGGGCGTGATCTTGTCGCAGTTGGACACGCACACCAGCGCGTCGGCGCAGTGGGCGTTGACCATGTACTCCACGGCGTCGGCGATCAGCTCGCGGCTGGGCAGCGAGTAGAGCATGCCGCCGTGGCCCATGGCGATGCCGTCGTCGACGGCGATGGTGTTGAACTCCCGCGGTACTCCGCCGGCCTCGCGCACGGATCCGGCGACGACGTCGGCGACCTCGCGGAGGTGGACGTGGCCCGGCACGAACTGCGTGAAGCTGTTGGCGATCGCGACGATCGGCTTGCCGAAGTCCTCGCGTTCCACGCCGGACGCGCGCATGAGGGCGCGCGCGCCTGCCATGTTCCTGCCGTGGGTGACGGTGCGTGAGCGCAGCGCGGGCATGGGGTGCTCCCATCGACGCCAGGGGCGTTGACGACATGTCTTCCCCTCCGATGGTAGCCCCGCCGAGGACCGGAAACGTCTCGGCACCAAAGATCGGGTGTCCGCATGGTGAGATAGTGCGAGGAAGTGCGCCCGGGGAGCGGTCCGCGGACGCCGAACGCGCCGGACCTCGGCGGTCCGGCGCGTTCGGCGGGCGTGTCGGTGCGGCGGATGGAAGGGGCGGGTGAAGGGCGGTTCCGGGCGGCTCCGGCGGCTCAGTAGCGGGCCGGCAGCACGGTCTCGGCGGCGCTGGCGATCTCCTCGATCTCCTTGTCGGACAGCCGGTCGTTGCCGCCGCGCAGCCACTTGCGGACCTTCGTGCCGGCGATGACGTCGACGCCGCGCAGGTTGTGGCTGTCCCAGGGCAGGGTGGGGCCGTAGATCGCCAGCGAGGGGCGCACCCGAATGTCGCGGCCGAGGCGCTCGGCGATGAGGCGCTCGGCGGTGCGCGCCTCCTCCAGTGCCTCGTCGATGCGCTCGTTCTTGGAGAACTTCCCGTGGTAGAGCTTCTCCAGCTTGTTGCGCAGCGGCAGGCGCTTGTCCCAGGCCTCGGAGTCGATCGCGAACGCGCCGCGCCGGCCCACGATGAAGTGGTCGATCTGGCCGTTGCCGCCGGGGATGCCGCGGGCGTGCAGGACGCGGTAGCCCAAGCGCTTCATCACCCGCAGTTGGGCCTCGGTGCGGCGCTGCGCCGCGGAGGCCCTGCGCCAGCGCGGGACCTCGGAGTAGCGCCGAGAGGAGTGGACGATGAGGGCGACGAGCGCGGCCGCGGCGAACGTGGCGCCGATCCGCCAGTCCTGGGTGAGGAAGCCGCCGACCGCGCCGGCGGCTGCCGCGGCGCCGCCGCGCAGCAGCCAGCGCCGACCCGATGCCGAGGTCAGCGCACCGTAGGTCTTGCGGGCCGTGGCCTGCGATGTGCCGGTGCCCCTGGAACTCGTGTCGCGGGAACTACTGAAGGGCGAACCGGAGCGGCTCTGCTGCGCGGCGCCGTTGACTGAGGTTGCCGAATCCACGCTGGAAAGAGTAGTTCGATCCATATGCGAGTCCTAGTACATCGAATCTCACACTTTACTTCCCCGGCCTCTGGTGCATTCTCACGTGTGCATACGGTTGCTTCGGGGAAAGACAGTCCTTCCCCCTGCTTCTCTAGAGAGGCACCTTCGACAGCATCCCCGGGCCGAGCGGTTCTAACACCGCCTGTTGCGGACTACGCTCTGGTCGCATGGCCGAGATCCACGAGCTGACGGCGATCCAGCAGGCCGAGGCCGTCCGGCGCCGCGAAGTCTCCCCGGTGGAGATTGCGGAGCACTACCTCACGCGTATCGAGCGCCTCGATCGGCAACTCGGGGCATTCATTGCGGTTACGGGTGAATCCGCGCGCGACCAGGCCCGAAAGGCGGAGGAGGAGGCGCTCTCCGACACGCCGGGCGAACCCCCTCCGCTTCTGGGCGTGCCGATTCCGATCAAGGATCTGGACCCCGTGGCGGGCCTGCCGCACACCTCGGGCTCGGCCGTCCACGCCGACCGCATCGCCGACACCGACTCCGACGTGGTCGCCGAGCTGCGCGCGGCCGGCGCCGTGTTCACCGGCAAGACCAACACCCCGGAGTTCGGCTGCGCCTGCTACACCGAGAACGACCTCGCCCCCGCCGCACGCACACCGTGGGACCTCTCCCGCTCGGCCGGAGGGTCCAGCGGCGGGGCGGCCGCGGCCGTGGCCGCGGGGCTCGCCCCGGCGGCCCACGCGAGCGACGGCGGCGGCTCCATCCGCATCCCGGCCGGCGCCTGCGGCGTGTTCGGGATCAAGCCCACCCGCGGGCGGGTGACCCAGGGACCGGTCAAACCCGACTTCATCGGGCTCGCCACCGCCGGACCGATCGCCCGCACCGTCGCCGACGCCGCCCTGGTGCTTGACATCATCTCGGTCAACCGCCCCGGCGACTATTTCACCGCACCGCCGCTGGGACCGGGGGAGACCTTCCTCGGCCACGCGCTTCGCGAGCCCGGACGGCTGCGCATCGGCCGCTACTGCACCTCGCCGGTGCCCGGCGCGCCCGTCGACCCCGAGGTCCGGGCCGCCTGCGAGGAGACCGCCAAGCTCCTGGCCGACCTCGGCCACGACGTCGAGGAGATCGACCCGCCCGCCGACACGGCCATGCTGGAGGACTTCGCGCTCGTCTGGGCGGCGATGGCGGCCGCCGAGCGGATCGACCCGGCTGAGGAGCACCGGCTGCGCCCGCTCACGCGCCATCTGCGCGAGCGCGCCGCCCGGTCCTCGGTCGCCGACTACATGGGCGCCGTCGCCCGGCTGCAGAACAGCGTGCGCGCGCTCCTGCCGCGCGTGCTGCCCTACGACGCCGTGCTCGGCCCGGTCACGGCCGCGCCCCCGGTCGAGGTGGGCCACTTCGGCGACGACCCCGCCGAGGAGATGCGCCTGATGACGGAGTACGCGCCGTTCACCTCGCCGGCCAACATCACCGGCCAGCCGTCGGTGAGCGTCCCCCTGCACTGGACCCCGCAGGGGCTACCGGTGGGCGTCGGCTTCACCGGCCGGCCGGGCGGCGAACCTACTCTGCTTTCGCTTGCGGCCCAGCTGGAGGCGGCGCGTCCGTGGGCGGACCGCCGGCCGCCGGTGTGGCAGGGGTGACGGCCTCCGGGCGGACGGCGGTCGAGCGCAGGCCCAGCGAGGCCAGCGCCGCCAGGCCCGCCGCGATCGCCGCACCCGCGGCGCCGGCGGTGACCCCGCCCGCGTCGATGAGCCAGCCGGTCATCGGCGCCGCGAGGGAGATCCCCGCGGTGATCCCCGAAGCGAGCCAGCCGTAGGCCTCGCCCCTGCGGCTCGCGGGCGCGGCGTCGCCCAGGCGCTCGGTCACCGCGGCGATCGTCGGCGCGATGGCCAGGCCGCCCGCGAACAGGACCGGTGTCAGCAGCCACGGCGACGGCAGCTGCAGCAGCGGCGGCAGCAGCGGGACGAGCAGCGCCGCGCCGGCCGCGGTGCCCAGCGCGCGCCGCGCCGGCCGGGGCGGTCCGGTGAAGGCGCCCGAGAGCAGCCCGCCCACGCCCGAGCCTGCGGCGTAGACCGCCATCAGCGCTCCGGCGAAGCCCGGCGACCCCATCTCGCGCGCCCACGCCACCATGGTCAGATCCACCGCGCCCAGGCCGACCGCCAGCAGCGCCGTCATGCCCAGCACCAGCGCGATCTGCGGGTTCCGCAGCAGCGAGCGGGCCGCGCTGTGCTCCGGGCCCCCGTCCGCTCCGGCGGGATCGGCGGGCAGGGGCTCCGACAGCCCCGCTCGCCGCAGGCTCCACGCGAATCCGGCGGCGCCCAGACACGGCAGCACGGCCATCACCGCCACCCCGAGGCGGCCGCCGCCCAGCGCCACGGCGGCCGCCGCCAGCAGAGGTCCCGCAATGAACAGCAGCTCCTGCAGCGTGGCCTCGGCGGCGAACATGGTCTGGCGGGTCGGGCCGGAGGTGATGCGCGGCCAGATCGAGCGCGCGATCTGGGTCGCCGGGGGCTGGAACAGCCCGGTGGCCAGCGCCAGCGGCACCGAGGCCCACCACAGCTCCGCGGGCAGCAGCGCCAGCCCGGCCAGCCCGGCGCCGTAGACCGCCGCCGAGGTGAGCATCAGCCGCGCCTTGGAGCGGCGGTCGGCGAGGCGCCCCCGCAAGGGGCCCGCCACCGCCGTTCCCACCGTCAGCCCGCCCGCGACCAGCCCCGCCAGGCCGTAGGAGCCCGTCCAGCCGGCCACCAGGAACGTCACCGCGATCGGCAGGCCGCCCAGCTGCAGCCGCGCGCACAGCGACCAGAACAGCAGAGCCGGCAGATGGGGAACCGCGAAGAGCCGGCGGTAGGAGGCGAGCATTGTCGGCATCGTATCGGGAGAATGCACCAGAAGAAGTGGCAATAGGAATTTAATGCGCTTTCCCGGCAAACCTCACATTCACCTGCCGGGAAAGCGGGAGCGGGCATGGCGCAGCCGCCACGAATCCGCGTGGTGCGGCATTATCGTTGTCTGTGAGCGATGCGGAGCTGGCCCGGCTGGCCGAAGAATACGGCGTGGCTACCACCTACGAGGACTGGCGCGGCGGCCGCGTGTACGTCCCGGTCGACACGCTGCGCCATGTGCTGGGCTCAATGGGCGTCGACGCCTCCTCGCCCCGCACCGCCTTGGAGGCGCACTGGGCACGCCAGGCCACGCGGCTGCTGCCCCCCTGCGTGGTCACGCGGGTGGGCCGCCCCCCGCAGCTGCCGCTGCCCGACCAGTCGCGCTGCTGGGTGGAGAAGGCGGGCGGCGGCTGGAGCGAACCCGGCCCGCGCCTGCCGCTGGGCAGGCACACCCTGCACGTGGAGAACGGGGCGGTGCGCCAGCAGGCCCCGCTGCTGGTGGTGCCGGACCGGCTCGACCCCCGCCCCGGGGAGCGCCGGGTCTGGGGCATGATGGCCCAGCTCTACTCGCTGCGTTCGCGCGCCTCCTGGGGCATGGGCGACCTGCGCGACCTCGCGGAGCTCGCCGACTGGAGCGCGCGCGACCTGGGAGCCGACTTCACCCTGGTCAACCCGCTGCACGCCACCGAGCCCGTCAACCCCATCGAGCCCTCGCCCTACTTCCCCGTCAGCCGCCGCTACGGCGGCCCGCTCAACATCCGCATCGAGGACATCCCCGAGTACGCCGCCCTGGAGCCCGCCCAGCGCGAGTCCATCCAGCGCCTGGCGCGGCCGCTGCGGGAGCACGCCCGCACCGCCGACCTCCTCGACCGCGACGCCGTCTGGGACGCCAAGCGCGCCGCGCTGAGCATGCTCTTCCAGGTGCCGCGCGCACCCGCCCGCGAAGCCGCTTACCAGGCCTTCCTGTCCCGCGAGGGCGCCGCGCTGGTCGAGTACGCCACCTGGTGCGCCCTGGCCGAGGAGCACGGCCGCGACTACCGCGCCTGGCCGGCGGGGCTGCGCGACGTCTCCAGCCACGAGGTCGGCGCTGAAGCGCTGCGCCGCTGGCCGGGTGTGGAGTTCCACCGCTGGCTGCAGTGGATCCTCGACGACCAGCTCGCCGCGGCCCAGGCCGGAGCGCGCGCCGCCGGCATGGCCGTGGGCATCGTGCACGACGTGGCGGTGGGGGTGCAGCCCGGCGGAGCCGACGCGTGGATGTACGCCGACTCGCTTGCGCCCGGCGTCAGCGTGGGCGCGCCTCCCGACGAGTTCAACCAGCACGGCCAGGACTGGGGCCAGCCGCCGTGGCATCCGGTCCGCCTGGCCGAGCGGGCCTACGCGCCCTTCCGCCAGGTGCTCGGCCAGGCGCTGCGGCACGCCGGCGGGCTGCGCATGGACCACGTGATGGGCCTGTTCCGGCTGTGGTGGGTGCCCGAGGGGGCGGCGCCCGACCAGGGCACCTATGTGCGCTACGACCACGAGGGCATGGTCGGCAGCCTCCTGCTGGCCGCCCACGAGTTCGGCGCCACCGTGGTGGGCGAGGACCTGGGCACGGTCGAGCCGTGGGTGCGCGACCACCTCGGCGAGCGCGGCGTGCTGGGGACGTCGGTGCTGTGGTTCGAGCGCCGGGACGACGGCAGCCCCCGCCGCCCCGAGGAGTGGCGCCCCGACTGCCTGGCCACCGTGGCCACCCACGACCTGCCGCCGGTGGCCTCCTACCTCTCCGCCGAGCACGTGGAGCTGCGGGACCACCTGGGGCTGCTCGGCCGCTCCGCCGCCGCCGAACGCGCCGACGCCGAGGCGCAGGTGGCGGCCTGGCGCGACCGCCTGGTGGAACTGGGCCTGCTGGAGCCCGACGCCGACCTGCTCTCCGAACCCGCGTCGGTCGTCTCCGCGCTGCACGCCTACCTCGTGCGCACGCCGGCGCACATGATCGGGATCTCGCTGGCCGACGTAGTGGGCGACCGGCGGATGCAGAACCAGCCGGGGACCAGCGACGCCTACCCCAACTGGCGCATCCCGCTGACCACCGCCGAGGGGGAGCCGGTCCTGCTCGACGAGCTGATGGCCGACCCGCGCCTGGCCGAGCACGCGCGCCGGACGCTGCGCCCGCTGATCGAACCGTCCTTCCTGGAGTCCTGAGCCGGGCCGTGCCGCGCGGCCCCGCTCGCCGGCCGGCCCCCGTGCGGACGCGCCCCGTCCGTACACGCGAACGGGGCGCGCGGCCGTGCCGCGCGCCCCGCCGGCCGGAGCGGGCCGGGTGCTAGTCGGCGGCCCGGGCGTCGCAGCGCTGGGCGTCCAGCGCCCGGCGCACGCCCGCCGCGCCCTCGACGAGCAGGCGGCGCAGCGCCGGCGCGGGCTGCTGCTTCTCGATGCAGTCCTCGGTGCGCCGGATGGTCTCCTCCTCCACCAGGTGGCGGGGGTAGGCCATCTCCGCGAACGTCTGGGCGAACTCGCCGGTCCATTCGCGCCAGGCCGGCTCCAGCTGGTCGAAGTAGCGGTCGACGTAGGGCCGGTACAGCTCGCGCTGGGAGGGTTCGGTGAAGCCGGCGAGTGTGGCGCGGAACTCGGCGTTGGCCATCTCGCCCGAGCGGATCCGGTCCCAGGCCCGGGCCTTGGCGTCGGGCGTGGGGATCGCCGCGCGGCAGCCGGCCGCCTGGCGCTCGCCGGTGGCGGTGGGGTCCAGGTCGAGCTCGGCGGCGATCTCCTTCTCGCCGGCCCGCCCGGCGGCGACCAGTCTGCGCAGGAGCGTCCAGCGCAGGTCGGTGTCGATGGTCAGGCCGTCGACGGTGATCGCCCCGTCCAAAAGCCCCTGCAGCAGCGACAGGTGCTCGCCGCCGACAGCGGCCTCGGCGAACCCGTTGGCGTAGGCCAGTTGCAGGTCGCCGCCCGGCTCGGCCGAGGTGAGCAGGTCGCGCAGGCGGCCGGCGAGCAGGTCGAACCCGCGCTCGCGCCAGGCCGGGTCGGTGTAGTTGTGCAGCGCCGCGACGGCCTGGCGCAGTAGCGACTGCACCACCATCACGTCGCTGACACCGCCGATGCCCGAGACGACCAGCCGCACGTAGTCGCGGGCGGCCATCTCGGCGTCGCGGGTCATGTCCCAGGCCGCGGAGAACGACAGCGCGCGCGGCAGCGACTCGGCGATCTCGCCCGCGCCCTCGACGACGGTGCGCAGCGAGCGCTCGTCCAACCGGATCTTGGTGAAGGTGAGGTCGTCGTCGTTGACCAGTACCAGGTCGGGCCGGGTCGTGCCGACCAGTTCGGGTACCTCGGTGCGCTCTCCGGAGACGTCCAGCTCGACGCGCTCGCGGCGGACGATGCCCTGGTCGGTGCGGTCGTAGAGGCCGACCGCCAGCCGGTGGGAGCGCAGCGTGGGGTGCTCCTCCGCCGCCTCCTGGCGCACCGCGAACGACGTGAACGCGCCGTCCGGTCCGACCTCGAACTCCGCGCGCATGGTGTTGACCCCGGCGGTCTCCAGCCACTCGCGCGACCAGGTCGACAGGTCGCGTCCGGAGGCCTGCTCCAGGTGGCGCAGCAGGTCGGCCAGCACGGTGTTGCCCCAGGCATGCTCGGCGAAGTAGGCGCGCACCCCGGCGAAGAACGCGTCCTCGCCGACGTAGGCCACCAGCTGCTTGAGCACCGAGGCGCCCTTGGCGTAGGTGATGCCGTCGAAGTTGACCTCGACCGCCTGCATGTCGGGGATGTCGGCGGCGATGGGGTGGGTGGAGGGCAGTTGGTCCTGGCGCAGCGCCCACGCCTTCTCCACGTTGGCGAAGGTGGTCCAGGCCTCGGGCCACTTCGTGGCGTTGACCTGGCAGTAGACGCTGGCGAAGGTCGCGAACGACTCGTTCAGCCACAGGTCGTCCCACCAGCGCATGGTGACCAGGTCGCCAAACCACATGTGGGCCATCTCGTGCAGGATGGTCTCGGCGCGGCGCTCGTAGCGGGCGTCGGTGACCCGCGAGCGGAAGACGTAGTCCTCCAGGAAGGTCACGGCCCCGGCGTTCTCCATCGCCCCGGCGTTGAACTCGGGCACGAACAGCTGGTCGTACTTTCCGAAGGGGTAACGCAGCCCGAACAGCCCGTGGTAGAAGTCGAAGCCCTGCTTGGTCACCTCGAGGATCGCGTCGGCGTCGAGGTACTCCGCCAGTGAGGCCCGGCAGTAGACGCCCAGGGGGATGCCGTCGTGCTCGTCGCGCACCACGTGGTAGGGCCCGGCGATCAGCGCGGTGATGTAGGTCGAGACCGGGTCCGTGGCGGGGAAGTGCCACCGCGACTTGGGGCCGGCCGGGTCCTCGACCGCCTCGCCGGCGACGTCGGGAGCGCTGTTGGAGACCACCTCGAAGTCGGCCGGCGCGAACACGGTGAGCTCGAACGCGGCCTTGAGGTCGGGCTGGTCGAAGCAGGCGTACATGCGCTGCGCGTCGGACGTCTCGAACTGGGTGTAGAGGTAGGTGCGGCCGTCGACGGGGTCGACGAAGCGGTGCAGGCCCTCGCCGGTGCGCATGTAGGCCGCCTCGGCCAGTACCCGCAGCTCGTTGGTCTCCCGCAGGCCGCGCAGCTTGATGCGCCCTCCGTCGAACACCTCCGCGGGGTCCAGCTCCTCCCCGTTGAGCACGACGGAGGACACGCTGGGCGCGGTCAGGTCGATGAAGGTCTCGGCACCCGGCTCGGAGCAGTCGAATCCGACCACCGTGCGTGACTCGAACGTCTGGTCGCTGCCGGTGAGGTCGAGCTCCACGGTGTAGGAGGAGACGGTGAGGACGCGAGCCCGCTCCCGTGCCTCCTCGCGTGTCAGATTGCCCGCCACATCCGCTCCCTTCAGGCCGCCGTCGTCGCCGGCCGGAATCGCTTGTTCCCCGTTGCGGCATCGCTGTGTGGTGCGGTCGCGCCGGAACCGAGGGGTGCAATGCTTGCCGCGTCCGATCCTGCCACGGGCGGCGGCGGAATGCGGAACCGGTCGCCGAGGTTGCAGCCGATTGGACGCGGGTGCGCTCGCGGCCGTGCGGTCGCCTCGTACGGCCGGCAGCGGACCGCCGCCGCGGACGGGCGCCGCGGCGAACATGTACGACGAGGCGGCGAGGAGGTTTTTGTGACTGAAAGCGACGGGCGGGCGAGCGCCGAGACCGTCACCGCCGACTTCTGGTTCGACCCGGTGTGCCCCTGGGCGTGGCTGGCTTCGCGGTGGCTGCTGGAGGTCGAGAGGATGCGTCCCGTCCAGGCGCGCTGGCATGTCATGAGCCTGGGGGTGCTCAACGAGGGCCGCGACGTCTCCGAGGGCTATGCCAGGCTGCTCCGGGACGGCTGGGGTCCGGTGCGCATCGCCGTCGCCGCCGAGCAGCGGTTCGGCAACGAGGTGCTGGGTCCGCTCTACACCGCTCTCGGCACCCGGATCCACCAGCGCAAGGAGCCGCGCTCGGCCGAGACCTACCGCGCCGCCCTCGCCGAGGCCGGGCTGCCCGAGGAGCTCGTCGAGGCCGCCGACTCCGCGGAGTACGATCAGGAGCTGCGCCGCTCCCACCACGACGGCATGCGGCGCGTGGGCTACGAGGTCGGCACACCGGTGATCTCGGTGGAGGGCGTCTCCTTCTTCGGCCCCGTGGTCACCCCCGCGCCGAAGGGCGAGGCCGCCGCGCGGCTGTGGGACGGCGTGCGGCTGGTCGCCGGCACCGACGGGTTCTTCGAGTTGAAGCGCAGCCGCGACCGCGAGCCCGTCTTCGAGGCCGGGTAGCCGCGGGCGCCGGCGGGGCGCGGAACTTTCGGCGCGGCGGCGGCGTCGACCCGTAGAGACCGACGAACGGACGGGAAGGCCTGGGATGAGCGCACCCGAGGACGAGCGCGTGGTGGATCTGGGCGATGACGACTTGGAGATCCTGCCCGACACCACCCGCGACGAGTACGGGCCCGGCTGGGGCGACGAGCGCGACGACAACACCGACCGGCTGCTGGAGGAGCGCCCGCCGCACTGGTGAAACCGCCGATCCCGGAACGGCCCGGGGAGCCGAATGCCAGAACGCCGTTCTGGGAAAGTGGATGCCATGCGTTCCCTCTACCTGAACGGCGCCTGGACCCCTTCGGCCTCCAGCGGCGCCATCGACGTCATCGACCCCGCGACCGAGGAGGTCGTCGACGCGGTCCCGGCGGGTGAGGCCTCCGACGTCGACCGCGCCGTCGAGGCGGCCGGCGCCGCCTTCCCCTCCTGGTCGGCACTGCCCTACACCGAGCGCTGTGCGCACCTGGCCCGCGCCCTGGAGCTGCTCCAGGAGCGGGCCGGGGGCGTCGCCGAGTCCATCGCCACCGACATCGGCGCGCCGCTGAAGTTCGCGCAGAAGGTGCAGACGGGCTTCCCGCTGCTGATGTTCCGCACCTTCCTGGAACTCGTGGAAGCCCACGGCGAGCGGCTGTTCGCCGGTGAGAAGCCGGGCGGGGGCGAGTCCCTCGTCGTGCGCGAGCCTTATGGAGTGGTCGGCGCCATCACGCCGTGGAACTACCCGCTGCACCAGATCGTGCTCAAGGCCGTGCCCGCGCTGGCGGCGGGCAACACCGTCGTGCTCAAGCCGACGGAGGTCGCGCCGCTGGCCGCCTACGCCCTCACCGAGGTGCTGCACGACGCCGGGCTGCCTGCGGGCGTGTTCAACCTCGTCTCGGGCACCGGCCCGGTGGTGGGCGAGGCCGTCGCCGCGCACCCGCGGGTCGACATGGTCTCCTTCACCGGTTCCGGCCGGGCGGGCAAGCGGGTCAGCGAGGTGGCCGCGGCGACGGTCAAGAGGGTCGCCCTGGAACTGGGGGGCAAGTCGGCCAACGTGATCCTGCCCGACGCCGACCTCTCCTCCGCCGTCAACAACGGTGTGGCCGACGTCATGCGCAACACCGGGCAGAGCTGCGACGCGCTGAGCCGGATGCTCGTCCCGCGCGAGCACTACGACGAGGCGGTACGCACGGCCGCCGAGGCCGCGCGCAAGTACGCGCCGGGCGCCCCCTTCGAGGAGGGCGTGCGCATGGGCCCGGTCGTCTCCGCGGCCCAGCGCGAGCGCGTGCGCGACTACATCGAGATCGGCGTGAAGGAAGGCGCCCGGCTGGTGACCGGCGGCACTCAGGCCCCCGAGGGCCGCGACCGCGGCTTCTTCGTGCGGCCCACCGTCTTCGCCGACGTCGACAGCGGCATGCGCATCGCCCAGGAGGAGATCTTCGGCCCCGTCCTTGCGCTGATCGCCTACGACACCGAGGACGACGCCGTGCGGATCGCCAACGACACCGACTACGGGCTCTCCGGCGCCGTGTGGTCGGCCGACCCCGACCGCGCGCTCGCGGTGGCGCGGCGCCTGCGCACCGGCCAGGTCAAGATCAACGGAGCGGGTGTCGAGCCGCGGCTGCCCTTCGGCGGCTACCGCCGCTCGGGCGTGGGCCGCGAATGGGGCCTGCACGGCATCGAGGAGTTCTGCGAGGTCAAGGGCATACAGCGATAACGGCGATAACGCCGCCCCGGTGCTGGGCGGTCGCCGGCGTATGGCACCATCGGCAGCGGTGCGAAGCTCCCGGCGGGCGCTTCGCGCCCTGTGTCCGGTCATCCGATACGAGGTGCGAGTTGAGCAAGCTGACGGAGTCGAAGGCCGGCCCGCTGAGCAAGGACATCAAGGCCATCGTCCTGGCCAACGTCATCGCGGTGGTCTCGCTGGTCGCCTTCGCCGCCATGGGGATGGGCATCGCGACGGTCGCCACCGGCGAGTCGCTCTTCCAGGGGCTGTGAACCGGTCCGGGCGGCCCGGCCGCCCGGTGGTGACCCCCGCTGTCCGCCCGCCCGCGACCGGCGCAGGAGCGCCGGGGCGGGCGCTTCTCATGGGAAACTAGAAGACGTGCGTGTATACCTTGGCAGTGACCATGCGGGATTCGAGCTGAAGGAGCACCTCGTCGCCTGGCTCAAGGAGCAGGGCCACGAGGCCGCCGACGCCGGTCCCGCCGGATACGACCCCGCCGACGACTACCCGCCGTTCGTGCTGCGCGCCGCCGAGGGCGTTGCGGGGGACGCCGGGACGCTCGGTTTGGTGATCGGCGGTTCGGGCAACGGCGAGCAGATGGCGGCCAACAAGGTCGCCGGCGTGCGCGCCGCGCTGGCCTGGAGCGAGGAGACCGCCCGGCTGGCCCGCCTGCACAACGACGCCAACGTCGTCGCGATCGGCGCCCGCATGCACACCGAGCAGGAGGCCGAGGCCTTCCTCCGGGTCTTCTTGGAGACCCCCTACAGCGGCGAGGACCGCCACACCCGGCGCATCGACATGCTCGGCGCCTACGAGCGCTCGGGTGAGCTGCCGCCGCTGCCCGGCGGCGGCTGAGCCCGCGCGCCCCTGCCGATGGGAACGGCGGATCCGCGGCGCTGCCGGTGCGCGGATCCGCCGGTCCGCGAGCGCGGGCGCCGATCGGGCGGTGCGGCCGCGGGCGGTGCGCGCGCTCTGCTGTGACGGTAATACCAACGACCCGGGCTGGAAAGCCCCGTTCGGCGCGGATCTCCCGTGAGTGCGGGGAATCCGCGCCGACCACCGGGTACGCGTCCGCTCCCGGCCGGCCGCCGGGAGCGGCCTAGATCGTTGATGGGAAATTGTGTGTGCTGGTCAATGGTCGTAGGCGATGAGCGACCGCTTGACTGGGGCGTCGATGAGCCAGTTGTGCCAGATCGCGGTGTTGAGGGCGAGGATGCGCTGACAGGTGCGGGCCCACAGCCCTTCGGTGGTGCGGGCGGCATGGCGCTCCAGCCCGAGCTGGTTCTTCAGGGTCCAGATGATGGCCTCGATGCGCTGGCGCAGCCAGGAGGGGAACACCGTCACCGCGGGCCGGGGCTCGTCCTCGCGGGCCGGGCGGATGAGCACGTGTCCCAGCTCGGCGGCGGCCGCCTCGGTTGCGGCTCCGGAGAAGCCCTTGTCGCACACGATCGGGCAGTCTCCCGGCGCGCACCGGTGCGCATGGAGCAGGTGCAGGGCCT
>NZ_BAABIK010000023.1:0-92237 GCF_039542725.1 Streptomonospora halophila | reverse complement strand
GGCGCCCTTCGCCATGCCCGCAGCCGGTTCGGGAAACTCCCATCAACGATCTAGCCGCTCAGCGCCACCAGGAAGAGCACCAGAAGCAGGATGATGATGGCGATCAGCACCGCCGGCACCACCCATCCCTGCGACAGGATCGGGTCGTCGGCCTGCTGCCGCGGAGGGCTCGGGCGCTGCTGCCCCATGTTCGGCGGCGGCTGCGTCGGCATGCCGCGGTTGCCGTACATGGTGTTGGGACCGGTCGGCGGCGGACCGGGGGGCGGGCCGCCGGTCATGTTCGGGTTGGGGCCGGGCATCTGCGGACCCGGGGACATCGGCTGGCGGGGCGGGAACCCGCCCTGCTGGGGGCCCGTGGGCTGCGGAGCGTTCGGCGGAGGGCCCATCGCTGCGCCCTGGCCGCCGTAGCCGCCCGGGTAGGGCGTCTGCGGCCCGCTGGGCGCGGGTGTGACCGGGCCGCCCTGCACGGGCGGGGCGCCGGGACCGGGCATGGGCGTCTGCGGGCCGCTGAGCGGCCCCTCGGCGATGCGCTCACCCTCCTTGAGGGCGTCGTCGGTCGAGACGGTGCTCTCGTGGCCGAGCAGCCGCATCAGCAGCTCCTGGGCGGAGGGCCGGCGGGCGGGGTCCTTGTCCAGACAGGTCTGGACGATGCCCAGCAGCCAGTCCGGCAGCCCGCTCAGGCTGGGCGGCGCGCTGACCACGCGGTGCACGACGGCGGGGACGCTGTCGGTGCCGAAGGGCGCGTTGCCGGTGGAGGCGAACGCCATGACGCAGCCCCAGGCGAAGATGTCGACCTTCTCGGTGATCACCTTGCCCTCGATCTGCTCGGGCGCCATGTAGGACGGCGTGCCCACGATCGAGTTGGTCATGGTTGCGGTGCCGTCGGAGACGCGCGCGATCCCGAAGTCGATGACCCGCGGGCCGTCCGGGCCCAGCAGCACGTTGCCGGGCTTGAAGTCGCGGTGCACGATGCCGGCCTGGTGGATGGCGACGAGCGCGGTCGCGGTCGAGACCGCGAGGCGCTGCAGCCCCGCGCCCTTGTGCGGCCCCTTCTCGGCGACCACCTCCTGCAGCGACCTGCCGGGCACGTACTCGGAGACGACGTAGGGCGGGTCCTCGTCGAGCTGGGCGTCGTGGATGGCGGCGGTGCAGAACGAGGCCACCTTCTGCGCCGCGCGCACCTCCTTGGCGAAGCGCTTGCGGAGATCGTCGTCCTGGGACCACTGGTCGTTGAGGACCTTGATGGCGAACTCGTCGCCCTCGTCGTCGCGGCCGAGGTAGACAACACCCTGGCCGCCCTTCCCGAGGCGTCCGACCACGCTGTATCCACCGAACGAGGCGGGGTCGTTCGGCGACAGCGACTCGGGACCGGGCATCGATCTCCTCCAGATGCGGCCGTGGCTGGCGCTAGCGCACGACCAGCGTATGGGTTGGGGGCTCATCGCCATAGGCGAGGGCTACATACACAGTGACGTAATCGATTAGAGCGATCAAACCGGCAATCCGTTCCAATGCGCCCGCTTCGGAAGCGGAGAACTCGGTCACGCCGACGCCCCGCTCACGGGCCGCATCGGCGGCGGCGTCCAGGTCGCGCGCGGCGGCCGGCTCCTCCTCCGGGTCGCGCAGCAGGACCAGCCGGACCGACACGGGGCCGCCCTCGACCGGGTCGTCGAAGATCGACCGCGGGCCGGTGCCGCCGAACGGCCCGTCGACGACGGCGATCGGGCCGTCGAGCAGTCCGGGCGCCCGGCTGCAGAGCGCAGGATAACCGGCCACCGAGGCGCTCCGGGAAGCCAGATAGCCGGCCGCGGCAGTGGTGGCGGGGGTGGCCCCGCACACGAGCGGAACGCTGCCGGCGATGTCCAGTGCGGCGGTCTTGGCCTCGTTCGCCCAGGTCTCGACGGTGGGACCGTAGTCGGCCGCGGCCTGTTCCAGCCGCACGGCGGCGGCCTCGTAGGCGGCGTCGGGCGGAGCGGTGAGCCCGACCCTCTCGGCGGCCGTCAGCAGCGCCGCGGCCGGCTCCCACACCGCGTCGGGAGGCCCTCCGACCTGAGGAAGCGTCACCGCGGGCGCGCGGGCCTGCTCGGCCACCGCGGCGAGCGGGTTGTCGCGCGGTCCCACCGCGAGGAAGCGGCAGCCGCGCCGCACCGCCTCGGCGGCGCACTCGCGCACCCACGCGGGAATCTGGCCGATTGTGGACGCGGCCGCCACGACGAGGTCGTGGCCGCCCACCCAGCCGGGCAGCCGGTAGTCCCGGACCGTCACGACGGGGACGGGGCAGCCCGGCCCGAGCACGGCCGCCAGCACGTCGCCCGCGAGACCGGCCGCGCCGGCGCCCACGACGACGAGGGAGCGCGGCCGCCCCTCGCTGGACAGCGCGTCCAGCGGGGCCTCGGCCGCCGCACCGCGCGCCGCCCGCAGCCGCGCCGCCGCCGACGCTGTCGCGCGCAGCGCCTCGGCGCCGGCTCGGGGGTCGTCCAGCCGCAGCTCGTCGGGTTCGGCCGGCATCGGTTCCTTTCGCGGTGGTGCGGACGGACCCCGTCGGCGGAGGCGGGGCGGGGCCTCAGCCGATGGCGCGGGCCTCGTCGACCAGCAGCACCGGGATGCCGTCGCGGATGGGGTAGGCCAGGCCGCTCTCGTCGCAGACCAGTTCGCCGGCCTCCTCGTCGAGCCGCAGCGGCGCCTTGCTCTTGGGGCAGGCCAGGATCTCCAGCAGCCAGTCGTCGATCTTCGCGGTCATCGCCGTCTTCCCGTCAGGTGGTCGTGGTGCGCCGGGCGCCGGCTCAGGCGCGCACGATGGCGAGCACGTCGTCGCGCAGCTTCGCCATCGCCGCGGAGTCGGCGGCCTCGACGTTAAGCCGCAGCAGCGGCTCGGTGTTGGATGCGCGCAGGTTGAACCAGGAGCCGTCGGCCAGGGTGACCGACAGGCCGTCGAGGTGGTCGACCTGCGCGGCACCGGCGTAGGCCCGCTCCACGGCCTCCATGCGCCCCTGCTGGTCGGCGACCTCGGAGTTGACCTCGCCCGAGGCCGCGTAGCGGGTGTACTCGGCGGTGATCTCCGAGAGCGGGCGGGGGTCGGAGCCGAGCACACGCAGCACGTGCATCGCCGCGAGCATACCGGTGTCGGCTCGCCAGAAGTCGCGGAAGTAGTAGTGGGCGGAGTGCTCGCCGCCGAAGATCGCCCCGGTCTCGGCCATCGTCGCCTTGATGAAGGAGTGGCCCACCCGGGTGCGCACCGGCTCGCCGCCGTGCTCGCGCACGATCTCGGGCACCGACTGGGAGGTGATCAGGTTGTGGATGATCGACGAGCCGGGCTCCTTGGCCAGCTCCTGCACCGCGACCAGCGCGGTGATGGCCGACGGCGGCACGGGCTCGCCGCGCTCGTCCACCACGAAGCACCGGTCGGCGTCGCCGTCGAAGGCCAGCCCGATGTCCGCGCCGGTCTCGCGCACCCGGGCCTGCAGGTCGACGAGGTTGTCGTAGTCGAGCGGGTTGGCGGGGTGGTTGGGGAAGGTGCCGTCCAGCTCGAAGTACAGCGGGTCGATCGCCAGCGGCAGCTCGCCCAGGCGCTCGGTGCCCAGCACGGCGGGCACGGTGTAGCCGCCCATGCCGTTGCCCGCGTCGACGACGGCCCGCAGCGGCCTGCTGCCGGACAGGTCGACCAGGGAGCGCAGGTAGCGGGCGTAGTCGGTGAGCAGGTCGCGCTCGGTGACGGAGCCGCGGGGGCCCTCGGCCTCGGGCACGCCCCGCTCGGCCAGGGCGCGGATCTCGGCCAGCCCGCTCTCGGAGCCGACCGGGGAGGCACCGGCCCGGCACATCTTGATGCCGTTGTACCTGGCGGGGTTGTGGCTGGCGGTGAACATGGCGCCGGGCATGTCGAGCCGCCCGGCCGCGAAGTAGAGCATGTCGGTCGAGCCCAGCCCGGCCATGACCACGTCGACGCCCTGGCCCGTCACGCCTTCGGCGAAGGCGGCGGCCAGTTCGGGCGAGGAGGGCCGCATGTCGTAGGCCACCACCGCCGACGGACCGCCGACCGTGCGGGCGAACGCCGCGCCGATCGCGCGCGCCGTGGCGGCGTCGAGGGTGTCGGGGAAGACGCCCCGCACGTCGTAGGCCTTGAAGATGTCGCCTAGGTCACCCACACGCTGCTCCGGATTCGGTAGTGATCGGGGATTTCGGTCTCCGCCGCGCCGCCGTCGCGGCCGCGGGCGGGCGCCGTCCACGTCGCTCCCAAGTTACCAAGGGGGCGGGGGGTGCGGGCGCGGGCGGTGCCGCGGGGGTCAGGCGTCGCGGCCGGGCCGCGCGGAGTGCTGCGACGAGGGGGGCTCGTGCTGGTGGGACTCGGACTTGACCACCCGCAGGTGGCCGCGTCTGTTGGTCTCGACGCCCTGGCCGACGGGGCTGTCGGCGGCCGGCGGGCGGGCGGCCTCGCGCACGGCGTCGGCGAGCGCCTCCAGGTCGTCGCTGCCGGGGCCGGCGCCGGAGGACTCGGCCGGCAGCCGCACGACCTCCCAGCCGCGGGGCGCCGTGAGCCGCTCGGCGTGCATGGCGCACAGGTCGTAGCAGTGCGGCTCGGCGTAGGCGGCGAGGGGACCGAGCACGGCCGTGGAATCGGCGTAAACATAAGTGAGCGTGAAGACTGCAGGCTGCCGGCACGCGGTGCGCGAGCAGCGTCGTACGACGCTCACGAGGACCGACTTTATGCCCTTCCAACGCCGCACGCCAGCATCGCCCCGCTGTGCCCGGCCTTCCGGGAAGCCGGGGAACCGCGCGTGTGTCGGCCCGCGGGGGCTGCATCCGGGCGGCGGATGGCATACTCTCGAACCGTGCGACGAGTGCACCTTGATAGGGCTCAAGCCGACCGAGTACGACGTCGAGACCGGCGCGGGCGAGGGGTCCGCGGACCCCTGGCGCCGCCTGAGCTCCCCATGAGCCGCAGCCGGGCGCATGTCTTCGACGATCTGGTCCTCGATGCCGTGGAGCGGTTGGAGCGCCACTGGGCGCGAGAGCTCGCCAACGTGGAGTTCCTGGTCGAGGACGTCCCCCGGGTGCCCCGCGGGGTCACGGCCGAGGACGGCATCCCCTTCTCGCGGCTGGAGGCCGCCAAGAACGGGCAGGCGCGCATCATCGTCTACCGCAGGCCGGTCGAGATCCGCACGCGCGAGCCCGAGGAGATGGCCCTGCTCGTCTACGACAGCGTGGTCGAGGAGGTCGCCAACCTGCTCGGGCTGGAGCCGGAGACCGTCGACCCCGAGACCTGACCGGCGCGCCGGCCGGGCGCCCTCAGGGGCGGGTGTCGGGCACGACGGACAGCGCCACCCAACGCCCGTCGGACGTGCGGCACTCCCAGGTGACCGGCTCGCCGTTGCCCAGCCGCAGCTCGGCGAACCACTCGCGGACCACCGGGACCGACTGGCTGGCGACGCCCCGCTGGTACTCGGCGTAGCGTCCGCGCAGCCAGCGCGCCGCCGCGAAGGCGCTGTCGTAGGTGCCGGCGTAGCGTTCCCGCGCCTGGCCCGCCTGCTCGTAGCCGTTGTAGTGCATGGGGCTCCCTCGGACCCGCGGGCCCGCCCCCCGGCGCCCGCGCGCCCCGTCCCGCGGAGCAATGATGGCACCGCGCCGCCCGCATGTCCCCCCGGTGTCCGGCCCCGGCCGCTGCCGGGGCCGGAGCCGAAGTCCGCGAACCGGAGTGGACCGGCGCCGGCCGGCTACTCCACGAGCGCCGTGAGGGAGTCCTCCACCGCGGGCAGGGCCACCTCGGCGGGCGCCGGCACCAGGGGCTGGACGGAGGTCGCGGTCTCGCCGCCGCTCTCCTGGGTGAGCACCCGGCCGGCGTAGACGGGAACGTCCCCCTGGATCCGCACGATGAAGGCGTGGGCGCCGTCGGGTGCGGGCAGCTCGGCCGTGGCGGTGCGGTCGGCACCGATTTCCGTGCGGAGCGCCTCGCCGTCGGCGGAGCCGTCCTCGGCGACCGGCGTCACGACGGCCGTGGCAGGCCGCTCCAGCGCGGTGAAGACCAGGCGCGAGGCGGTCCCCTCGGGGTTGGCGGGCACCACCGCCCTGCCGTCGAGCGGGCCCTGCAGCGGTTCGGCGGCGGCCGAGTAGGCGGTGTCGTCGCCGTCGTCGCGCGTGGTCGCCACGCCCGCCACGACCGGGCCGTCGGCCTCCACCACGGCGGCGGCCGCCTTGTCGCCCATCAGGCCCTCCAGGCTGAGGAAGGCGCCCGCGGCCGGCGGGACGCTCAGGTCGGCGAGGCTCTTGTGCTCGACCCGCCCGTCGTCGGTGTACAGGCGCACCTGGGCGGTGACGGCGCGGTCACCGGGGGCGGCGACGAGCAGGTGCTTGGTGCCGCCGCCCGGCGGGACGGCCGGGATGACGTGGGTCCGGGCGGGCTCGGCCGTGGGCGGAACCCAGTCCTGCCCGCTGCCGCCGCGGTCGGCGAAGAGCGATGCCGCGACCCGCCCGGAGTTCGTACGCACGTGCACCACGGCGGTCCGGCTGCCCTGGACCAGGTCGGTCAGCTGCACCTCGGTGCCGCCGTGCGGCTCGACGGCGATGCCGCGGGTCTCCTCCGAGTAGACGGGGCCGTCGGCGATGTAGACGTCGACGTTGGCGGTCGCCTGGTCGCCGTCGGGGTTGGCCAGCAGCAGGCGCAGCTCCTCCAGCGCCGTGCCCCCCGGTGCGGCGAACCAGGTGCTGATGCCCGGCTCGGCGCAGCGCACCTCGGTGGCATAGGCGCCGTCCTCTCCGACGGTGGTCTGGGCGACCTCCAGGCCGGCTGCGGCGGCGCCCCGAGCCGAGACGACGGTGTGCCGGTCGGAGCCGCCGGTGTCGGCGCTCCACAGCTGTCCGGCCTCGGCCGGCTCGCCCACCTCGGGCGCGTCCGCGGAGTTCTCGACGGCCGAAAGCCGGCCGCCGCTGCCGCCCTCGTCGGGGCCGACCGCGAACGCCGCCGCCTGCGAGGCGCGGTCGTCGCCCTGCGGAGGGGGGCACATCCGCATCGACGACTGCACGGGCGCGGTGTCCGGGGACTCCGCGCCCCCGGGGGCGGCGCCGACCGAGCGGGTGGCGACGGCCACGCCGAACAGCGCGGTCAGCGCGATCAGCACCAGCCCCAGCAGCGCGAAGCGGTTCTCGACGATCAGCCTCACCGGTCGCTCCCCTCGCTTCCGGCGCTGTCGGCGCCGCCCGTGTTCTCCGCGCCCCGCCCGCCGGCGCGGCGCATCCCGCGGGCCCGGTGGCCGCGAGTGGCCCCGCGGGTGCCGGTGGAGCCGCGCAGCCCGGCCAGGGCCGGCCGGCGCGGCCGGGGCGCCGGCTGGGACTCCTCCTCGCGCAGGTCCTCCTCGGTGCGCACACCGGGCAGCGCGAAGACGGCCACCAGGACCAGCAGAGCGCCCTGGGCGGCCAGCCACGTCCTGCGCAGCGGGTCGTCCTTGTCCAGGCGGAGCCGTCCGCTGTCGGCGGGCAGCGCGAAGGTCGTCAGTCCCCTGCGGTCGGCGCCGGCCGTCAGCGCCTCGCCGTCGAGGGTGGCGCTCCAGCCCGTCCCGGCGGGCTCGGCGAGGACCAGGGTGCGCCCGCCGGAGCCGGAGGGGACCCGGTAGGCCCCCTCGCCGCGCCGCTGGAGCACGGCGGGCTCGCCGTCGCCGGTGACCCGCAGCCGCCCGGTGGGCTCGTCCAGGCGCCACAGGCCGAACCGATCGGTCAGCAGGACCCGGGACACGCCGGGCACCCCGTCGAGCGTGTCGACGGGGGTGGTGGAGGCGCCGTCCGACGCCGGCGGGCGCGGCATGAGGACGTACCCGATGCCCAACCGGGCCAGCTCGCCGGCCTGGTCGCCGCCCTGCCCGGCGATCAGGCCGGCCGCGGTTTCGTCCAGGGCGTCGCGGACGCCTTCGGCCGCGGGGATCTGCCCCTCGCCGATGCGGGGCTCGCGCCCGCGCAGGACGGCGTAGCGCACCGGCCCCTCGGACTCGGGCGAGACCACGAGGGTGCGGGCGCCGCGGGCGTCGGAGCTGATGGCCGTGAGCATGCCGGGGATCTCGGGACCGCCCTGGCCGGTCAGCGGCCCCTGGGCGCCGTTCCACATCCACACTCCGGCGGCGCACACGGGCGTGGTCAGGGCCAGGGCGGCGGCGCCGGCGACGAAGGCGCGGCGCGGACCGCCCATCGACCACATCACGCCGAAGGAGCGGGCGGTGGTGGCCGCCGACAGCAGCATCGCGGTCGCGGCGAAGGCCAGCGCGACGCCGGGCCAGGCGGGTGCGCTCGGGCCGCCGTACCAGGGCTCGACGGGCACGCGGCTGATGACGATCGCGACGAGGATGCCGAACAGCGCGACGCTCCAGCCCACGGCGATCTGCATGCGGTACCGCAGGAGCAGCAGCGCGAACAGGGCGGCGGCGAGGAAGCCGGCGGTGACCCACACCGGCGGGCTGCCGGGCCCGCCGGGCGAGAGCATGAGCAGCTGCTCGGCGCTGGGAGGCGGCGAGGAGAGCTCCGGCCGGTGCAGCCCCGCCTCCAGCAGCCACAGGGAGGGGTGCAGGAACAGCTCAAGGGACCAGGGCAGCAGTAGGACCAGCGGCACGCACAGCGCGATGGCGAGGCTGGCGTGGAGGCGGCGGCCCAGGTGGCCGAAGGCGACCGCCACCAGCACCCCGGTGACCAGCGCCAGGAGCCACAGCAGCGGCACGAAGGCGGTGCCGACGGCGATGAACAGGGCCAGCGCCCAGGCCGTGCGGCGCGACTGGCGCGGCGGCAGTGTGAGCAGCCGGGTGAGCAGGATGCCGAGCACGGGCAGCAGCGCGTGCACCACCGCCGTGCCCAGCCGCCCCTGGGCCACCGCTCCGGTGGCCATGGGGAGCAGGGCATAGGAGCCGGCCATCCACACCTGAGCCGGGCGGTAGTCGAGCACGCGCCGCGCGAGCAGGTAGGCGGTGAACCCGGCGAGCGGCACGCAGCCCAGCAGGATGACGCTGACCGCCAGCCACGGCTTGCCCAGCAGCAGCGTCGACAGCAGCGCCAGCACCCCGACGTACGGCGGCGCCGGGGCGCCCGCGCCCGCCCCTACCTCGGGCCGGCCGGTGAGGTAGAGGCTCCACAGGTCGGCGGCTCCGCCGGTGACGGGCGGCAGCGCGCCGCCCGACAGCTCGGCTCCGAACAGCAGCGAGCGCTCGGCGACCAGGGTGACCACGGCGAGGGTGGCCACCAGCAGCACACCGGGGCTGCGCAGGGCGCGCATCAGAATGCTGTGGTCGTCGTCGAGCGGGTCCTCGTCGTCGCGCGGCGGCGCGGTGACCGCCTGGTGGCGGCCGGGGCTGTCCAGGCCCGGCGTTCCTGCGACCAGGTTCGACACCGCGTCGGTGAACTGCCGCAGCGCCACGCCGCGGGCGAGGAACGGGCGGATGGCGCTGTAGGTGCGCTTGCGGTTGCGGCGGCGCCGCACGCGGGCGCGCAGGAGCCGGAAGGGCATCAGGTACACGGCGCTGATGGCCACGGCCTCGTCGAACGCGTTGGCCGGCTGCTTGGCCGCGATGTACATCAGCACCCGCAGCAGCGACGCGAAGGTGTTGCGCACGAACGCGGCGAGCATGCCCCCCAGGGGCAGGTTGGCCAGCAGCACGAAGATCGCGTTGCGGCGGTCCAGGCGGCGGGGGTGGTCGGCGGCCGCGCTGATGCGCCTGCGGCGGCGCGCAGCGGCTTCGGCGTGGTAGGCGACCGCGTCGGTGACGATCAGGACGCGGTGGCCCGCGCTGCCGGCGCGCCAGCAGAAGTCGATGTCGTCGCGGAAGACGGGCAGGGTGCGGTCGAATCCGTCGAGCTGGTCCCACACGTCGCGGCGGACGAGCATGCCCGCGCTGGAGACGGCCAGGACCGCGCGTGTGCCGTCGTGCTGGCCGTGGTCGAACTCGCGCGCCTCCAGCCCGGTCTCGCGGCGCCCGGCGCCGTCGATGGTCACCCCGGCTTCCACGAGAAGGCGGCGGTCGAACCAGTCGCGCAGCTTGGGCCCGAGCACGGCGGCGCGGGGGTCGTCGTTGGCGGCCAGCAGCAGGTGCTGCAGCGCATCGGGGTCGGGCGTGCAGTCGTCGTGGACCAGCCAGACCCATTCGGTGGCGTCGGGGGCGGCCCCGGGGAACTCCGCGCGGGCGCGCGGCAGGTCGAGGGCGGCGCGCACGGCGTCACCGAAGCCGGTGGAGCGGTCCGGTGTGGTGATGGCGTCGGGCGCGATGAAGTCGGCGAGGATGCGGCCGCTGCGGTCGCGGCTTCCGGTGTCGACACCGATGACACGCTGTACCGGCCGTGACTGCTCGCGGACGGCTTCCAGCGTCTCCGGCAGCCAGCGTGCGCCGTCGTGGGTGACGATGACGGCTGTGACGATGTGGCGAGCCGGGTCCAGAGGTAGCACGGCTGGGCTTCGCTCTCGGGGGTTCGAGGTCGGGATGCGGCGACCGGGTCGCGGTCGCCTGCTGACGGCAGAACACCTTACGCCACCTGCGGGCGCTTACGTGCCGATATCTTCCGCTACGGGCTGCGCCTTAGCACTCGTCCGGTAAAGCGCGGATAAAAAACGCGCGCCCCGGGCAAAAACCCAGGGCACGCGTCAGCGATGCCGGAGGCGGTCACAGCATGTCGGCGAGGAAATCGAAATCCTGGCCGGCCGCTTTCTTGAGCCGCCGCCGCTCGCGTTCGGAGAGTCCCCCCCAGATGCCGAAGCGCTCATCGTGCTCCAGCGCGTATTCCAGACACTCCGCCCGCACCTCGCAAGACAGGCAGACCTTCTTCGCCTCGCGCGTCGAGCCGCCCTTCTCGGGGAAGAACGCCTCGGGGTCGGTCTGCGCGCACAGTGCGCGCTCCTGCCAGCCCAGATCTTCATCTGAACCGTGCGCCAGCGGGATGACCTCGCTCATGCGCACCTCCTATTGCCCCCCTAGATGTACCCTCCCTTTCGACCCCCGGGAGGGTGGAATCACACCTGGAAATTACACGCGTGAGACTCGCTATACGTCAAGCGCGCTGCGTGGTAATCCCCTGAATATCATGTAACAAACGACCGCCGGGCGTCTACCCGTCCGGGTCGGCTTCAGCGGATTACCACGCAATTGTGGGGCTGCGGAGGGCGCAATGCGCCGGCGGGCGCGGGCTCAGCGCCGGTCGTCGTCGCGGTACCACCCCTGGTTCTCGGTCCCCTCGGCGCCCTGCTGGCCGTAGGGCGTGCCGTAGACGGGGTCGATGGCCGCCGTCTGGTCGGTGGCGGTCTCGTCGGTGAAGAACGGCTCGAGCGGGGTTTCGCGTCGCGGCTCGGCCGGCGCCTCGGGCTGCTGCTGTTCGGCGGGTTGCTGGTACCAGCCGTACTGTATTGCGTCCTGGGCGGCCTTCTCCCCCTCGCTGCCGGGCTGCGGCGCGTACTGGGCGGGGTCGTAGGGCGAGCTGTAGGCCGACTGGCCGCCGGTGCCCGCGGCGTAGGGCTGCTGCTCGCCCGTGCCGGTGCCGTAGCCGGGGTGGCCGCCGGCCGCGTAGGGCTGCTGGCCGCCGCTGCCGGCACCGTAGGCCGGCTGGCCGCCCGTGCCGTAGGCGGGCTGGCCGCCGCTGCCGGTGGCGTAGGGCTGCTGGCCCCCCGTGCCGTAGGGCTGCTGGCCGTAGGCGTCGTAGCCGGGCTGGTAGCCCTGGCCGTAGGCGGCCTGGCCGCCGGTCTGCCCGTAGGAGGGCTGCCCGCCGGTCGGGTCGTAGGAGGGCTGGACGGGCTGGTAGGGGTCCTGGCCGGCGCCGGTCTGGGGGTAGGCGGCGCCCTGGCCCTGCCAGGTCGGCGTGTAGGGCTGCTGGCCCCCGCTGCCCGCGCCGTAGGCCGGCTGGCCCGCCGGGTCCGGGGAGTAGGCCTGCCCCGCCGCCGGGTCGGTGCCGTAGGGCTGCTGCGCGCCGTAGGCCGGCTGGCCCATCGGGTCCGGGGAGTAGCCCTGCCCCGCCACCGGGTCGGTGCCGTAGGGCGGCTGGGCCGCCGGCTGCTGGGCGCCGTAGCCGTAGGCCGTCGACGGGTCGCCCGCGTAGGTCTGCTGCTGGTTGGGGTCGTAGGCGCCCGGCTGCGCGGGTGCGGCGCCGTAGGGCTGCTGGCCGGCCCAGTCCTGCTGCTGGGGCTGCTGGTAGGCGGTCTGGCCGCCGGTGGGGTAGCCGGGCTGGGCGAACGCCTGCTGGCTGCCGGTCTGCGGGGCGAAGGACTGCTGCGCACCGGTCTGCGGCGGGAATCCGGGACCGCCCATCGGCATGCCCTGCTGAGGGGGAGCCGAGCGCGGGACCAGTTCGTGGTCGCCGAACACCCGCAGCATGAACAGCCCGGCGAAGGCGGTCACGGCCAGCTGGCCGCCGACCGCGAGGAGCGAGGTGAAGCCGTCGGCGAGCTCACGGCTCTCGTTGGCGTCGACGAAGCCCATGACGATGCCCACGAGGCCCATCAGGGCGGCGAAGCCGGTCATGATCAGTGCGGTGAGCACCACGGGGAAGTTCACCGACGTCTTGACGGGGGCGGTGGCCACCAGGGCGACCGCACCGGCGAGCAGCCCCACCAGCAGCGGGCCGTGCAGCAGTTCGGTGCCCACACTGGTGAAGTTGGCGGCGGCCGTGGCGTCGTATGTGCTTCCGTGGCCGAAGATGAAGATGACGCCGCCGAGCATGTGTGCGGCCACCGCACCGAGCAGCGCCCAGGCAGCGGGCACCCGCAGGCGGTTGAGTGCTTCGTTGTTCAAGAGAGGTTCCCCTCCGGTGCTTCGCCGCCGCGTCACTCGCGCCGGTGGAAGCTTCGCGTTTCAACGGATTGTCACGCTCGGTCCGCCCGGCGGCGATGCGGGGTCGCCGGGCCGGGGAGCGCTGCATTGTGGGGGTCGCCACCGCGGACGGGCACCGCGCCGGTCGGGCCCGAGCCTACGGTGTCGTCGCGCCGGAACCACCGCGCCGCGACCCGGACCGCGAGCTGCGCGCCCGGGCTCCGGTGCACCCGGACCGGTGTCCGGGGTGGTGCCGGGTGTGCCTGCCGCCCTCGGGCCACCGCCCCGGCTCGGGGCGCCGTGCACCGCGGGCTCGCCCTTCGCCGCCCGCGGCCCGGCCGGGACGCTGTGCGCCTCGGTCGTCTGCTCCCCGCAGGGGCGGAGAGTATGGCACATACACCGGAACAGCCTGCCAGACTTGGGCGCATGCGGATAGTCGTACCGGCAGGCGGTATCGGGGGCGCGCGCTTCCTGCGCGGGCTGAAGAAGGAGCTCGGGGTCGGTTCCGATCCCGTCGGCGAGGAACCGGCGATCACGGTCATCGGAAACACGGGGGACGACATCACCCTGTTCGGACTGCGGATCTGTCCGGATCTGGACACTGTGATGTATACCCTGGGCGGAGGGATCAACGAGGAGCAGGGCTGGGGGCGGGCCGACGAGTCCTTCACCGTCAAGGAGGAGCTCGCCGCCTACGGGATGCAGCCCACCTGGTTCGGCCTGGGCGACCGGGACGTCGCCACCCACATCGTCCGCGCGCAGATGATGGCGGCGGGCTACCCCCTTTCCGCGGTCACCGAGGCGCTGTGCGACCGGTGGCGCCCGGGCTTGCGCGTGCTGCCCATGACCGACGACCGCGTCGAGACCCACGTGGTCCTCGACGACGAGGCCGGCGGCCGCCGCGCCGTCCACTTCCAGGAGTGGTGGATCCGGCACCGCGCCGCCCTGCCCGCCCGCGAGATCGTCGGCGTGGGCGCCGAGGACGCCACTCCCGCGCCCGGCGTGCTGGAGGCGATCGAGCAGGCCGACGCCGTCCTGCTGCCGCCCTCCAACCCGGTCGTCAGCATCGGCTCGGTGCTGAGCGTGCCGGGTGTCCGCGAGGCCCTGGAGCGCGCCACCGTGGTGGGCGTGTCCCCGATCATCGGCGGCGCGCCGGTGCGCGGGATGGCCGACGCCTGCCTGCAGGCGATCGGGGTGGAGACCAGCGCCCGGGCGGTGGCCGAGCACTACGGCCCCGAGCTGCTGGACGGCTGGCTGGTGGACGAGGCCGACGAGGGAGCGGCCGTGGACGGCATCGCCGTGCGCTCGCTGCCGCTCTACATGAGCGACCCCGAGGCGACGGCCGCGATCGCCCGGGCCGCCCTCGACCTCGCGGCGGAGCTGAAGGAGCAGCGGGCATGAACGACACTCCGGCCGGGGAGCTGAGCGTCCTCGCCGTCAAGGGCCTTCCGCAGGTCGGCCCCGGCGACGACCTCGCGGCTCTGATCGCCGAGGCGGCGCCCGACCTGCGCGACGGCGACGTCCTGGTCGTGACGTCCAAGATCGTCAGCAAGGCCGAGGGGCGCATCGCCGAGACCGACCGCGAGTCCGCGATCGACGCCGAGACCGAGCGCGTCGTGGCACGCCGCGGACCCACCCGCATCGTGCAGACCCGTACCGGACTGGTGATGGCGGCCGCGGGGGTCGACGCCTCCAACGTCGAGCCGGGGCGCGTGCTGCTGCTGCCCGAGGACCCCGACGCCTCGGCGCGCGCGCTCCGCGCCGGACTGCGCGAGCGCCTGGGCGTTCGCGCGGCCGTGGTCCTCAGCGACACTTTCGGGCGGCCCTGGCGGGTCGGGCAGACCGACGTCGCCGTGGGCGCCGCGGGGATCGGCGCGCTGCGGGACCTGCGCGGCGGCAAGGACGCCTACGGCAACGTGCTGGAGTCGACCCTGCTCGCCCTCGCCGACGAGGTCGCCGGTGCCGGCGAGCTGGTCAAGGGCAAGGCCGCGGGCGTACCCGTTGCGGTAGTGCGCGGGCTCGGGCACCTGGTCACCGACGAGGACGGCCCGGGCGCCGCCGAGCTGGTGCGCCCCGCCGACGAGGACATGTTCCGCTACGGCTCGCGCGACGTGGTGCCCGCACGCCGCACGGTCCGCGACTTCACCGGCGACCCGGTCGACCCCGCGGCGGTGCGCCGGGCCGTGGCCGCCGCGGTCACGGCGCCCGCGCCGCACCACACCACGCCGTGGCGCTTCGTCCTGGTCGAGTCGCCGCAGGCGCGGACCCGGCTGCTGGACGACATGCTCGCAGCCTGGGTGGCCGACCTGGTGCGCGACGGCTTCAGCGAGGAGCAGATCGTGCGCCGCACCCGCCGCGGCGATGTGCTGCGCCGCGCGCCCTACCTGGTGGTGCCCTGCCTGGTCGCCGACGGCGCCCACCCCTATCCCGACGAGCGCAGGGCCGCGGCCGAGCGGTCGATGTTCCTCGTGGCCATGGGGGCCGGGGTGCAGAACCTGCTGGTGGGCCTGGCCATGGAGGGGCTGGGCTCGGCGTGGGTCTCCTCGACGATGTTCTGCCCCGACGTGGTGCGCTCGGTGCTCGGGCTGCCGCCCGACTGGCAGCCGATGGGCGCGGTGGCCGTGGGCCACGCGGCCGAGCGCCCCAAGGACCGCCCGCCGCGCGACCCGGAGGCGTTCGTCCAGGTCCGCTGAGCGGCGGTACGCCCGGCAGGCACGCTCCGGGTGCGCGTCGAAGGCGCGCGCCCGGAACGACGTTTTTCGGTGGGTATCTCGACAGATTCGGAAACCCTGTGTTTCACTCTGGTTTCGCCGGGTATCCAGAAACGGTATGGGAGCGCTCCCGAACACCCGGATGTCCCCCACCGGAACTACGGAGAACGCGAAATGCAAGCATCTGCTCACGCCGCCCCTCGGCGTGTCCTCACCGTCCTCGCCGCCCTGGCAGGCGCTCTGGCGTGCATGCTGCCGCTGGCCAACGGCGCCCTCGCACACGGCTCGATCCTCGACCCGGCCACCCGCAACTACGGCTGCTACGAGCGCTGGGGCGACGACCACCTGAACGAGGCCATGGCGCAGGAAGACCCGATGTGCTGGCAAGCATGGCAGGACAACCCCAACGCCATGTGGAACTGGAACGGCCTCTACCAGAACAACGTCAACGGCAACCACCGGGCCGCCGTCCCCAGCGGCACCCTGTGCAGCGGCGGCAACGCTGAGAACGGCCGCTACTCCTCGATGGACACACCGGGCGAGTGGAAGACGACCGACATCAGCAACAACTTCACCCTCCAGTTCTACGACCAGGCTTCGCACGGCGCCGACTACTTCCGGATCTACGTCAGCAAGGACAGCTACGACCCCACCAGCCAGCGGCTGGGCTGGGAGCACCTCGACCTGGTCAAGGAGACCGGCAGCTACGCGCCGACCCAGAACATCGACATCCCGGTCAACACCTCCGGGTACTCCGGCCGCCACGTGGTCTTCACGATCTGGAAGGCCTCCCACATGGACCAGAACTACTACTTCTGCAGCGACGTGAACTTCACCTGAGCCGACGGCACCCGCCGTACAGCGTCGCCATCGGGCCCCGCCGGACGCGCCCCGCGCATCCGGCGGGGCCCTCGCACGCCGCAGGCCGCCCGCCCACCTCGCGCCGGGACCGCGTGATCGGGGCCCGGTCAGGCGCCGGCCGTCCCCGCCTGGGCCTGGGGTTCGAAGTGGCCGCGCAGCAAACGCTCGCGCTCCTCGTCGGTGGACAGCGGGCACGTCGCGCACCGCTGGCCGGAGAAGCGGTAGTAGAAGCAGCAGCCGCCCGCGACCATGAACATCCGCTCGGGCCGGTGCTGCGGGCGCCCGGCCAGAGCCACCGGGAACGGGCGCTGGCGCGGCGCGACCCGCGAGCGGTCGAGGTTGAGGCACTCCACCATGCGGCGGGCGCGCTCCCAGGCCGCGGCCTGGTCGGCGCCGACCTCCTCCGAGGCGAGCAGGAGCGCCGCGTGCAGGGCGTCGGCGACCATGCTCCACTGCGGGCGCAGCCCGAAGCGGGTCGTGGCGCGCACGGCGTGCACGGCCGGTTCGAGGACGGCGGCGGCGGAGCCGACGAACCAGCGGTCCAGTTCGCGCTCGGACTCCACGGTCACCGTGTCGGGGCGCCCGGCCATGGGGTCTCCGGGCAGCACGGCGGCGTCGGACCGGCGCAGGGCCAGGCGGTCCAGTCGCCCTCCCTCCATGCGGCGCACCCACAGCAGGTGGGGCTCCAGGCGCGGCGCGCGGCCCGTGAGGTAGGCGGACATGGCCGCCAGGGTGAGCACCTGGCGTCCCAGGTCGGCGGCGAGGAAGGCCGACGCGGAGATGCGGTGGCCCTGGCAGGACGCCTCCGTGAGGCGGTCCAGGAGTTCGGGGACGCGCTCGGGGACCCGGTCCAGCCGCACCCACTCGGCGCCTCGGGGCTCGGGGTCGCGCGCACTCAGCAGGTCGGTCTTGAAGTACAGGTCGCGCTCGTTGACCCAGTCGACGACCCCGGAGAGCGGATGGCTGCCCGGCATCAGACCCCCTTCGCGACTCGGCGCGTCGGCCGTTGTCGGCAGTCGGCGCCGGACTTCTCCGGCATCGATAGGTAAGCCTATCCTCATACCGGTCGTCCGTGTCCAGCGGGGCGGCCCGCCCGCCCGGCGGCACGGGCCCGCGGGGCCGCGGGGCCGCGCGGGGCCGCGTGGACTACCGTGGCAGGTGAGACGCGGGCGCGAGGAGGCCGCCGAGTACGGTCGGCGCCGGTGCCGGCAGGCGCCCGCGGCCGACCGGCCGCTAGGGAAGGGACGCGCGTGGGCAAGCGACTTGTGCTGTGGGACGTCGACCAGACTCTGCTCGACATCGGGCGCCTGGGGGCCGACATCTTCGCCACGTCCTTCGCCGACTGCAGCGGGCTGACCGGGCACACCGCCACCCGCGGCCCCGGGCGCACCGACTGGCTGGCGTTCGACGAGACCTGCCTGGCCAACGGCGTCGACCCCGCCGAGGAGGCCTTCCGGCGCTTCGCCGCGGCCCAGGAGGCCGGCGTCGAGGCACGCTACGCCGAGATCGCCCGCTTCGGCCGGGTGCTGCCGGGGGTCCCGGAGATCCTGCGGCGCTGCGCGGAGCACCCCGACATCGTCTCGTCACTGCTGACGGGCAACACCCGGCGCACCGCGGAGCTGAAGCTCGCCGCGCTGGGACTGGACGGGCTCGTCGACACCGCCCTGGGCGGCTACGGCGACGACCGCAGGGACCGCCCCGAGCTCGTGGGCGTCGCGCGCGAGCGCGTCCAGCGGGCCACCGGCACCTCCTTCACCCCCGACACCACCGTGCTGGTCGGCGACACGCTCAACGACGTGCGGGCCGCGCAGCTCGGCGGCGCGCGCATCGTCGCCGTCGCAACGGGTACCGCCTCGGCAGCGGACCTGCGCGCGGCAGGCGCCGAGGCCGTGCTCGGCGACCTCTCCGACACCGAGGCGGTCCTGGCGGAGCTGCTGAGCTGACCACCGCGACGCCGCCGCGCCCCCTGGCCGCGGGCGCCCCGCCCCGCGCCGGACACCCGGCCCGACCGGCGGCCGACGCCTGCGAGGCGCCGTGTCCCGGAGGCGGACCGGCTATTCCGGTGCGCGCCGCGGGTTCTTGGGCGGCGCCGTCGTCGACACGCGGATCACCGTCGGCAGGGCCTCCCGGTCCAGCGCGGTCCGCAGGTCGGCCAGCGCCTCGGAGCGCACCCGCCGCCACAGGTCCGCGACATCGGCGTCGTCGTCGAGCGTGAGGTCCAGCCGCAGGTGCGGGGTGAGTGCGGAGTCGGTCACCCGCGCCCGCGCACGGCGCACGCCGTCGTAGCCGCCGACCGCCTCCTCGAAGGCTTCGCGGGCCGCGCCTTCGGTCATCTCGGTGGCGCCCCGCCCCGAGTCGGCCTCGACGACCAGCCGGTTCACGGTGCCGCTGCGGCCCTGGACGATCATCCAGCGCAGGGCGAGCAGCGCCGCCGGCACCGCGACGGCGACCACCCCGTAGGAGAGCAGCGTCCCGGCCGCACCCGAGGGCCAGGAGTACACTTCGGCGTCGGCGAGCCGGCGTCCGAGCAGGCCGCTGCCCGCGGCCAGCGCCAGGGCACCGGCCGCCGCCAGCGCCGCCCCGATCAGGACGAGCCCGCACCGGTTGCCGCGCGACGTCCTGCGCGCGGTGGATGCCGGAGTCTCGGTCATGCGCCCCTCACGCCTTCGTGTGCCGCACACTCGCGGTCACCTTGAACGCGCTGACGGGCTCCAGCTCCGCCAGCCGGCGGCCCACCGCCGCGGAGACCTCGCCGCGCAGCTCGGGCGCCTCGCGAAGATCGGTGCGCACCCGCACCCTGACCCGGCGCCGGCCCACCGTGACGCGGGCCGCACGCACCCCGCCGACCTCCTGGGCCGCGGCGGCCAGCGTGCGCTTGAGCCCCGAGCGCGACAGCCCCACCACCAGTTCGGGATCTGCGGTGCGCAGCGCGGTGAAGCGGCTTCGTCCGGGTACCAGCGCCACCGCGATGAGCACCAGGCCGGTCGCGGCGGCCACGGCGGAGGCCGTCTGCACGACGGGGTCGCTCCACCGCGCCGTCGCGGCGTGCTCGCCGGCGGCCGAGGTGACCGAGGTGCGCATGGGCGCGCCCGCAAGGGCCGAGGCGACCTCGACCGCGGCGAGTGCGGCGACTCCCAGGACCAGGGCGCCGACGATCAGCGCGGGCCAGGAGCGCCGCGGCCGGAAGGTGTGCACGGCCACGCGGCTCGCGCGCCGGGCGGCGGCCGGGTCCGGCCGGCTCAGCGCGTCCTCCACGGTTGTCATGGGTTCTCCCCCCTTCCTCGTCGGCGCACCGGTGGGCCGGGGCGTCCGGCCTCATACGGCGCGGCCGCCGCGCACCAGTTCCGCGATCTCGATGTCGACGCAGCGCACCGACATACCCGTCATCCGCTCGACCTCGGCGGCGGTGTGCTCCCGCACACGCCGCGAGGTCTCGCGGGCCGACCGCGGGTAGGCCACGGCGATGCGCAGGCGGAGCGTGGCGGTTCCCCCGTTGCCGGTGATCCGGACGCGCGCCCGCACCCGCCGGCGCCCGCGCCGCACTCCCCCGCCGAGTCCGGCCACGCCGGAGACCTCGGCGGCCGCGCGGGCCGCGATGGCGGCGACCGCGTCCTCGCCGATCACGGTCCGGCCGCGCTCCTCGGCCGGCGCGGGCTCTCCACTTGAGGCGGAGCGGTAGACGGGTGCAGCGGGTTCGGCGGTCACGGCCCGCACCCCGTTCCGCTCTTGGGCACCGGGCGGTCGGCGGCCGTCCTCATCCCCGCCGGGTGAACAGCTCCGCCAGGTCGATCTCCCCCTCGAACGCCCGGCCGACCAGGAACCCGATCGCGCCGAGCACCAGTACCAGGGCGAACGCCCCGAAGCCGCCGAAGGCGCCGGCCAGTCCCAGCACCACACCGAAGGCCAATCCCACGACGGGCCACATGTGCCTTCCCTTCCTGTTCGCCCCGCTCGGCGGCGCGCCGCCGCCGGCGCGCCGGCCCCCGTGCCGAGGCTCCGGCTCTGCCCGTCACCCGCGGCGGGCACGGACCGCAGACACCGCCGCGTCCCGGGGCGGCGCGCCGCCCCGGGACGCGGCGGCGCGGCGCGCCCTTGTGCGCAGCACACGGCGGAACGGCCGATCGGCCCCCGATGCGGACCGGCCGCCGACCGCCCGGCTGCGCAGGGCGGCGGGCGGGCGGGAGCGGAGCCCGCTGACCCCCGAGTCCGCAAGGCCCCGCTCCCGCCGGCGGAGGCGGGTGCGCCGTGTCAACCCGCTGCACGACCGCCCTCCTCCACGGCCCCGGCCGCGACCGCGTCCTCGACCGAGACGTGCACCCGGCCGCCGCCCCCGCGGACGGCCGCGTGCACGGCCTCGTGGACGCCGGCCGCGGTGTCGGGGATGGGGCGGCCGAGCGATACGACCACCCCCACCTCGACATCGCCACCGCGCACCGCGACCCCCTCGACGCGGCCGCCGGGCGCGGGTGTCGCCGTGGCGCCGAAAGGTCCCGGCGAAAGGCCGCGGACCCCGGGCACGGCCTGCACCCGCGCGCGGATCCGGCGCGCCAGGGCCGCGGGGTCGCGCTCCGCCGCCCCGGCGGGGCCCGGTGCCGGCGGGCTGTTGAGGCGGTCCGCGTCCATCGCCTACTCGACCCGCGGCTCGGAGTCGTCGGCGTCGCCGCTGTCGTCGTCGGGCAGGTGGATGTCGTCGATGGCGATGTTGACCTCGGTGACCTCCAGCCCGGTCATGTGCTCCACACCGGTGATCACGTTGCGCCGGACCGCGCCCGCAAGGTCGGGAATGGCCACGCCGTACTCGACCACCAGGTCGATGTCGACGGCGGCCTGGCGCTCCCCGACCTCGACGGCCACGCCCTGCGCCGCACTGCCGGTGTTCGCTCCGCCGGTGACGCGGTCGCGGACCGCGCCGAAGGCCCGCGCCGCGCCGCCGCCCATGCGGTAGACCCCGCCGACCTCGCGCGCGGCCATACCCGCGATCTTGGCGACGACGTTGTCGGCGATGGAGGTGCGCCCGCTACCGGTGACCAGGTCGCGGGATCCGCCGGTGCGCGCGGAGCCGCTCGGAGAACCCTCCCGCGCGCTCGGCACCGAGGATTCCGAGGTGGTTTCGGTCATTGTCTGCTCCCGTGGTCGGATCGACCGGCCGAGGCTGCGTCCGCGCCTCGCCGGGGTCCGGTGCGCCGCTGCGGCCGGGCCGCGGCGCATTCGCTGTTGTTCGGTCCACGCCGTCCACACGCCGTGGAGATGTCCCGCTTACACCCCTGTTCATGTGATCCGCGCCACATGAACACGCCCGCTGAACGGCTTTCACTCTAACGTTACCTAGAGTAATCGGCAATAACCGAAGCGTCACTGTAGCGCGTCGCGAATCGGCGGATGCGGGCGCGGCGCACGGCGGGACCGCAGACGAGGGGAGGGCGCGACACGGGCGCGCACGGCGGAGGAACAGCGGGCGGCGGCCGCCCGCTGCCGGCGTCAGCGGAAGACGACGGTGCGCTCGCCGTTGAGCAGGACGCGGCGCTCGGCGTGCCAGTTGACGGCGCGGGCCAGCGCCAGCGACTCCAGGTCGCGGCCGACGGCGGCGAGCTGCTCGGGGCTGTGCGTATGGTCGACCCGCGCGACCTCCTGCTCGATGATCGGCCCCTCGTCGAGGTCCGCGGTGACGTAGTGGGCGGTCGCGCCGATCAGCTTGACGCCGCGCGCGTGCGCCTGGTGGTAGGGGCGGGCCCCCTTGAAGCTGGGCAGGAAGGAGTGGTGGATGTTGATGATCCGCCCGGACATCTTCGCGCACAGCCCCTCGGAGAGGATCTGCATGTAGCGCGCCAGCACGACCAGGTCGACGTCGTAGGCGTCGACGAGCTCCAGCAGCCGGGCCTCCTGCTCGGCCTTGCTGCCCGCGCTCACCGGCAGGTGGTGGAAGTCCAGGTCGTAGGAGCGGGCCAGGAACTCCAGGTCGGGATGGTTGGAGACCACCGCGGCGATGTCGGCCTCCAGCAGGCCGCTGCGCCGGCGGTAGAGCAGGTCGTTGAGGCAGTGCCCGAACTTGGAGACCATCACCAGCATGCGCGGCCGGACGTCGCGGGGCCGCAGGTCCCACTCCATGTCGAAGTCGCCGGCCAGCGATGCGAACGCGCTGCGCAGCGCGTCCTCACCGGGGGCCGCCTCCTCGGCGGTGAACTGCGTGCGCAGGAAGAAGCGCCCGGAATAGGAGTCGCCGTACTGCTGGCTCTCGGTGATGTTGCACCCGTGCCCGGCCAGGAGGTTGGCCACACCCGCCACGATTCCTCGGGCGTCGGGGCAGGACAGGGTCAGTACGTACTCGCGTTCGCTCGAACCGGCGCTCATGGGTCGGCGTTCTCCCGGGATAGGCGGGCTGGTGGAGCCGGGACCACCAGAGTAGCCGGGGTTGGGAGGGGACCGTCCCCGGCGGCCCGCCCGGCCCCGGCGCGGCGCGGTCCGGCCGGAACCGGACACCCCGCGGCGCCCGCATTCCCGCCCCGAACATGAATGGCTTTCGGGTTCCTGTGGGATGCTCCGCACATGACGAGTACGACGAGCGTCCGCGAGTACTACGAAAAGGCGACGCGCGAACTCAGCGCCCCCTTCGCGATCGTCGACATGGCCGCCTTCCGCGCCAACGCCGCCGGCATCGCGCAGCGAGCGGCGGGCACGCCCGTCCGCGTCGTCAGCAAGTCGATCCGCTGCCGGCACCTGCTCCGCGAGGCGCTGGCCCGGCCGGGCTTCGCCGGTGTCATGGCCTTCACCCTGCCCGAGGCGCTGTGGCTGGCCGGCGGGGACTCCGGCGACCCCGTCAGCGACGACATCCTGGTCGCCTACCCCACCGCCGACACCCGCGCCCTCGCACGGCTGGCCGCCGACCCGCGGGCGGCGGGGCGCATCACCCTGATGGTGGACGACACCGCGCACCTGGACATGATCGAGGCCGCCGGGCCCGACCCCGCGCACCCGGTCCAGGTCTGCATCGACGTCGACACCAGCTGGCAGCCGCTCGGCCCCCGGCTGCGGATCGGCGCCCACCGCTCCCCCGTGCGCACACCCGCCCAGGCCGCGGCGCTGGCGCGGGCGATCACGGCCCGCCCCGGTCTGCGGCTGGACGGCATCATGGCCTATGAGGCGCAGATCGCCGGGGTGGGCGACGCACCGCCCGACCGCCCCCTGTACGGACGCACCCTGCGGTGGGTGCAGCACCGCTCCCGCATGGAGCTGGCCCGGCGCCGCGCCGCCGTAGTGCGCGCCGTGCGCGGCGTCGCCGACCTGCGCTTCGTCAACGGCGGCGGCACCGGCAGCGTGCACACCACGCGCCGCGAACGCGCCGTCACCGAGGTCGCAGCGGGATCGGGGTTCTACCAGCCGCGGCTCTTCGACCACTACACGGGCTTCTCCGGGCGACCGGCGGCGCTCTTCGCGCTCCCCGTGGTGCGCCGCCCCGGGCCCGGCGCGGCGACCGTGCTGGGCGGCGGCTACCTCGCCTCGGGCGCGCCCGACGCCGGCCGGCTGCCGCAGCCCTACCTGCCCGCCGGGCTGTCGTACAGCCCCGCGGAGGGCGCCGGCGAGGTGCAGACGCCGCTGCTGGGCGCCGCCGCCGACACGCTCGCCGTCGGCGACCTGGCCTGGTTCCGCCATGCCAAGGCGGGCGAGCTGTGCGAGCGGTTCTCGCACCTGCACCTGGTCGAGGGCCCCGAACCCGCCGAGGTCACCGCCGTGCCCACCTACCGGGGTGAGGGCCGTGCGTTCCTGTGAACGCGCAACGGCGCCCCGCGATGCGGAGCGCCGTTGCGGAGTCGGGGGAATGCGTCGAAAACCCGCGGCCTATCCCCTGCGGCGGCGGCGCACCATCGCGGCCACGCCGACCGCCACGACCACACCCACTCCCGCGCCCAGGATCAGCACCTCGGGCGCGAGGCGGCCGCGCGAGGTGTAGGTGGAGACGACCTCGTCGTCGCCGCGCAGGCGGACACTGCCCTCGGGCGGCTCCACGACGTGGCTGTCCAGCCGCACCGCCCGGCCGCCGACCACCAGCGCCCGGGCCTCGTCGGCGAGGTTCGAACCGGCGCCGCGGACGCGCTTCCAGCTGCGCCGGGCGACGTTGGCGGGCTTGGTGCGGTCGACGATCCCGTCGAGCGCCTCGGACAGCCTCCGCTGCCGCCGCTCGATCTCGGCCTGCACACCCGCGGCGTCCCGCGGCAGGGGCGCGGACTCGCGTTCCTCCATGAAGAGCTTCCTTCCGCTATCGCAGCGTCGCCTGGGACGGGCCGGGGGCCGGACCCGGCTGCGCGCCGGTGACCGCGTCGCCAGGGGCGGGCGGGAGGCCCAAGGCGCCTTCGATACCGTCCACTACGCGGAAGAAGTCCCGCGTGGACAACCACAGTTTATAGACCAGGGCCGCCTCGAAAGCGAGCAGTGAAACACCCGCCGCCACGACGAACCAGGCCATTCCGGACGTGGAGAACACCGCCACGAGTGGCGCGATCACGAACACCGCTACCTGGAACTCGATCCCGCTCACCAGGTGGGTGCGGATGCGCCGCGCCCGCAGGAAGTCCCAGAACCGCTGGTACCAGGGGAAGCGCGTGTGGAACTCCCGGTGCAGGTCGACGCGGGGCAGGCGCACATCGGGATGCTTGCCCGCGTCGCGGTCGTAGCGGCTCTCCTTCTCGGTCTGGGTCTGCAGTATGTGCTCCAGCACCGAGATCCCGTGGCGCAGCACCGCCTGCTCGCCCTGGTCGCTCAACGGCCGGCCGTCCCGGCTCGACGCGATGCCGTCCGCGCCGGACCCGGCGTCCTCGTCGGGCTCCAGCATCGAGAGCGTCGCCCGCGCGCGCTCCAGCGCCGCCGCCAGGCGCGAGCGCATCTCCCGGCGCACCGTGTAGACCTGCAGCGCGTTGAGGTAGCGCAGCATGTCGACGAAGACCACGGCCAGTGCGAGCCAGACGAAGCCGACCTGACCGGTCAGCACGTACTGCCCGCCCATCAGCGCGATGGCGCAGACCAGCACCCGGAACCGGTCGAAGACGTAGTCCATCCAGGAGCCGAACAGGCTCTCCCGGTCGGCGAGGCGGGCGAGCTTGCCGTCCATGCAGTCGACCAGGAAGCACAGGTAGTACAGGACCGCCCCCAGCAGCAGGAACTGCCACTGCCCGACGGAGAACGCGGCGGCCGCGCCCAGACCGAGGAACAGAGCGGTGACGGTGAGCTGGTTGGGCGTGATCGAGGTGCGGTTGGCGACGAAGCGCACCGCCGGAACGGCGATGGGGTCGACCAGCCACACCGTCCACCAGGAGTCGCGCGCCCGCAGCGTGCGCTCCTTGACCTCGTCCAAAGTGAAACCAGTCATCGTCGGTTCGAACTCCCACACGCGAAGCGGATGTGCTCCACCCCGGCGGACGCCGGCCGAGCCCGCGCGGCCCGGGGTGTGCCGCACGAGTCTACGCAGCAGGGGCGGCCCCTGGGGGATCCACCGAGTGCGCAGGTGCCGACCACCATAGGGGATGACCGGCGACTCCGGTCCCCGGGCCGCGGCGCGCACCGTGTCGGGAAGGGCCGCCCGCGTGCCGGACGCCCGTGCCCGGGGGCGCCCCGTGCCCGGAACGACACCATAGGCTGGAGTCGCCTCCGCGGCGGCTTCGCCGGCTCGCGGCGGCCGCACGGCCGGTTCTCCGCCGAGCACGCGGGCGAACAGGCAGCCAAGCAGAGGAGCAAGGAGACCAGTGAGCGAGTCCAGCGAGTCGACCGCCCGGCTGCGCCCGGGCGACCCCGCGCCCGAGTTCACCCTCACCGCCGCCGACGGCTCCGACGTCGGCCTCGGCGAGGTGCTCGCCTCCGGCGGCAAGCGCGTGGTGCTGTACTTCTATCCGGCCGCCATGACGCCCGGCTGCACCACCGAGGCCTGCGACTTCCGCGACAACCTGCGCGGGTTCGAGGACGCCGGCGTCACCGTCCTGGGCGTGTCGCCCGACGCCCCCGAGAAGCTCGCGCAGTTCCGCGAGCAGGAGGGCCTGACCTTCCCGCTGCTGAGCGACCCGGGCAAGGAGGTCCTGCGGGCCTACGGCGCCTTCGGCGAGAAGAAGAACTACGGCAGGGTCGTCCAGGGCGTCATCCGCTCGACCTTCGTCATCGACCCCGACGGCACCGTGGCCAAGGCCTTCTACAACGTGAAGGCCACCGGCCACGTCGAGCGCGTCAAGCGCGAGCTGGGCCTGGCCTGAGCGCCCGCGGCGCTCAGACCTCCGCGGGCCCCTGGCGCCGACAGGGGCCCGCGCGTCCGCGATCGGTGCGCCGGGGCGCCCCGGCGGGCGCCTTCCTTCCGGCGGGTGCGACGGCGCCGCCCGGCCGCGGCGCCGTCCGGCCCGACCCACTTGCGCTCGGGCTCCGCCGGTGCCACCCTCACTCAGACGGCCGACTCGCCCGCCCGCGCCCGGGCGCCCGCGCGCGAGACCGCCGTTTCGGGGCCGTAGCCCAACGGCAGGAGGCAGCAGGTTTAGGACCTGTACAGTGCGGGTTCGAATCCCGCCGGCCCCACACAGCACCCCGGCTCACCGCGTCCGCCGGGTGCCGGGCACTCGGATGAGCGGCTCCGCCGCGGCCCGCGGCCGTTCGCGGCCGTGCCGGGTCGGCGCCGGGACCGCGGCGTTCAGGTGGCGCGCCTGCGTGAGGCCGCCGAGCGGGGCGGCTGGGCACGCATGTGGTCGCGGACCCGGGCCATGATGTCGCCGAGAGCGTGCAGGTCCCGGTCGGAGAGCGGATCGAACAGCAGGCCGCGTGCGACCCGGACGTGCCCGGGCAGGACCTTGTCGACCCGGGCGACGCCGTCCTCGGTGATCGTGACCAGGGTGGAACGCTGGTCCTCGGGGCTGGGCCCGCGCGTGACCAGGCCCGCCTTCTCCAGCAGTCCCGCCTGGTGGGTCAGGCCGCTGCGACTGTAGACGACGCCGTCGGCCAGCTCGGTCATCGTCAGCCGCCGTTCCGGGGCGCCGGCGAGGCGGGCCAGCAGCTGGAACTGGACGTAGCTGAGGTCGCCTTCCGCCCGCAACTGCTGCTCGACGGCATGCTGCAGCAGACTGACGGCCTCCATGAGCGCGAAATACGTCTCAAGCTGTTCGGGTTCCAGGGCATCGGCCATCCCTCCATCCTAGTTGCTTCGCCTTCGAAGCATTGTGACGAGCGCCACTCCGCACCCCCATTTGCTTCGACGTCGAAGCGAAGTAGGCTGAAATCACTTCGACATCGAATCAATTTCGAGGAGGGCGACATGAAGGCAGTGCGCTACCACCGGTACGGCGACAGCGACGTGCTGGTCTACGAGGAGGCCGAGCGTCCGGCGCCCGGCCCGGGGCAGGTGCTGGTGAAGGTGGCCGGGACCTCGTTCAACCCGGTCGACGCGGCGATCCGCGGCGGCGCCCTGCACGAGGTGTTCCCGCTGGCGATGCCGCACGTCCCGGGCATCGACGCGTCCGGGACCGTCGCGGAGCTCGGCGCCGGGGTCGAGGGACGCCGGGTCGGCGACGCCGTCGTGGCGTTCCTCCCGATGACCGCCGACGGCGCGGCCGCCGAGTACGCGCTCGCTCCCGCCGAGGCGCTGGCCGCCGCGCCGCGAACGGTCGCGCCGGCCGACGCCGCGGCGCTGCCCGCGGTCGGTCTCACGGCGTGGCAGTCCCTGTTCGAGCTCGCCGAAGTCCGGGCGGGGCAGAGCGTGCTGGTCAACGGCGCCGGCGGCGCGGTCGGCGCCTACGCGGTCCAGCTCGCCGAGCACGCAGGAGCCGTCGTCACCGCCACCGCGAGTGCGCGCAGCGCGGACCGCCTGCGCGACTACGGCGCCGACCGCATCGTCGGCCACATCGACTACACCGCCGCCCCCTTCACGGTGGAGGGGGCGCCCTTCGACGCCGTGCTCAACCTGGCGCCCACCACGCCGGAGGAGATCGCGGCCCTCGCCGGACTCGTCGCCGACGGCGGCGCCCTGGTCAGCACCACGACCCCGCCGCCGGAGGAGCCCCGACGCGGGGTGCGCACCGCGCGCGTCCTCGTCCGCAGCGACGCCGACCAGCTCGCCGAACTGGTCTCCCGGGTCGACGCCGGGCGGCTGCGGATCGACGTCGCCGACCGGCGCCCGCTGGCCGACCTGCCCGCCGTCCACGCCGACGCCGCCGCCGGCCGCCTGGCCGGAAAGACCGTGCTGATCCCCGCGTGAGGAGCGCCCGGCCCGCACCGCGCCGCCTCAGGATTCCGGCGCTCAGTGGAGAGGAGTCCGGTCCCGGTCCGCCCGCCGCGCCGCCGAACGCGCGGCGGGCGCACGTGGGGGGCGGCACTCGGCGGGCGCGTCCGTGCCGCGCCCGCGGAGGCCGACCGCGGAGTCTTCCGGGCCCGCGGGACCGGCGACGTTGCCGTGGCGCCCGCCGAGCGGCCGCTGCAGCCGCTCGGCCTCGCCGTCAGGGATGCCGCCGCGCAGCCGGCGGTCGTCATCGGCCTGCTCGATCCGCCGATCGCCTCGCCTGCCGGGCTGAGATCGCCGTGGTGCCCGGCCGCTGACGAGCCGTGGGCCGGATCCGGGAGGCGAAGGCGGGGCATGCGGGCGCGGGCGCTGCGGCGCTCGCGCGGCGGGGTCGGGGACCCGCCTCAGCGGCGTTGGCGCCCCGCGGCTGCGCGCGGGACGCTCTCGGACCTACGTCGAGGTGATCGCCTTCTTGCTCAGCGGCGACGCGATGTCCTCCAGGGAGCTGCGGGCCACCTCCAGGCCGATCACCCAGTGTACGAGGCCGCCCCCGATCATCAGTCCGGCCCCCAGGAAGTAGCCGATGGCGACCTGGGAGACGTCGCCGCTCCCGACCAGGCGCCCGAACAGCGCGGGGCCCGCGATGCCGCCCAGTGCGGTGCCCACCGCGTAGAACAGGGCGATGGCCTGCGGCCGGGTCTCCATCGGGAAGATCTCGCTGACGGTCAGGTACGCCGAGCTCGCCCCGGCGGAGGCGAAGAAGAACACCACGCACCAGCACAGTGTCACCGTCACCGCGCTGAGCACTCCGGCCTGGAGCAGCAGCCCGGTGCCCACCAGCAGCAGCCCCGAGCCGATGTAGGTGCCGGCGACCATCGGCTTGCGGCCCAGGGTGTCGAACAGCGGCCCCAGCAGCACCGGCCCCAGGAAGTTGCCCAGCGCCAGCGGGACGATGAACAGCGGCGCCGTTCCCGAGGAGACGCCGAAGAACGTCGTCAGCACCAGGGCCTGGGTGAAGAACACGGCGTTGTACAGGAACGCCTGGCCCGCGAACAGTGCGAGGCCCACGACGGTGCGGCGCGGGTAGGTGGCGGCGATGGTGCGCGCGAGCTCACGGAACGAGGTCCGCTCGCGCTGCTCCAGCGTCAGCGTGCCCTGGGGCTCGGGGAGGGTGTCGCGGTCGGCCTCGCGCTCCACCTCCTCCTCGATCGAGCGCACCACCTGCTCGGCCTCCTGGTCGCGGCCGTGGATGATCAGCCAGCGGGGGCTCTCGGGCACGATGCGCCGCACGACCAGGATGATCAGACCGAGCACGCCGCCCGCGGCGAACAGCAGCCGCCAGCCCAGGAACTCCGGCAGGATAGACGGATCGAGCAGCGGATAGGCCATGGCCGCGCCCGCGGCGGCGCCCAGCCAGTAGGAGCCGTTGACCATCAGGGCGACACGGCCGCGCAGCCGCGCGGGCACCATCTCGTCGATCGCGGAGTTGATGGCCGCGTACTCGCCGCCGATGCCGAAGCCCGTGAAGAACCGGCACGCGTAGAACCAGAGGGCGTTGCCGGAGAGCGCGGTCAGCACCGTCGCCGTCAGGTAGACGCCCAGTGTCACGAGGAAGATCCGGCGCCTTCCGTAGCGCTCGGTGAGGTGGCCGAAGTAGAGCGCTCCCAGGCAGGCGCCCACGACGTAGATGGAGGCGGCCAGGCCGACCTGGCTCTCGGAGATGCCGAGCCCGCTGGCCTCCTCGGTGATGCGCGATCCGATCGCGCCGACGATGGTCACCTCGAGACCGTCGAGGATCCAGACGCTGCCCAGGCCGATGAGGATGAGCCAGTGCCAGCGCTGCCATGGGAGGCGGTCGAGTCGGGCGGGGATGTCGGTGGTGACGCTCATGCCCTGCCGCTGTCCGCGCGCGGGCGGATGTAACCCGCGGGCTTTTGACGCGCTCCCGCCCCGCGCCGCTACGTGCGGAAGAGCAGCGCCCAGAGGACGACGCCGAGCAGCAGCAGCACACCCGCCACCACCGCCAGCACCACCGGCAGCGAACTACCCTCGCGGTGCTTGCCCGAGCTGGTCAGCCCGAGAGTGTCGGTGGAGTCGCGGATCGAGGTCAGCAGGTGGCCGACCGACTCGGGCCGGTGGCGCTGGATGCGCTCGTGCAGGTGGGAAACCGAGTCGGAGACCTGGTCCTGCAGGTCCGAGACCGACTCCTGGAAGGAGTTGCGCAGCAGGTGCGCGCCCTGGCGGAAGTGCTCGCGCGCCGACCCGGAGTCGTCCTCCTCGAAGGCTCCCCCGTCGTCTGCACCGAGTGTTTCGCCCTCCTCGTCGGTCTCCTCGGCCTCACCGCCGGCGGCGGAGTGCTGCGCGCCGCCGCCTCCGCGGGCGCCGTCGCCGGTGTCGCGGTCGCCGTGGGCGTCCTCCCGGGCCGGGCGCGGGACGATCGGCTGGGCGCCGGTCGCGGCGGTCTTGGCCGCGGTCTCGGGGCTGGTCTCGGGCGCCCACGGCGCGAGCGCGGCGATGCGCAGCATCTTGGTCGCGTTGTCGGCCGTGAGCCGGTCGCCCGGCTGGACGTGCAGCAGCCCGGCCAGGACCGGGGCGAGCGGACCGGCGTTCTGCGCCGCCGGCGGGTCGTCCAGGTCGGCGCCCTTGAGGATGCGGATGTAGCCCTTGCGGTCGTAGGGCGGGTGGCCTTCGACGGCGGCGTAGAGCGTGGCGCCCAGCGACCACAGGTCGGACTCGGGTCCCACCGGGCCCGCCTTGGCGCGCTCGGGCGGGATGTAGGAGGGCGAGCCGATGATGCGGCCGGAACTGGTCAGCGCGGACTCGCCGGTCCAGGCGGCCAGCCCGAAGTCGGTCAGTACGACCCGGCCGTCCTCGCTGATCATCACGTTCTCGGGCTTGACGTCGCGGTGCACGATGCCGTCGTCGTGGGCGACCCTGAGCGCGTCGATCAGCTGCAGGCCGATCTCGGCGACGCGCTGGTAGGGCAGCGGACCGGCCACGTCGATGATGCCCGCGAGCGTGCGCGCGTCGATGTACTCCATGACGATCCACGGGCGGTCGTCCTCGTCGACGACGTCGAGCACGGTGACCACGCCGGGGTGGGCCAGCCGCGCCGCCACACGCGCCTCGCGGGTGGTGCGCTGGAGCAGGCTCTCGCGCTCGGCCGCGCTGAGGTCGTCGGGCAGGCGCAGCTCCTTGACCGCCACCCGGCGGTCCAGCACCAGGTCGGTCGCGCGCCAGACGGTGCCCACACCGCCGCGGGCGATCTCGTCGGCGAGCTCGTAGCGCCCCTTCAGCACGCGGTGCGGAGTTCCGGTGTCGACGGCCGCCGCGGCCGAGTGCGTGTCAGCGCTCTCGGGCCGTTCGGCTTCGGGCCGCTCCGCTTCGGGCTTCTCTATGGAGGACACGGTCAGTCAACGAGTCTCATCACGGCCACGCTGGCCTCCTGCGGGCTCTTTCGGTCGCATCGAACGGCACGGGACCCCCGCGCTACAGGTGCACGGATCACCGTTTATACCAGGCGCTGCCGACGTCCAAGCAGGTGGTTGCCGGATCAGCGTCGTTTAGGTTCGGTTTTGTTATGTCCTCCCCAAGGGACTCCATGCACGTTTCCAACCGTTCTTTACCAACAGTCACGGTCGGTACACAGGAGCCGCCCGGGAAGGGCGGGTCCCGGCCGGGTCAGCTCCAGAGGGTCTCGGGGTCGCGCACGGTGACCGGACCCGCGCCCGCTTCGGCCAGCGGGCCCTCCAGACGCTTGGCGTCGCCGGCGATCACGGTCACCATCTCGCTCGGGCGCAGGTACTCCTGCGCGGCCCGGGCGAGGTCGTCGGCGGTGAGGGCCTCGAAGCCGGCCCGCAGCCGGTCGATGTGGTCCTCGGGCAGGTCGTGCACGACCATCTCGACCAGGGCGCCGGCCAGGCTGCGCGCCGTGGAGTAGGTCACCGGCAGCCCCACCGTGTTGGACTCGCGCACCGCCGACAGCTCGCCCTCGGTGACGCCGTCGGTGCGCAGCCGCTCGATCTCGGCCAGCGACGCGGTCAGCGAGTGCGCGGTCGTCTCGGTGTCGACCTGGGTGCTGACCAGGAAGACCCCGCTGTCGCGGCGCAGGTCGAACCGGCAGCCCGCACCGTAGGTGTAGCCCAGCCGTTCGCGCAGTTCCAGGTTCAGCCGCGAGGTGAACATGCCGCCCAGCACGTCGCTGACGCCGTCGGCGCGCGGCAGGTCCACCTGCGAGCGCGCCGGAGCGCGGTGAGCCATCAGCAGCGCCGACTGCACCGAGTCGGGCCGGTCGAGGACCACCACGCGCGGAAGCTCGCCCGGCGCCGGCCCCGGAGCCGTCGGCTCGGCGTCCTGCGGGGCGCCGGCGTCGCCGAACACCGCCGAGCCCAGCTCCTCCAGGTCCACCCCCGACAGGTCGCCGACGACCACCAGGGTGCCCGCCACCGCCGCGATGGAGGAGGCGTGGAAGTCCCGGACCGTCTGCGGATCGACGCTCTTCAGACGCTCGGGCGCGCCGCTGAGCGGGGTGGCGTAGCGGCCGGTGAACAGCTGCCCGCCGACGGCGCGGGTGGCCAGGGTCGAGGGCACCGAGGCGTCCAGCCAGAAGCGCTCCAGGATCTGGTCGCGGCGGCGCAGCACGTCCTCGTCGCGCAGCGCCGGGCTGCGCACCGCCTCGGCCAGCAGAGCGGTGGCGTCGTCGAGCCGGTTCGCCGGCGCGTCTACGCCGGTGATGAAACCGTCCCAGGTGACCCGCGAGACCCACTCGGCGCCGTGGCGCTCCAGCGCGGGGGCCAGCGAGCTGTTGCCGTGGACGCCGTCCTCCAGCGCCTCGTTGGTGAGCGCGGCCACGCCCATGCTCTCCGGCGGCTCGGCGGCGCCCCCGGAGGGGTGGACCAGGCGGACCGAGGCGAAGGCCTGGCCGGGGACGTCGATGGCGACCACGGTGCCGCCGCCCACGGTCAGGCGTCGCGGCTTCGGGAACGTATAGGGCTTCGGGGCACCGAGGTCTGGGCGTGTCTGCAGCATGCGGGTGACGACTCTCTCGTGTAGCGGGCGAAGGCGCCGGCGGGCGGACCGGACGGACGTGGCCCGGTGCGGGCGCCGCGCGGCGCCCGCACCGCGGTGGTCAGGCCGCGGGTTCGGCCGCGGACTCGGGGTCGAAGCGGACCGAAAGCCTGTTCTCGGGCACCAGCAGCCGCTTGGCCAGGTCGACGACGTCCTCGGCGGTCACGGAGTTCCAGCGCTGGGGCCAGGTGAAGGCGAGCTCGGGGTCGCCGAAAAGCTGGGTGCTGGAGCCGATGGTGTCGGCGAGTCCGCTGGGGTGCGACAGCGCCTGCATGTGGTCGCGCTCCAGCACGGCGCGGGCGCGCTCCAGCTCCTCGTCGGAGACGCCCTCGCCGAGGGTGCCGATCTCCTCGATCATGGCGGCCTCCAGCTCGTCGCCGCTCACGCCCTCGCGCGCGATCATGTTGGCCAGCATCAGGCTGGAGGTGTAGCGGAACGGCAGCAGGTCGGCGGCGGCGCCCCCGTCGTCGGCGGCCAGGCCCCGCTCCAGCACCAGGCGGCGGTAGAGCCGGCTGCCCTGCCCCTGGCCGAGGACCGCCGAGGCCAGGTGCATCACGTCGAAGTCGCGCTCGCCGTAGGGGCCGACGCGGAAGCCCAGGAAGACCCCGGGCGCCGGAACGGTCTCGACCACGCGCTCGGCGACCGGCCCGCCGATCAGGCCGGTGAGTGCGGCGTCGGGCGCCTCGGCCGCCGCCGGGCGCGCCGGGATCGCGCCGAAGTAGCGCTCGACCCGGTCGCGCACGTCCTGCGGGTCGAGGTTGCTCACGACCGTCAGCACGGCGTTGTCGGGGCCGTAGTGGCGCCGGTGGAAGTCGAGCACGTAGTCCAGGTCCGCGGCGTCCAGGTCGGCCATGGAGCCGATGGTGGCGTGGTGGTAGGGGTGGCCCTCGGGGTAGCCCAGCCGCAGGATGCGCTCCAGCGCGGTGCCGTAGGGCTGGTTGTCGTAGCGCTGGCGCCGCTCGTTCTTCACGACGTCGCGCTGGTTGTCCAGGACCTCCTGGGACATGCCGTCGCGCAGTGTGGCCAGGCGGTCGGCCTCCAGCCACAGCACGAGGTCCAGGGCGTGCTCGGGCACGGTCTCGTAGTAGTTGGTGCGGTCGGTGGAGGTGGAGGCGTTGATGTCGCCGCCGAGCCGCTCGACGGCGTCGAAGTGCTCGCCCTTGGCCACGTTGCCGCTGCCCTGGAACATCAGGTGCTCGAAGAGGTGGGCGAAGCCGGTGCGCCCGGGCGCCTCGAAGCGGGACCCGATCCCGTACCACAGGTTGACGGCGGCGACCTGGGGCGTCGACGCCGGTGCGGTCACCAGGCGTAGTCCGTTGTCCAGCGTGAATTGGTCGACCCGTCGCGCCGCGCCGTTGGTGGTCACCTGTTCCTGCACCCCTTGCCCGCACGTCGTTGAACTGCGTTCTCGTCTGTGCCAGAGCCTATGTGCTCGGGCACGTCCGCCGATACAGAAGGCCGCAGGAATCGGGGGTTCCGGCCGCGACCGGAACCGCCGCGGTTGCCGGGCGCGGCCGATCCGCGGGCCGGCGGACCGGTCCGCCGGCCGCACCGGCGCCTGCGGGACAGCGCACCGCTAGGCGACGCGCGTGAGCAGGCGCAGGGAGCCCTGCGCGCCCGTCTCGGTGAACGCGCCGCTGTCCAGGGCGCGGCGGTAGACGTTGTAGGGCGGCCGGCCGCCGTCGGCGGGGTCGGGGAAGACGTCGTGGATGGCCAGCGCGCCGCCCGGAGCCAGGTGCGGGGTCCAGCTCTCGTAGTCGGTCCGCGCGGCCTCCTCGGTGTGGCCGCCGTCGATGAAGAGCATGCCCAGCGGGGCCGACCACAGCCGCGCGACGTCGGCCGACCGCCCCACCACCGCGACCACGTGGTCCTCCAGGCCGGCGGCCGCCATGGTGCGGCGGAACTCGCGCAGCGTGTCCAGCCGGCCGGTGACCGGGTCGACCAGGCCGGGGTCGTGGTACTCCCAGCCCTGCTGGTGCTCCTCGGAGCCGTGGTGGTGGTCGACGGTCACGACCGTGCCGCCCGCCTGCCGCACCGCCGCGCCCAGGAAGACCGCGGACTTGCCGCAGTAGGTGCCGATCTCCAGCACCGGGCCGAGCGGCGCGTGGGCGAGCGCCGCGGCGTGCAGCGCCAGCCCCTCGTCGGTGGGCATGAAGCCCTTGGCGGCCTCGGCCGCGCGCAGCGCGTCGGCGGGCATGCCCGCGGACGGGGTCGTGGTCACGGGTGCCTCCCGGAGTCGTCGGCGTTGGTCCGCTGCGGGACGGGACGGGAAGTCGCGTGCCGCGGGCGCCCGCCGTGCCGGCGGCGGCCTGCGGCCGGCCCCGGTTCAGCGTCCGAACGCGGCGGTCAGGCGCTCCACGGCGGTGTCGAGCACCTCGTCGCGCTTGCAGAACGCGAACCGCACGAGGTGGCGGCCCTCCTCGGTGTTGTCGTAGAGGACCTGCGCCGGGACCGCCGCGACACCGGCCGTGTGCGGCAGCGAGCGGGCCAGCTCGATGCCGTCGCCGTAGCCCAGCGGACGGATGTCGGTGATGACGAAGTAGGTGCCCTGGGGCCGCAGGACCTCCAGGCCCGCCGTACGCAGCCCCGCGCACAGCCGGTCGCGCTTGGCCTGCAGCGCGTCCCGCTGGCCCAGCACCCAATCGCCCTCGTCGCGCAGCGCGTCGGCCACGGCCAGCTGGAGGGCGCCGTTGGCGGTGAAGGTGAGGAACTGGTTGACGGTGCGGGCCGCGCGCACCAGCGGCTCCGGCCCCATGACCCAGCCGGTCTTCCACGCGGTGACCGAGAACGTCTTGCCCACCGACGAGACCGCCAGGGTGCGCTCGGCCATGCCGGGCAGGGTCGACAGCGGGACGTGCTCGGCGCCGTCGTAGACCAGGTGCTCGTAGACCTCGTCGGTGAGGGCGATCAGGTCGTTCTCGCGGCACACCCGGGCGATCGCCGACAGCTCGTCGCGGGTGAAGACGGTGCCGGTGGGATTGTGCGGCGTGTTCACGATGATCATGCGGGTGCGCGGGCCGACGGCCGCGCGCAGCTCGGCCGGGTCGAAGGTGAACCGGCCGTCGGCGGCCGGGTCGGGCCGCAGGGTGACGGCACGGCGCACCCCGCCGGCCAGCGCGATCACAGCGGCGTAGGAGTCGTACATCGGCTCGAAGACCACGACCTCGTCACCGGCTTCGACCAGGCCCAGCACGCCCGAGGCGATGCCGGCGGTGGCGCCGACGGTGATGTACACCTCGGCGGCGGGGTCGAGGTCGATCCCGTAGCGCCGCCTGCGGTCTGCGGCGACGGCCGCACGCAGCTCGGGGCGCCCGGGTCCGGGCGGATACTGGTTGACGCCTTCGCGGATGTGCCGCGCGGCGGCCTCCAGCAGTGAGGACGGTCCGTCGGTGTCGGGGAATCCCTGCCCGAGGTTGACGGATCCGGTCTCGGTGGCCAGGCGGCTCATCTCGGCGAAGACGGTTTCGCCGAACGGGCGCATGCGCGTGACAAGGGGTTCGTCCACACCGGGCAGCATAGACGCCGGGCCGCGTGGCGCTCACGGCCCGGGGGCGCCCGGGGCGCTGCGGGCGGGGTCACAGGGCGCGGGTGCGCTGGGCGCGGACCTCGCTGAGCACGTCGCACAGGCGGGCCATGTCCTCGTCGCTGAAGCTCTCGACGAAGCGCAGCATGGTGGTCCCCGGGTCGCCGCAGCCGCTGAACACCTCGCTCATCACGCGTGCGGTGTGCTCCTCGCGGGACTCCCGCGGCCAGTAGAGCCAGGCGCGCCCGGCCTTCTCCCGCTCCAGCAGGCCCTTGTGGTACAGGATGTTGGTGACCGTCATGACGGTCGTGTAGGCGACGTCGCGGTCGTAGTCCATGGACGCGCGGACTTCGCGGACGGCCAGCGGGCGGTCCGACCGCCACAGCGCGTCCATGATGGCGGCCTCCAGTTCGCCGAACTCCCTCATCGCCACCCTCCCCGGCTTCGTTCCGCCATGGTAGAAGCGCCGGGGGCCGCCGCGCGGGCAAACGGTGAGCCGGGTACCGATACGGTCCCGCGACCTGCGTTGGCGCGGCGATACCGGTTCGCACGCACCGCGGCGCCACCGTTTCGCCGGGGAGGGGCGCCGCTTCGGGCCGGAGGCTCAGCCGCCGCTGCCGCGCATGTGCACGCGCGCCTGCTCGCTGAAGTCGCGCGGGATGACGTAGGGCCGCTCGGCGTTGACGTCGGGCCAGATGTCGCGCAGGTCCTCGGCCGTGCCGCCGCCCAGCTCGGCGCCGGGCCCCTCGGCCAGGAAGATCCGGGCGACGCGCCCGCCGCCCACGGAGTAGACCTCGCCGGAGGTCTCGCAGTCCTCGTGGGCCAGCCACACCACGGCCTGGCTGACGCGCTCGGGCGCCAAAAGCTCCTTCGGACCCTCCGGGAGCACGCCCTCGGTCTGCGGCGTGCGCGCCAGCGGGGCGACGGCGTTCGCGGTGATGTCGTACTTGGCGCCCTCGATGGCCACGGTCTTGGTGAGGCCGAGGACGCCCATCTTGGCCGCGGCGAAGTTGCTCTGCCCGAAGTTGCCGAACAGCCCGGAGGGCGACGCGGTGTTGACGATGCGCCCGTAGCCGTTGCCGCGCATGTAGCCGAAGGCGGCGCGGGTGACCAGGAAGGTGCCGCGCAGGTGGACGCCGACCACCGCGTCCCACTCGGCGACGCCGATGTTGCGGAAGGCGCGGTCGCGGAGGATGCCCGCGCTGTTGACGACGACGTCGACGCGCCTGTAGGTGTCCACGGCGGTCTCGACCAGCGAGCGGGCGCCCTCTTCGGCGGTGATGTCGTCGACGCTGACACACGCGGTACCGCCCTTGGAGCGGATCGTCTCGGCGGTCTCCTCGGCCGCCGCCACCGGGTCGGCGCCGGGGTCGTCGGCGCCGGTGCCGGTGTTCTCGCTGACCACGACCTTGGCGCCGCGCGCCGCGAGTCCGAGGGCGTGGGCGCGGCCCAGGCCGTGCCCGGCGCCGGTGACGATCGCGACGCGCCCGTCGAACCGCAACTCCATGTCCGCTCGTCCCCCCACAGTCGGTGTGCGGCGGGGCGGGCCGGTCCCGATCGCCGACCGGCGCCCCGCTCCAAGGCTCCCGGGTCTCATACCCGCTGTGCGGTCCGGACTCCCGCGGGGTGCGCCGCCGCCTCGCCCGATCGTGCCGCACGCCGGTGCCGCGCGGCGGCCCGCGCGCCGGGGCGGCCGGCGGCGCGGATCCGGCCCCGCGGGCCGGACAAGCACCGTGCGCGGCCCGGACCTGCTCCCTCTCCCGGCGAAACCCCCGTGTCTCGCCGGGGTCGGGACCAGCCGTCCTGTCCGGACCGCGCACACTACGTGAGACGCCGGTCCGCTGGATCCGGTTCCGGGCAATTCCCCGGCCGCGCCAGGATTGAGCGCATCCGCGAACGGGCATGGTGAGCGGCGCACACCGGCCGAACCCGATCCACCGCTTCCTCCCGACCGCATCTCGCCGGTCCTCCGCGGAACCGCCTCGCGCGCGTCGTGCAGCCGCGCGCCCGCCGTCGCCCCGACGGGCCTCCGGGACACGAAAACCGCAGGTCAGGTCAAGCGGACACCATGACAGTGTGAATCATTGTTAGCAATCTCCCAGTCCGTTACCGGCCTCGGGTCCCCATCGGCGTGCCTGGACAGCTAGCCTGTTACCCGAGATTGCTGACCGGGCGTGTGCTCCGGCGGCTCACTGCGAGCCGCTTGTGCCGGCCCGCCCCGAGGAGCGGCCATCTCGCCATACACACATTCACAAGCGAGCTGCGGAAGAGGGCGATCTCCGCCGTGTCGTCTGAGGCGTCTCAACCCCTGACAGATTTCGGCCCGAACGAGTGGTTGGTCGAGGAGCTCTACCAGAAGTACCTCGACGACCCGAACTCGGTTGACAAGGCATGGTGGAACTTCTTCGCCGACTACAAGTCCGGCGTTCCCCAGGCCAACGGAACGGGCAAGGGTGCAGCGGCCACGGGCACCCAGTCCGCTCCGGCGGACTCGGAGGCCACCAAGGGCGGCAAGGCCGCCGAGCCCAAGCGCGCGGCGTCCGCATCGGGCGACGGGAAGGGAAAGTCCGGGACCGGGCAGGACGCCGAGGGCGAGAAGCCCGTCGACGAGTCGCTCAAGGTCACCGAGGAGCGGCTGCGCGGCGCGCCCGCGCGTACGGCCGCCAACATGGAGTCCAGCCTCGCGCTGCCCACCGCGACCAGCGTGCGCGCGGTGCCGGTCAAGCTGCTGTTCGACAACCGCATCGTGATCAACAACCACCTGCGGCGCGGGCGCGGCGGCAAGGTGTCCTTCACCCACATCATCGGCTACGCCATGGTGAAGGCGCTGGAGTCCCTGCCGGAGATGAACCACTCCTACGCGGAGGTCGACGGCAAGCCGGGCGTGTCCAAGCCCGAGCACGTCAACTTCGGGCTGGCGATCGACCTGCAGAAGTCCGACGGCACGCGGCAGCTGGTGGTGCCCAGCATCAAGTCCGCGGACAAGATGGACTTCAAGGAGTTCTGGACCGCCTACGAGGACCTGATCCGCAAGGCCCGCAACAACAAGCTGGGCGTGCCCGACTTCCAGGGCACCACCATCAGCCTGACCAACCCCGGCGGCATCGGCACCGTCCACTCGGTCCCGCGCCTGATGCCCGGCCAGGGCACCATCCTGGGCGTGGGCTCGATGGAGTACCCCGCCGAGTTCCAGGGCGCGGCTCCCGAGACTTTGAACAACCTCGCGGTCAGCAAGGTCATGACGCTCACGTCGACCTACGACCACCGCATCATCCAGGGCGCCCAGTCGGGCGAGTTCCTGCGCCGCATCCACCAGCTGCTGCTGGGCGAGGACGGCTTCTACGACGAGATCTTCCGGTCGCTGCGGCTGCCCTACGAGCCCGTGCGCTGGACCCAGGACATCTCGGCCGGCGAGAACCAGCTCGACAAGACGAGCCGGGTCCAGGAGCTCATCCACGCCTACCGGGTGCGCGGCCACCTGATGGCCGACACCGACCCGCTGGAGTACCACCAGCGCCGCCACCCCGACCTGGACATCCTCCAGCACGGCCTGACGCTGTGGGACCTGGAGCGCGCGTTTGCCACCGGCGGGTTCGGCGGCAAGCAGCTGATGAAGCTGCGCGACGTGCTGGGCGTGCTGCGCGACACCTACTGCCGCACCGTCGGCATCGAGTACATGCACATCCAGGATCCCGAGGAGCGCGAGTGGATCCAGGCGCATGTCGAGCGCGAGCACGAGAAGGTCAGCCGCGACGAGCAGCTGCACATCCTGCGCCGGCTGAACAACGCCGAGGCCTTCGAGACCTTCCTGCAGACCAAGTACGTCGGCCAGAAGCGGTTCTCGCTTGAGGGCGGCGAGTCCCTGATCCCGCTGCTGGACGGGGTGATCACCCGCGCCGCGAAGGCGGAGCTGGACGAGGTCGTCATCGGCATGGCCCACCGCGGCCGGCTGAACGTGCTCGCCAACATCTGCGGCAAGTCCTACGGGCAGATCTTCGGCGAGTTCGAGGGCAACCTCGACCCCCGCAGCGCCCACGGCTCCGGCGACGTCAAGTACCACCTGGGCACCGAGGGCACGTTCGAGACCCCCGACGGCGACAAGATCGCGATCTCGCTGGCGGCCAACCCGAGCCACCTGGAGACCGTGAACCCGGTCGCCGAGGGCATCGTCCGCGCCAAGCAGGACGTGCTGGACAAGGGCCCGCACGGGTTCACCGTGCTGCCGCTGCTGGTGCACGGCGACGCCGCCTTCGCCGGGCAGGGCGTGGTGGCCGAGACCCTCAACCTGTCGCAGCTGCGCGGCTACCGCACCGGCGGCACGGTGCACGTCATCGTCAACAACCAGGTCGGGTTCACCACCTCGCCGGCCGACAGCCGCTCCAGCGTCTACGCCACCGACGTCGCGCGCATGGTGCAGGCCCCGATCTTCCACGTCAACGGCGACGACCCCGAGGCGGTGGTGCGGGTCGCCCAGCTGGCCTACGACTACCGGCAGTCCTTCAACAAGGACGTCGTGATCGATCTGGTCTGCTACCGGCGCCGCGGCCACAACGAGACCGACAACCCGGCCTTCACCCAGCCGCTGATGTACGACGTGATCGACGCCAAGCGCTCCACGCGCAAGCTCTACACCGAGGCGCTGATCGGGCGCGGCGACATCACGATCGAAGAGGCCGAGCAGGCGCTGCGCGACTACCAGGAGCAGCTGGAACGCGCCTTCACCGAGACCCGCGAGGCCGGCCGCAAGCCGATCGAGCCGGGTGCGGTGATCAAGCCCGAGGTGTTCGACGAGGGCCGCATCGACCACGCGTCGGTCGAGAGTGCCATCACCGGCGAGGTCGTCAAGCAGGTGGTCGACACCCAGGTGAGCCTGCCCGAGGGCTTCACGCCGCACCCGCGGCTCAAGCCGCAGCTGCAGCGCCGCGCCCAGATGCTCGAGGACGACGCGCTCGACTGGGCCACCGGCGAGATGCTGGCGTTCGGTTCGCTGCTGCTGGAGGAGCACCCGGTGCGCCTGGTCGGCCAGGACACCCGGCGCGGCACGTTCGGCCAGCGGCACTCGGCGCTGGTCGACCGCGACTCCGGACAGGTGCACACCCCGCTGAAGCAGTTCGACAAGGGCACCTCGAAGTTCTACGTGCACGACTCGCTGCTCAGCGAGTACGCGGCGCTGGGCTTCGAGTACGGCTACTCGGTGGTGCGCCCCGAAGCGCTGGTGGCCTGGGAAGCCCAGTTCGGCGACTTCGTCAACGGCGCCCAGACCATCATCGACGAGTACATCAGCGCCAGCGAGCAGAAGTGGGGCCAGCGCTCCAGCGTGGTGCTGCTGCTGCCGCACGGGTACGAGGGCCAGGGGCCCGACCACTCCTCGGCGCGCATCGAGCGGTTCCTGCAGCAGTGCGCGCAGGAGAACATGACCGTGGCGCTGCCGACCACCCCGGCGAACTACTTCCACCTGCTGCGCTGGCAGGTGAAGTCGCAGTACCGCCGCCCGCTGGTGGTGTTCACGACGAAGGTGATGCTGCGGCTGAAGGCCGCCACCTCGCCCGTCGCCGACTTCACCTCGGGCGCGTTCCAGCCGATGATCCCCGACACCACGGGGCTCGACCCGAAGAACGTGCGGCGCGTGGTGCTGTGCTCGGGCAAGATCTACTACGAGCTCGACGCCGCCCGGAAGCGCACGGGCGACACCAGCACGGCCCTGGTCCGAGTCGAGCGGCTCTACCCGCTGCCGGCCGAGGAGATCCGCCAGATGCTCTCGGGCTACCCCGAGGCCGGCGAGGTGCTGTGGGTGCAGGAGGAGCCGGCGAACATGGGCCCGTGGCCGTTCGTGGCGCTGGTGTTCTCCGAGCAGCTCGACCGCCCCTTCACCCGGGTCTCGCGCCCGGCGAGCTCGGCCCCCGCGGCCGGCTCGGGCAAGCGTCACGAGGTCGAGCAGCAGGCGCTGATCAACACCGTCTTCCCGCCGGCGGACTAGGCCGATGTACTTCACCGACCGGGGCATCGAGGAGCTGGAGCGGCGGCGCGGCGAGGAGGAGGTCTCCCTCGCCTGGGTCGCCGACCAGCTGCGCACCTTCACCGACCTCCACCCGGAGTTCGAGACCCCCGTCGAGCGCCTGGCCACCTGGCTCGCCCGCCTCGACGACGAGGACGGGGACGGGGACGAGTAAGCAGCACGCGCGGCGGCGCCGCCGCGCGTGAGCGCCGCACGGCGGCCGCGAGGGCGATCGGGGCACCGGGCCGGGTTCGGTCCGGTGCCCCGCCGCGTATCGTCCGGCGGTCCGCCGCGCGGGCGGGTGCGCGTGGAGGCGCGGGCGCGCCCCGGACCTCCGGGGGCCACCAGGGGCGCACCCCGAGCCGACCCGGACTCCTCCCCCGATATCTCACGACATATCTTGAAGTGCGGGGAGTCGCGACATATCGTGAGTCCAACAGCGGTTCGAGCCGAAAGGTATCCCGATGGCGCGTTGGACCATCGACCAGCCGACGACACGCACTCTGGACGGGATCGTGGCACTGCGCGTCCGGGTCATCGGCGGTCACGTCAACATCCTGCCCACCGACGACCCGGTGACGTTCGAGGTCTCCGACGTCTCCGGCGAGCCCGTGCTGGCCACGCAGGAGGCCGGCATCCTGACCGTCACCTACGACGACCTCACCGGCAGCGGCCTACTGGACCGCCTGCGCCCGGTGCAGCTGTCGGGCTACCGGGGCATGGCACGCCGCTCGGCAACCGTCAGCCTGCAGGTGCCGCGCGACTGCCCCGTCGAGGTCACGACCCTCTCGGCCCCGGTCGTGGTGGCCGGGCTGAGCGGCAAGACCCAGATCCGCACGGCCTCGGGCGACATCACGCTGGACGGGCTCACCGGCGAGACCGAGATCAACACCGTCTCCGGCAACGTCGCGGCCCGCGACCTGCAGGGCAGCCTGCACTTCAACACGGTCCGCGGCCAGGTCGCGGTCGCCGGGGGGCGCCTCTACGACCTCACCGGAAAGAGCGCGTCGGGCCAGTTCCTCGGCGACGTGGACGTGGCGCCGGCGGGCCGGGTCCGTCTGGGATCGGTCTCCGGCGAGATTGCGCTGCGGGTGCCCGCCGAGACGTCGGCGACCGCCGAGCTGCGCTCGGCGACCGGCAAGCTGGAATCCGACTTCGCCCTGGAGCGCCGCGACCAGCGGGCCCGGGGCAGCCTCGCCGGCAAGATCGGCAGCGGGGTCGACCCCGCCGGCATCACCGCCACGACCGTTTCGGGCGCCGCCTCGCTTCTGCGCCGCGAGCCCGACGCCCCCGCAGCGATCCCGAGGGGGAACGACCAATGAGTACCATCTTCGGCCACGGACGCCTGCGGCTGTACCTGCTGAAGCTGCTGGACGAGAGCCCGAGGCACGGCTACGAGATCATCAGCCTGCTGCGGGACCGCTTCCTGGGCGTCTACTCGCCCTCGCCCGGGACGATCTACCCGCGCCTGGCCCGCTTGGAGGAGGAGGGCCTGGTCACCCACGAGGAGGTCGACGGCCGCAAGGTCTACCGCCTCACCGACAAGGGCCGCGAGGAGCTGCACAGCCGCAGCGCCGACATCGACGACCTCGAACGCGAGATCACCGACTCGGTGCGCGACGTCGCCGAGGCCGTCCGCGAGGACGTGCGCCACACGATCAGCTCGCTGCGCGAGGAGCTGAAGGGCGGCGGCGCGGGCCGCAGGCCGCGCGGCGAGGGCGGCGGCGGGTCCGGGGAGTCCGGAGCGGCCGGCGGCGGATCGGAGTCGGCACGCGGCGGCGAGAGCGGCGGCGACCGCGAGCACGCGTCCCGCGGCTCGCGGTGGACGCGCGACTGGGAACGCTTCGCTCAGGGCTTCGGCGGCGCCTGGGGCAAGCGCTCGGGCGAGCGGCCCGAGTTCGACCAGGCGCTGCGCGACTTCTCCGAACGCGTGCGCGACGTGGTGCGCGAGGCCGGCCAGGTCGGCGAGTCGGCGGCGCACGACCTGCGCAGGATTTTGGACGACACGTTCGAGACCATCCGCCGCGACGTCGGCAACTGGGGGCCGCGCGACCAGGCCGAGCGCGAGGAGGACGACCGCTGCCGCGGCGGGTCCACGGGGTCGTCCCCTTGCGGCGCCGACGCGGCCGACGACTCCGCCGGCGGCGCGGCCGAGGACACCGGTACCGGGAAGGCCGGAGCGGCGTCAGGCTCGGCCGGGCCCGACGGGGGCGCGTCCTCAGGGGCCTCCGGGCCCTCCGAGGGCGCCGCGGGGCCGACCGACCCCTGGAGCACGGCGGTCGGCGGCCAGGCCGAGGGCGGCGGCGAAGGCGGCGGCGAGGCGCAGGGGGCGCACGGACGGCACGAGGCGCCCGCAGGCGAGCGGGACGGGGGCTCCGGGAGCGCCGACGACCCGTGGGGCAGGGCGGTGAACGAGGACGGCGACCGCCGCGACGGCGGCTCCGCGTCCTGAAACCGGCGGCCCGGACGCCCGACCGGTCCGGCGAAGGGGGGTGTCCCCGCGCGCGGCGCGGGGACACCCCCCTTCTCGCGCCTGGCGCGCGCCTGACGCGGGGCGGTCCGCGGTGCGGACGCCGCGAGGGGCTCAGACCCGGAAGACGACCTTGCCGAACAGCTCCCCCTGCTCCATCGCGGCGAAGCCCTCCTCGGCGCGGTCGAGCGGCAGCACCCGGTCGATCTCCGGGCGCACGCCGGTGCGGGCGCAGAACTCGGCCAGGCGACGCAGCTCGTCGCGGCCGCCCATGGTCGAGCCGAGCACGGACAGCTGCAGGAAGAAAACCCGGTTCAGCTCGGCCGGGGGCGCGTCGCCGCTGGTGGCCCCGCAGGTGACGATCCGCCCGCCCGGACGCAGCGAGCGCAGGGAGTGGCCCCAGGTCGCCTCGCCGACGGTGTCGAACACGACGTCGACCTTCTCCGGCAGGCGCTCCCCCGACGCGACGGCGCGGTAGGCCCCCAGCCGCTCGGCGCGCTCGCGCTTGCCGGCGTCGCGGCTGGTGGCGTAGACCCGGTGGCCCGCCGCGGCGGCCATACGGATGACCGCGCTGCTCACGCCGCCGCCGGCGCCCTGCACCAGGATCGGCGAGCCGGGTTCGAGGCCCGCGCGGACGAAGAGCATCCGGTAGGCGGTCAGCCACGCCGTGGGCAGGCAGGCGGCCTCCTCGAAGGAGAGCTCCGCGGGCTTGGGGACGAGGTTGCGCCGGGGGACGGCGACCTTCTCGGCCAGGGTGCCCGGATGGACCTCGGAGAGCAGGGAGCGCCGGGGGTCGCGGGTCTCGTCGCCGCCGCCCGCGTCGGGGTCGCCGATCACGGCGTGCACGATGACCTCGTTGCCCTCTTCGTCCAGCCCGGCGGCGTCGCAGCCGAGCACCATCGGCAGCCGTTCCTCGGCCAGGCCCACGCCGCGCAGGCTCCACAGGTCGTGGTGGTTGAGTGCGGCGGCCTTGACCCGCACCGTCGTCCACCCCTCGGGCGGGGCCGGGTCCGGCCGCTCCCCCGCCTCCAGCCCGGACAGTGGGTTCTTCTTGTCGATACGCGCTGCGGTGATAGCGAACATGCCCTGACCCTAACCACCTGGGCCGCCGCTGTGCGGCCCGCCCCGAGCGGCGTCCGGCAGCCGCGTCGAATCCGCCGGTCAGCGGGGCCTCGGCGGCTCCGCGGTCCCCCTAGAATTACCGAGGGGACATTCTCGCGCAAACGTCGGCCGGGCGTTCGGGGCGGAGGGCGCCCCGAAGGGTCCGGCAAAGCGCCGGGGAGGCCGTTTTCCCTTTCCCGGGAAAAGGTTCGCATTCTGCGGAAACATGCCTCCCGTACGCCCGCTGCCGCGGTGGATTTCCCGCACCCCGGCGTCGAGTAGCCTGCCTGTGCCGCGTGCGGAATCGCCCTGCCGACCGAGACCGTGCGGCGCCCCCCGCCGTATTCCGGCCTTGCCCGAACAGGAGGCACAGCCCGTGGCCGCTGCCGACAACCCCACGGCCCGCCGGCGCCGCCTCGGCGTCGAGTTGCGGCGTTTGCGGGAGAACGCCGGGATGACCGGCGAAGAGGCCGCCGAGCGCATGTCCTGGTCGGGCAGCAAGCTTTCCCGTATCGAGCGCGGACAGGTCGCCACCAACTCCGACGACGTGCGCGACCTGCTGGAGCTCTACGGTGTCGAGGACCCCGACGCACGGCAGACGCTGATCATGCTCGCCCGCGAGTCGCGCCGGCGGGGCTGGTGGCACGTCTACGGCGACGTGATGCCCGAGCGCTTCGACGTCTACCTCGGGCTGGAGCCGGAGGCCGGCGCGCTGCGGTTCTTCCAGTCCGAGATCGTGCCGGGCCTGCTGCAGACCCCCGATTACGCGCGGGCGCTGATGCGGGCGCACCCCTCGCCGGTTTCGGACGACGAGATCGAGCGCCGCACCGAACTGCGCATCCGCCGTCAGGAGGTCGTCTTCAACGACTCTCCACCGCAAATCTGGGCATTGCTGGATGAATCAATCCTTTACCGCCCGGTCGGCGGACGATCGGTCATGATCGGCCAAATGCGGCGCCTGCTCGACCTCGGTCGGAATCCTCAGGTGACATTGCAGGTGCTGCCGTTCGCGGTCGGCGCGCATTCGGGGCTCAACGGCTCCTTCGACATCCTGGAGTTCCCCGATTCGGACATCCACGCACCCCTGCTGGTGCACGTGGAGAACCTGACGAGCAGCCTCTACATCGAAAAAGCCAAGGAAGTGGCCTACTACACGGCCGCTTTCGAACACCTGCGCTTCGCGGCCCTGCACCCCGAGCGGACACGGGAGGTCATCGGCGAGGCGGAGCAGCGCCTGCGGAGCGGAGAGGAGGGGGAAACCGATGAGTCATGAAGGGAGCGCGGCATGGCCGCGAAGAATCCGCTGGGCGTGCGATGGCGCACGAGCACCTACAGCGGAACGGGGGGAGGCCAGTGCGTCCAGGTGATGCGCTGGGCCAGGGCCGTCCGGGTCCGCGACTCCACGGCGCCTGAAGGCACCGTGCTGCGGTTTCCCGCGGGGGCGTGGGCGGCGTTCGTCGTCGCCGCCGTCGGGCGCTGCCTCTAGCGCCGCCGCAGCAGACGGAGGGGGTAGCCGGTCCGGGGCAAGGGAGATCTGCGCCCCGGGCCGACTACGGAGAATAACCAGATGACTACCCCCTGGCGACACCGTCGCGCCGCGCCTGCGCGGCCACGGCCTCGGCGACCGCCGGGACCACCCGCGAGTCGAACGTGCTCGGGATGATGTAGTCGGGGCCGAGGTCGTCGCCCACCAGGTCGGCGATCGCATCGGCCGCGGCGAGCTTCATCGCCTCGGTGACGTCGCGTGCGCGCGCGTCCAGCGCGCCGCGGAAGACGCCGGGGAACGCGAGCACGTTGTTGATCTGGTTGGGGAAGTCGCTGCGGCCGGTCGCCACGACGGCGGCGTGGGCCCGGGCGACGTCGGGGTGGATCTCGGGAGTCGGGTTGGCCATGGCGAAGACGATCGCCTCGGGTGCCATCGAGGCCACGACCGGCTCGGGCAGCTCGCCGGCCGACAGCCCGATGAACACGTCGGCGCCCTCCAGCGCCTTCTCGATCGAGCCGCGCACGCCCGCCCTGTTGCTGATCTCGGCGAGCTCCGCCTTGATCGGCGTGAGGCCCTCGCGCCCGGCGTAGATCATCCCCTTGCTGTCGGCGACGGCGATGTCGCCGATCCCGCCGTCGACCAGCATCTTGGTCACGGCCACACCGGCCGCGCCCGCACCGGAGACCACCACCCGCAGGTCCGCGAGCGAGCGCCCGGTCTGCCGGGCCGCGTTGCGCAGCGCGGCGACCGTCACGATCGCAGTGCCGTGCTGGTCGTCGTGGAAGACGGGGATGTCCAGCCGCTCGCGCAGCCGCCGCTCGATCTCGAAGCAGCGCGGCGCGGAGATGTCCTCCAGGTTGACCCCGCCGAACGACGGCGCCATGCGCTCGACGGTCTCGACGATGTCGTCGACCCCCTCACACGACAGGGCCATCGGCACCGCGTCGACGCCGGCGAACTTGCGGAACAGCAGCGCCTTGCCCTCCATGACCGGGAGCGACGCCTCCGGGCCGATGTCGCCCAGGCCGAGCACCGCCGAGCCGTCGGTCACGACGGCGACGACGGAGCTCTTCCAGGTGTAGGTGTCGACGAGCTCCGGCGAGTCGGCGATCGCCGTGCACACCCGTGCGACGCCGGGCGTGTAGGCCAGGGCCAAACCTTCGTGGTCGGTGACCTCGACCGTGCCCTCGACCCGCAGCTTGCCGCCGCGGTGCAGCGCGAACGCCGGATCGTCGTCGAACAGGGAATGGGAATCAGTGGTCGTCATGATCTGTGCAATACCCCTCAGATATGCAAGCGCGCCCGAGCGGGCGGGGTCCGGGCGCGGCTTCGAGTTCGCCTCGGTCTCGGCGATCGGAAAAGGCGGCGCGCGGAGCGGCAGGGGTGCTAGGGATGCTAGGAGGACTCCCTCGGCCACGTCGTCGGCGATGCCGGAGGGAAGAGGAGCACGGTCTCCGCGGCTCGGTGCGAGCCAGGCGCCGCAGCGGTTCGGGGTTCACCCGTTACCCAATCCTCTCACAACGGTGACCCCACTAACATGCCGGTACGCCGACGATGGAACATTCACGTTCGCACGAACGACTATCCTGCCCACTTGTGCTGCGCGTCCGGCCTACCGCCGGGACGCGACGACGCGAACGCCGACCACCCGACGCCGTTCGCCCATGAGAAGGAGAGACACGTGGCCGTGCTGAAGCACTTGACCGCGCCGGCTGCCCGGATCGGACGCGTTCCCTACGCCGCCGGCGCCCTCGCCGCCGTTCTGGCCCTGTCGGCATGCGGAGGCGGCGGCGGTGACGACCAGGGAGGCGGCCAGGGCTCGGGGACCGACCCCGCGTCCACGCCCTCGGTCCAGGCCGACCCCGAGCTCGCGAAGATGGTCCCCCAGGAGATCCGCGACCAGGGAACGCTCAAGGTCGGCACCGACTCCACCTACGCGCCCGCCGAGTACCTCTCCACGGACGGCACGACCGTCGTCGGCTTCGACGTCGAGCTGTTCAACGCGGTGGCCGCCAAGCTCGACCTGGAGACCGACTGGCAGAGCTCCACGTTCGGCACCATCGTCGAGGGCGTCGGCAGCGGCAAGTACGACGTGGGGGTCTCCTCGTTCACCATCAACGAGGAGCGCATGCAGCAGGCCAACATGGTGAGCTACTACACCGTGGGTACGCAGTGGTTCACCGCCAAGGGCAACCCGGCCGACGTCGACCCCGACAGCGCCTGCGGCAAGAACATCGCGGTCCAGGCCAACACCGTCCAGGTCGAGGACATCGAGGCCCGCAGCCAGGAGTGCGTCGACAACGGCGACCCGAAGATCAACATCAGCAAGTTCAAGGGCCAGGACCAGGCCACCGAGTCGATCATCTCCGGGCGCAACGACGCCGGGCTGGCGGACATGCCCGTGGCGGTCTACGCGGTCGAGCAGACCGAGGGCAAGCTCCAGACGCTCGGCAAGCAGTACGAGGCCGCGCCCTACGGCGCCGTGGTCGCCAAGGACAACACCGAGCTCGCCGAGGCCGTCTCCGCCGGGTACCAGAGCATCATGGACGACGGGACCTACACCGAGATCCTGGCCAAGTGGGAGCTGGACGGCCAGGGCACCCTGGCCGAGTCCGAGGTCAATCCGTCCGTCGAAGGCTAGAAGGCACGTGAGCACAACTCCCGACGACCCCCGGCCGGCGCCCGGTTCCCAGGCGCCGGCCGGCCAGTCCCCTCCCGAAGCGATCAAGGCGGTGCCCGTCCGCCACCCCGGCCGCTGGGTCGCGGCGGCGGTGCTGCTGCTCTTCAGCGCGATGTTCGTGAACATGCTGGTCACGAACCCCGCGTTCGACTGGCCGTTCCTGTTCGAGCAGATGTTCTCCTCGCCGGTGCTGATCGGCGTGCGCACCACGGTGATCCTGGCGGCGGTGTCGCTGGCGATCGGCATCGTGATCGGCATCGTCGTGGCCGTGATGCGGCTGTCGGACAACCCGGTACTGGTGACCGTGGGCTGGGTCTACACCTGGTTCTTCCGCGCCGTGCCGCGCATCGTGCTGTGCGTGCTGTTCGGCAACGTGGCGATCCTGTACCAGACGATCGAGCTCGGGGTCCCCTTCGACAACTACTGGCTGCCGCTGCTGGGCTTCGAGGACGGCGCCCGGTTCTACTCGGTGCCGATGGAGACCCTGCTCAGCCCGTTCGTGGCGGCCGTCATCGCGCTGTCGCTGTCGCAGGGCGCCTACATGGCCGAGATCGTCCGCGCCGGCCTGCTCTCCGTCGACAAGGGCCAGACCGAGGCCGCGCAGGCGCTGGGCATGAACCAGGGCCTGGTGCTGCGCCGCATCACGCTGCCCCAGGCCCTCCGGGTGATCATCCCGCCGACCGGCAACGAGGCCACGGCGATCATGAAGGACACCTCGCTGGTGTCGGCCATCCCGCTGACCACCGAGCTGTTCTTCCAGCTGCAGCAGATCGGCGCCCGCACCTTCAACCTGTTCCCGATGCTGGTGGCCGCCTGCCTGTGGTATCTGGCGATCACCAGCCTGATGATGATCGGCCAGTACTACCTGGAGCAGGCGTTCAACCGCTCCAACCGCGGTGCGAGCGTGCGCGGCGCCGGGCAGAGGGCATAGAGCGAGTAGGACGGCGAGTTGACCCAGAACACCGCGGAGGCCGGCGTGGACGCCGGCCCCGGAAACGGCTCGATGGTCGTGGCCGAGAACGTGCACAAGTCGTTCGGCCGGCTGGAGGTGCTGCGCGGAATCGACCTGGAGGTGACCCGGGGCGAGGTCTGCTGCGTGGTGGGACCCTCCGGCTCGGGCAAGTCCACGTTCCTGCGCTGCATCAACCACCTGGAGAAGATCAGCGCGGGGCGGCTGTGGGTCGACGGGGAGCTGATGGGCTACCGGCAGCGCGCCGGCAAGCTCTACGAGCTGCACGACGCCCAGGTCGCCCGCCAGCGCCGCGGCATCGGCATGGTCTTCCAGAACTTCAACCTGTTCCCGCACATGACGGTGCTCGGCAACGTCATGGAGGCGCCGGTGCGGGTCCAGCGCCTGCCCCGCTCGCAGGCCCGCGAGCGCGCCCTGGAGCTGCTGGACCGCGTGGGCCTGGCCGAGAAGGCGTCGGGGTACCCGCGCCAGCTCTCGGGCGGGCAGCAGCAGCGCGTGGCCATCGCCCGGGCGCTGGCGATGCGCCCGGAGCTGATGCTGTTCGACGAGCCCACCAGTGCGCTCGACCCCGAACTGGTGGGCGAGGTGCTGGACGTGATGAAGGGGCTGGCCGAGGAGGGCATGACCATGGTGGTGGTCACCCACGAGATGGGCTTCGCCCGCGAGGTCGGCGACACGCTGGTCTTCATGGACGAGGGCGTCGTTGTGGAGTCGGGTGCGCCGCGCAGCGTGCTGGCCGACCCGCAGCACGAGCGCACCCGGTCGTTCCTGTCGAAGGTGCTGTGAACCGACCGAGCGGTGCCGGCGGCCGACCGCCGCCGGCACCGCTTCAGACAGCCGAGGAGAACCGTTGATCCGCCCCGCCCGCCCCGACGACGTCCCCGTCATCCACCGCCTGGTCCGCGAACTGGCCGACTACGAGAGGGAGCCCGAGGCGGCGGTGGCCACCGAGGCCCAGTTCCACGACGCGCTGTTCGGGGCCGACCCCGTGGCCGGGGCCCACATCGCCGAACACGTCCCCGAAGGCGGCGGGAGCGGTGAGGGCGCGGGCGGCGCCGCCGTGGCCGGGTTCGCGCTGTGGTTCCGCAACTTCTCCACCTGGACCGGCAACCCGGGCATCTACTTGGAGGACCTCTACGTCCGCCCGGAGCACCGGGGCCGCGGCTACGGCAGAGCGCTGCTGAAGACCCTCGCCGAGCTCTGCGTCGAGCGCGGCTACGACCGGCTGCAGTGGTGGGTTCTGGACTGGAACACGCCCTCGATCGAGTTCTACAGGTTGCTGGGCGCCGAGCCCATGGACGAGTGGACTGTCTTCCGCCTCGACGGGGAAGCCCTCCGCTCCCTCGGGGAACAGGCCGACGGCTGACCGTCCGAGCGGTGCCGGGTGGCAGGGCCGGTACCCGCCCCCGCACACGTCCGGCCCTGGACTCAGGCCTTTTCACGGCGCCAGATGTAGGGGGTCGTGGTCGAGACCCCGACCATGCCGGAGCGCTCCAGGATCGGGCGGGAGTACTCGCTGGAGTCGCTGTGGATCAGCGTCTTGCCCAGGGCCAGAGCCGAACGGGCCCGCGCCGCGGTCAGGGCCCGGTAGACGCCGCGCCCCCGCCGGTCCGCTCGGACCGCGCCGCCCCAGAGTCCGGCGAAGCCGGTACCGGCGACGGGCTCCAGGCGCCCCGCACCGACCATCGCGCCGTCGGCCTCGGCGACCCACAGTTCCATGCCGTCGGCACGCGCCAGGCGGCGCAGCAGGGCATCGGCCATCTCCGCGGAAGGGGGGTCGCCGAATGCCTCGTCGGACATCGCGCTCATCGCGCGCACATCGGCCTCGGCGGTGACACGGCGCAGGGTCACGCCCGTGGGCGGCGGGACGTCCTCGGCCAGTCGCCGCGCCGTGCCGATCATGATCGACTCCGTCTCCTCGGGCACGAACCCGTGACCCACAAGGGCCTCGTGCAGGCCGGGCGCGCGGTCGTGCCCCCGGCACTTCCACTTCACCCGGCTGATGCCGGGATCCGCGCGGTAATGGGCCAGCGCCTCGCCGACCATCCGCCTGATCGCGGCCGCGTCGGCGGAACCGAGGTCCCGATACGTGACGAACCCGCTGCCGCCCGCGAACGTCACCAGCCGCAGCGGGCCGCGGCGGGTGACGGACACGGCGCTGGGCGTCTCGGCGCTGCTGCGCAGTTGGTCGTCGTAGGCCCGGAGGAAGGCGGCGGCGTCGGTCATGGGCAGCGAGCGTGCCAGCGCCGCTCGCGGAGAACAACGTGTTTTTCCGAGCGGCCGCTCCCTCCTGCTGACCGGCCGATGGCTGCGCCGACCTGACCGGAGAACAAGACTCACCGGGGCCGCACCGGCGGGAGAGCCCCGAAATCCGGTCGACGGGGCCGGTGGGGTGGGCTAGGTTTCGGCGGGTGCGTATCGACATGCGCCGTGATCTGACGGCAGCCCTCAAGAACCGCGACAAGACCGCCGCGGCCGCGCTCCGCTCGGCTCTGGCCGCCGTCGAGAACGCCGAGGCCTCCGACGCGGACCTCCCGGCCGCCGCCGACAGCGAGCACGTCGCCGGCGGGGCCGTGGGTGTGGGCGCGGCCGAAGCGGAGCGCCGGGTGCTGAGCGAGGGCGACGTCCGCGCGATCGTGGCGCGGGAGGCCGATGAGCGCTCGGTCTCGGCGCAGGAGTACGAGCGGCTCGGCCGCGCCGACGCCGCGGAGCGCCTGCGCGCCGAAGCCGAGGTCCTGGGCCGCTACCTGGGGCCGGACCGCTAGGCACCGGCAGCGGCCCGGCCCCAGGAACCGGCCTTCGGACCGGCTACCGCTCGCCGCCGCCTCCGGGGTTCGGGCGGGGCCGCCACGGAGCGGGCAACTCTCCGCCGGAGCGCAGCCACATGTCCAGCACGCTGAAGGCGGCGTCGGCGTTGTCCTGCGCCCGCGCGCGCTGAGCGGGGCTCCCGCCGCGCTCCTTGAGGGCGTCGCTCAACGTGTCGTACAACGCGTCGGCGTGCGCTGGTCGGGCCGCTCCCAGCAGTCGGAGAAGTGGATCATCGGACACCCCCGGCCGCGTCGGCGGGAACCGTGTCCGGGGCATAGGGCCGGATGCGCGCCGCGCGGCTGCGCCACGGAGCGGCGGCGGGCCGCGCAGGGAGCGCCGGCGCGGGGGCGGCGGGCATGTCCGCGGCGTGGCGCAGGACCGCACGGAGACCCTGCGCACGCCGCATGAGGCGCAGGGATGTCGGCAGGAAGCGAACTAGAATACTCATGGCAACCGGTCCCTTCGGTTGTCCGGCCGCGGGGGTGTGTCCGCACCCGCCGCGGCGCTTTTATGGAGTAAAACAGCAGTATATCTATAGCATGCTTAGAACGCCAGCATTGCTGGGCATCTCTGACGTGCCTAGCTTGCCCGCGTGGAGTGGCGCGAAGGTGTTCCGAGATGGATGCAGATTGCGGACGAGCTGGAACGCCGCATCCGTTCCGGCGTTTACCCCCCGGGCTCCCGCGTGCCTTCCGTGCTCGCACTCATGGACGAGTTCGGCGTCGCATCGGCGACCGCGCACAAGGCGCTGGCGGGCCTCCGGAACCGGGGCCTTACCTACACGGAACCGGGCATCGGGTCGACGGTGCGAAAGTCGTAGCGGCCCGCCCTCCGGAGTGAGCGGCCCGGGAGGGCGACGCGAGGGCCCCTTCCCTCCGCTCCGAGGGACACGCCCCGCCGAATCCGCTGATAGCGCGCCGGTTCCGGTTGGGTCTCGGCATGGATTCCGCCGCTTTCGCGGGCTGTCCCCCGGTCCCGGGCGTGTCCGAGACTAGGGATAGGAGCCGCTACGGGACACGGGCGACGACGTGTGCACCGGAGGCGGACCGAAACAAGATAGATTGCACTCAAGCGGCAATCTCGCTTCCTGGAGGAGGCACGTGACCGAAGAAACCGCCGCACCGTCGCCGGGTGCAACGGACGTGCGCGACGCTGTGACCGTGCGGATGCCGGCTGACAGCGCCTACCTGTCCGTGCTGCGCACGGCCACGGCGGGTTTGGCGGCCCGACTCGACTTCACCCTCGACGAGATCGAGGACCTGCGCATCGGGGTCGACGAAGCGTGCGCGATGCTGCTCACCCAGGCACTGCCGGGGACCGACCTGACCACCGACTTCGAACTCACCGGCGACGGCATGCGCATCTCCGTCTCGGTGCTGACAGCCGACGGCCGGCTCCCCGCGCGCGACACCTTCGCCTGGACCGTCCTCTCGGCCCTTGCCGGAGAGGTCGACGCCGATGCCGGCCCTGACGACCGCGTCTCCATCGTGCTGCACAAACGTCGCGGTGTGGCGGAGACGGCGTGAGCGAGAGGGGGCCCGCTCTGACGGCGAAGACGGAGCACGCGGTGCCTGACCGCGCCCGTGCGCGCGAGTTGTTCGAACGCCTGAGCGAGCTTCCCGAAGACGCTCCCGAACGCCAGCGCATCCGCGACGAACTTGTCGAGCTGCACCTGCCCCTGGTCGAGTACCTGGCGCGGCGCTTCCGCAACCGCGGCGAGTGGCTGGACGACCTCACGCAGGTCGCCACGATCGGACTGATCAAGTCGATCGACCGCTTCGACCTGGACCGCGGCGTGGAGTTCTCCACCTATGCCACGCCCACCATCGTCGGCGAGATCAAGCGGCACTTCCGCGACAAGGGCTGGGCGGTGCGCGTACCGCGCCGGCTGCAGGAGCTGAAGCTGTCGCTGACCAAGGCCGTCAGCGACCTGTCCCAGCGCGAGGGCCGGGCGCCCACCGTCCACGAGCTGGCCGAGCACCTGGGGATGTCCGAGGAGGAGGTGCTGGAGGGCCTGGAGTCCGCCAACGCCTACTCCACGGTGTCGCTCGACGCGCCGGACAGCGGCGACGAGGACGCGCCTGCGGTGGCCGACTCGCTGGGCATCGTCGACGACTCGCTGGAGGGCGTGGAGTACCGGGAGTCGCTCAAGCCCCTGCTGGAGCAGCTCCCGCCGCGCGAGAAGCGCATTCTGCTGCTGCGCTTCTTCGGCAACATGACCCAGTCGCAGATCGCCCAGGAGCTGGGGATCTCGCAGATGCACGTGTCGCGCCTGCTGGCGCGCACGCTCGCCCAGCTGCGCCAGGCGCTGACCACCGACGACTGAGCGGCCGCCGCGCCGTTCACGCGGCCCGGCGCAGCGCGGGCGCCCGCTCGCCGCTACCCGCCCTCGCCCGGCCCGCCGCCGCGCGGGTCGTCGCCGAACAGGGTGGCGGTGGTGGGCGGGGCCAGCACCAGCGCCAGGCCCGCGGCGGCCACCGCCGCCATCACCGCTGTGACCGCGTACTGGCCGCTGGTGAACATGTAGTAGGCCACCACGAGCACGAAGACCTGTGTCAGCACGACCGGCGTGCGCGCCCAGTTGCGCAGCCGGAGCAGCCCCCAGGCGCAGTAGCCGGTGGCGGCGGCCGCCAGCAGGGCGAGGACGGTCAGCGGGATCGCCGCACCGGGCGCCGCGGCGTCGCCCGACAGGGTCTCGACGAGGACGACGGCGGCCCCGACGGCGATCGCGGCCGTCACCAGGGCCTGCACCGCAGCGGCGAGTGTGAGGGTGATGGGTCGTGAGGACACGTTCCACATTATCGGCCCCCGCCGGGCCCCTGCGGCGGGGCCCGAATCGGTGCCGCGCCCCCTTCCGGCCCGCCGGCCCCCCGGCGGGGCCCGGCTCGCAGCACTCCGGGCGCACCCTAGACTTGGCCGCGTGCGCGCCCTGTTCATCGTCAATCCCCAGGCGACCACCACCACGCCCCGCTCCCGCGACGTGCTGGTCGGCGCCGTCGCCCGCGAGATGGACCTGGACGTCGCCCAGACCGAGTACCGCGACCACGCCCGCGAGCTGGCCCGCCAGGCCGCCGGCGAGGGCTACGGGTTGGTGATCAGCCTCGGCGGCGACGGCACGGTCAACGAGGTCGTCAACGGCCTGCTGGCCACGCCCGAGGGCCTGGAGCGGCCCAGCTTCGCCGCTCTGCCGGGAGGCAGCGCCAACGTGTTCATCCGGGCGCTGGGCCTGCCGACCGACCCCATCGAGGCGACCGGCGCGATGCTTGAGGCGGCGCGCGCCGGAGAGCAGCGCTCGGTGGGCTTGGGCCGGATGCGCACCGACCAGGACGACCGCTACTTCACCTTCTGCGCCGGGTTCGGCTGGGACGCCGACGTGGTGCACGAGGTCGACCGGCTGCGCCGCAGCGGCCGCCGGGCCTCCCCCGGCCTCTACATCTCCGTCGCGCTCAAGCTGTTCCTGCGCGGCGACGTCAAGGTGCCCTCACTGCGCATCGAGGCGCCCGGCCACGAGGCCGTGCACGACCTGTACTTCGCCCTGGTCACCAACACCACCCCGTGGACCTACGCCGGCGCCGTGCCGGTGCAGCCGACGCCGCGCTCGCGGTTCGGGCTGGGCCTGGACCTGTTCGCGCTCACGCAGCTGCACACCGTCCGCACCGCGCAGCTGCTGCGCCAGATGATGTCGCACCGGGGCGTCCCGCCGTACGGGCCGGGCTATGTCTCGTGGCACGATCAGAGCGCGATCAGCGTCACATCCCGCACTCCGCGCGCATTCCAGATCGACGGCGAATACCTCGGACACCGAAAACGAGTCAATCTCGAATCCGTACCGAAGGCATTACGAATCATCGGTTAATCGCACGGAAACCAACCTGGTGATTACGCCTGTGACGCACACGACACGCCCCCGCCCAGGTTGGCGCACCGGGCGCTCTTGCATGCGTCGATCAATGCTGTCACGCTCAAAAGTGTCGCCGCACGTTACGGGCGAGTAAAAGGGAGATTCCGAGGTCAGGGAGCACGGCGCGACTCCGTGCGATCACCGGACCCCTGGGCGCCCGCAGATCGGGCGCACGCCGGACCGGGAGTCAACGATGACAAGCGCCTGGTCGCCGCCGACTTAGTGAATTCGTTCACAAAGCGATTCCCTCACCGTGAGGAGTGATCCGCATGGACTGGCGTCACCACGCCGCCTGCCGTGATGAGGACCCCGAGCTGTTCTTCCCGATCGGGAACTCCGGCCCGGCCCTCATCCAGATCGAGGAGGCCAAAGAGGTGTGCCGGGCCTGTCCGGTCAACACCGCGTGCCTCCGCTGGGCCCTGGAGACGGGCCAGGACGGCGGCGTGTGGGGCGGCATGAGCGAGGACGAGCGGCGCGCGCTCAAGCGCCGCCGCGCGCCGGTCGCCATGGCGCGCTCCTAGCGTTCGAAACCACTGTCATAGCATCGCACGGCTCGATCCGGCCGGACACCGCGCCCCCGGGTAAGCGGTCCGGTGCGGGCAGCCGGGCCCCGCCTCCGTCCGAGATCCGACGATCCTGTACTTGTCGCCATCGTGAACCCTCACAGGTGGCGATAAGCACGGGATCGATCGCAGCGGGGGCGCCGACGGGCACGTCAGGGATAGGGCTCGATGCGGCGCTCGACCGGCAGCTCGATCGCGACCTTGGTGCCGCCGTTCTCCTGCGGCTTGATCTCCAGCGAGCCGTCCAGCTCGCTCACGATGAGCGTGCGCACGATCTGCAGGCCCAGGCTCGCGGTGCTCTCGATGTCGAAGTCCGCCGGCAGCCCGCCGCCGTCGTCGAGCACCTCGATCAGCAGCCGGCCGCCGTTCTCCTCCTCGCCCAGGGGCGGGTCGTCGCGCCGCGCGTGTACCTCTATGCTGCCCGGCTCGTAGCGCAGCCCGTGCTCGACGGCGTTCTGCACCAGCTCGGCCAGCACCATGGACAGCGGGGTGGCCACCAGCGCCGACAGCAGCCCGAACTGGCCCGAGCGGCGCGGGACCACCGCCGTTCCGGTCGAGGAGACCTCAGCCGCCATCTCGATGACGCGGTCGGCGATGTCGTCGAAGTCCACGACCTCGTCGGGGGTGTGGGAGAGCATCTCGTGCACGATGGCGATCGAGCCCACCCGGCGCACCGCCTCGTCCAGGGCCGCGCGGCCTTCGGGCACGTCCAGCCGCCGCGACTGCAGCCGCAGCAGCGCCGCCACCGTCTGCAGGTTGTTCTTGACCCGGTGGTGGATCTCGCGGATCGTGGCGTCCTTGGTCATCAGCTCGCGCTCGCGGCGGCGCAGCTCCGTCACGTCGCGCACCATGACCAGCGCACCGATGCGCACGCCGCCCACCACCAGCGGGATGGAGCGCAGCTGGATGGTGGAGCCGCGGCCCTCGACCTCGGCCTCCTGGGGCACCCGGCCGCCCGCGGTCCAGGTCAGCGACTCGTCGCGGGCGTCCCCCGCGGCCGCGAGGTCCAGGGTGGTGCGGTCCAGGCGCGCGCCCACCAGGTCGGCGGTCAGCCCGAGCCGCCGGTAGGCCGACAGCGCGTTGGGGCTGGCGTAGACGACCTCGCCGTCCTGGTCGAGCCGCAGCAGGCCGTCGCCGACCCGCGGTGAGCGCACCATCAGGGGCCCCTGGTCGTTGAAGGGGAACTCCCCCTCGGCGATCATCTGCGCCAGGTCGCTGGCGCTCTGCAGATAGGTCAGCTCCAGCCGGCTGGGCGTACGCGCCGAGCTGAGGTTGGTGCTGCGCTGGATCACCCCGATGAGCTTGCCCGAGCGGCGCACCGGAATGGTCTCCTCGCGCACGGGCACACCGCCCGACCAGTCGGGGTCGCCCTCGCGGCAGATCCGCCCCTCGCCCCAGGCCCGGTCGATGAGCGTGCGCCGCCCCGACAGCCGGGCGGCCCGGCCGCCCGCGGCCGCATCCGCCGCCTCGTCGCGCAGCACGGTCTCGACGAGGTCGTCCTGGAACGCCGTGGGCCCGGTCGTGGGGCGCATCTGCGACACCGCGACCCAGCCGCTGTCGTCGCGCAGGCGCACCCACAGGACCAGGTCGGCGAAGGAGAGGTCGGCCAGCAGCTGCCAGTCCGAGACCAGTGAGTGGAACCACTCCAGATCCGCCGTTTTGAGCGCGGTGTAGCGCCGGATGAGATCACTGAGGTGAGGCACTCACAAATCATCCCACGGTTGCAGGCATACTCATAGGAACGCACTCGACCAGTGGTCCACACCAATAGCGACCGGGGAAGCGGTGGAGGAGTCCGACGTGACGGGTCAGCGAACGCTCGAAGACGGTCACCGAGTTCCAAAGTACTACCAGGTCAAAAAGCTGCTCCTGGAACTCATCGAGGCCATGCCCGCCGGCAACCCGGTGCCGCCCGAGCGCGCGCTCGCGGCCCAGTTCGCCACGTCTCGCACCACGGTGCGCCAGGCGCTGACGGAGATGGTGGTCGAAGGGCGGCTGCTGCGCATCCAGGGCAAGGGCACCTTCGTGGCCAAGCCGAAGGTGGCGCAGGTGCTGCAGCTCACCAGCTACACCCAGGAGATGCGCTCGCACGGCCTGCACCCGGCCACGCGCATCCTCGACGTGAGCTACATCAACGCCGACGACCAGCTCGCCGAGCTGCTGGCGATCCGCTCGGGCGGGCGGGTGCTGCGCATCGAGCGGCTGCGGTTGGCCAACGGCGAGCCGATGGCCGTGGAGACCGCGCACCTGGCGGCGCGGCGCTTCCCCGGACTGCGCCGGCAGCTCGACCGCTACGCGTCGCTGTACGAGGCGCTGGCCAGCGCCTACGACGTCCGCCTGGTCGAGGCCGAGGCCACCATCGAGACGGTGCTGGCCACACCCAACGAGGCGCGGCTGCTGGGCGTGGACGTGGGGCTGCCGCTGGTGCTGCACTGCCAGCACAGCTTCGACGGCGAGGGGCACCCGGTGGAGTGGGTCCGCTCGCTCTACCGGGGCGACCGCTACAAGTTCGTCACACGGCTTCGTCCCCCCGAGGAGGAGTGAGGGTGAGGCGCCGGGGCCGGGCACGGTCCCACCGGTCTACCGCGCCGGTGTGGTCGCGGTCACCGGCGCCTGGTAACTTACCGGCGAGTAGCGGGCCGGCCCGCTCCGCTCCCGGCCCCCTGCACGTGGCTCCGCCTACACGAAGGAGTTGTGACCGCCGCCATGTCCACGCCCCAGGTCTTCGCACCGCCGCCCTTCGCGGGCCCCCTGAGCGGCCACGGCGGCTCCCACGCGGTCGAGGTGGCCCGCCACCACGGCATCGACACCATGTTCACGCTCAGCGGCGGCCACGTGTTCCCGCTCTACGACGGCGCGGTCAAGCCCGAGCCCACGATGCGGCTGATCGACGTCCGCCACGAGCAGACCGCCGTCTTCGCCGCCGAAGGCGTCGGCAAGCTCACCGGACGCGCGGGCCTGGCCGTGGTCACCGCCGGCCCCGGGGTGACCAACGCCGTCAGCGGAGTGGCCACCGCCCGCTTCAGCGGCTCCCCGCTGATCCTCGTCGGCGGGCGCGCCCCCGACAGCCGGTGGGGCCAGGGGCTGCTGCAGGAGCTCGACCAGCCCCCGATGCTGGAGCCGGTCACCAAGCGCGCCTGGACCGTGCACGACACCGGCGGCATCGGCGCGGCCATGGACGAGGCCGCCCGGCTGGCCAACGACGCCCACCGCGGTCCGGTCTTCCTGGACATCCCGATGGACCGCCTCTACGACCAGGCCGAGACCGAGCTGTCGGCCGCGGCGCCTCCCGCTGACCGCTCTCCCGATCCCGGGCGCATCGCCGAGGCCGCCCGGCTGCTCGGCGAGGCCGAGCGGCCGGTGCTGGTCTACGGGTCCGACGTCTGGCTCGACGGAGCCGCACAGGCCGCGCTGGAGGCCGCCGAGGAGCTCGGCGTCCCGGTCGTCACCAACGGGCAGGGGCGCGGCGTACTGCCGGGCGGGCACCGGCTGCTCGCCAACCGGGCCCGCGGCGCCGCGCTGGGCCGGGCCGACCTCGTGGTCGTCGTCGGCACGCCCTTGGACTTCCGGCTGGGCCACGGCCTCTTCGGGGGCAAGGACGACTTCCCGTTGGCCCGGGTCGTGCACGTCGCCGACTCCGCAGGGCAGGTCACCGACCACATGACGCCGGCCGCCGCGGTCTGGGGCGACCTCTCGGCCGCGCTGCGCGGCATCGCCGGCGCCGCAGCGCCGACCGCCTCCGCGCGCCGCTGGTGCACCGAGATCGCCGAGGCCGCCCGGGCTGCGGCCGCCCAGGACGCGGACGTGCTGGCCAGCGAAGCCGACCCGATCCACCCGGCCCGCATCTACGGCGAGCTGAACCGGATCCTCGACGACGACGCCGTGGTGATCGGCGACGGCGGCGACTTCGTCTCCTACGCCGGCAAGTACGTCGAGCCCAAGCGCCCCGGCCGGTGGCTGGACCCGGGCCCCTTCGGCTGCCTGGGCACGGGCATGGGCTACTCCGCCGCGGCCCGGCTGACCCATCCCTCCTCGCAGGTGGTGACCCTGATGGGCGACGGCGCCGCCGGGTTCTCCCTGATGGACGTCGACACCCTCGTGCGCCACCGGCTCCCGGTCGTGATGGTCTGCGGCAACAACGGCATCTGGGGCCTGGAGAAGGCGCCCATGCAGATGCTCTACGGCTACGACGTCGCCGCCGACCTCACCCCCCAGACCCGCTACGACGAGGTCGTGCGCGCCCTGGGGGGCGGCGGCGAGCTGGTCACCGACCCCGAGCAGATCGCCCCGGCCCTGCGCCGCGCCTTCGACTCCGGGGTGCCCTACATGGTCAACATCGCCACCGACCCGGAGAACGTCTACCCGCGCAAGACGATGGGCGTCTGAGCGCGCCCGCGCAGGGGTGTCAGGACCGCGCGGCGGAGGTGAAGCGCGCGCGGTCCACCACGACCCGCTCGACGGTCCCGCCGGCCAGCGCGGCGCCCCCTCCGCCCACCTGCGAGACGGTCACGTCGAAGACCAGCCGCCGCCCGTCGACCCGGCTCAGCCGGGCTTCGGCGCGCACGCGGGCGCCCACCGCCGAGGCGGCCAGGTGCGACAGCGCCACCTCGGTGCCCACGGTCGTGGCGCCCTCGTCGAGCCGGCCCCGTGTGGCGGCGACGGTGGCGGCCTCGGCCAGCGCGAGCACACGCGGCGTCCCGAGCACCTCGGTGTCGCCGCTGCCCAGCGCGAGGGCGGTGTCCTGCGCGCCGACCACCAGGTCGGCGCTGCCCCGCAGTCCTTCGGTGATCACAACCGCCGATGCTACAGGCCGGTACCGCCCGCCGCGGGGACCTTTCGCGGCCGCATCCCTTGACCCCGATCTAAGTTGAGGATTCAGGATGGTCGGCATGGACAACGAAACCGCGGAAACCGAAGCCATCCAGCAGGTCGTCGCCGCCGTCGACCGCGCCCAGCGCGCGCGGGACGCCGAGGCCTTCCTCGCGCTCTTCCACCCCGACGCCGTCTGGACGACCGCGCACGGCAGGGTCCTCGTCGGGTTCGACGCGATCGCCGAGTTCACCCGGTCCGTCCTGCCGGGCGCGCAGGGGACCGGCGACGTGACCTACGAGACCCGCCACATCCGGTTCCTGCGGCCCGACGTCGCGGCCGTCAAGGTCAGCCAGGTCGACCACTCCGCCGACGGCTCAGAGGGCTCCCCGCTCTACGTCATGACCAAGCAGGACGACGGGCGCTGGCTGCTGCACGTCGGCCAGAACACCGCGGTGCGCTTCGATCAGGTTCCGCGGTGAGCGGCGCCGCGGCCGGCGGCGGGGCTCACCAGCGGCACGAGGCGCGCTCGATGGCGCGCGCGGCGGCCTCGACGACCTCGGGGTCGTACTCGCCGAAGCCGTCCATGCGCAGGCGCTCCAGCACCGCCTGCACACGCTCGGGGTCGCCGGACTCGCCGACGAGGTCGTCGACCGCGTTGGCGACCTTGATGACCCTGCTGCCCAGCGGCGGCGGGCCGTCGTCGCCGTCGCCGCCGTAGGGCTCGCACTGGCGGCGCACGAGCTCGGCCACCGAGTCGAGCACGCCGGTCTCGCGGATCACCGCCGACCCGAGCTCGGCGATGCGCCGCTGCTCGCGCGGCAGCGCGAAGACGGTGGCGCCGCTGGCGATGGGGTCGCGCAGCGACAGCTGGCCGATGTCGTGCATCAGCGCGGCGTACTCCAGCTCCAGCAGGTCGGACTCGCGCATGCCCAGCTCGCAGCCGATCGACTTGGCCAGCCTGCTGACGCGGCGCGAGTGGCCGGTGGCGACGTAGCCGCCGACCTCGGTGACCCGCGACAGGGCGCGCACGGTCTGCAGGTAGGTGAGCCGGACCTCGGCGAAGCGGCGGAAGGCCACCTGGGTGACCAGCAGGGGCGCGGTGAACACGAGCAGGCCCGCCAGGCCGGTGATGGTGCTCGCCAGCGCGATGAGGATGCCCGAGGATCCGATGGCCATGCCGAGGCCCGCGTGGGCGCGCAGCTCGTCGCGGAAGGCGACGGTGAGGCGGGCGCGCAGCCGCTCGGCGCGGATGGCGGCGGCGATGACGGCGTCGGTCAGCCACCCGGCCAGCACCAGTACGGCCATCAGGAGCAGCGCCGGCCACCACTGCGACTCCTCGGCTCCGGGAGCCAGGTCGCCGGCGAAGGGCCGGAACGCCAGTGTGATCACCACGATGACCATCATCCGGCGCGCGAGGTCGCTCCACTCGGGTGTGCGCCCGGCGGCGATGTGCGGCAGCTCGCCCAGCGCGAAGCCGACGGTGACCACCGCCAGGACCTGCCAGCCCGAGTGGTGGACGTGGTCGCCGCCGATGTTGAGCAGAAACGTGTAGCCGATGGCGCCGGCCGAGGCGACGGGTGCGACCTCGCGGTTGCCCGGCAGGGTGATGCGGGCCAGCTCGCCCAGCGCGATCAGCACGCCGAAGGCCAGCGCCGTCTGCGCGTCGGCGAACCCGGTGACCAGCGTCCACAGCAGCGACCCGGCGGCGAAGGCGGCGGCGACGACGATCACCAGGACGCGCACCGGCTCGTCGAGCAGCCGCCAGGCACCCGTCCGGCGGGGCGCGCGCATGCTGTAGAACTCCTCGGTGATCACCGCTCGGCCTCCCGCACCACGCGCAGCGGGACGCTCGGGTCGTCGTGGTCCTGCTGGGCCACCACGGCCGAGCCGTCGCCCGGCGGCTCCACGGCGTCGGGCAGCTCCCAGCCGTCGCGGTCGACGGCGGTGATCAGCGCCGCCACCATCGCCGGGTCGAACTGGGTGCCCGCGCCGCGCCGCAGCTCGGTGAAGGCCTCCTCGACGGTGCGCGCCTTGCGGTAGGAGCGCGTGGAGGTCATGCAGTCGAAGGCGTCGGCGACGGAGATGATCCGCCCGAACTCGGGGATGTCGGTACCGGCCAGGCCCATCGGGTAGCCGCGCCCGTCCATGCGCTCGTGGTGGTGCATGATCCCGCCGAGGGCCTCGTCCAGGAAGCCGATCTCGCGGACGATCTCGTAGCCGCGCATGGGGTGCAGCTGGATGGCGGCGAACTCCTCCTCGGTGAGCTTGTCGGGCTTCTGCAGCACCTTGGTGGGCACGCCGAGCTTGCCGACGTCGTGCAGCATCCCCGCGTAGCGGATGGTCTGCACGCGCTCGGCGGGCATGCCCAGCTGCTGGGCGATCATGCCCGCTCCCTTGGACACGCGCATGCAGTGCCCGCGCGTGTAGTAGTCCTTGGTCTCGACGGCCTGGCACAGCGTGGCCAGGGTGGCCTCGTGCGCGCGCTGCTCGGCCAGGCACTGGTCGAAGGCCCAGCGGGCGATGAACAGCGGGAGCAGCACCAGCAGGATCGCCGGCGCCCCGATCACCCCCCACACCACGGCGATGAAGAGCCCGAGCATGCCGTAGCCCAGCGACGCCAGCTCCAGGGTGGCCAGCGTGCGCCAGCGGACGCGCCGCGGCGGGGCCAGGCGGACCTCGCCCAGGCACCACATCAGCAGGCCCACCAGCACGGAGTTGCCCACGCCGTAGACGACGAGCGCCGCGCAGAAGGGCACGAGTATCCACGGGAAGTCGGCGCGCTCAGGCGGGCCGACCTCGCCGCCCAGGGCCAGGAAGGCGTGCCCGGTGGCGTAGCCCACCAGAGCGAGCTGGCCGCCGTTGAACATCCGCTTGACGACGTTCTGGCGGCGCAGCACGAAGGGCGCCGAGCACAGGGCGCCGGCGGCCGCGCCGACCGGGCCGACCAGTACGACCGCGGCCAGCGACGCCGCTGCGCCCGGCGAAACCCCCGCTTTGCCGTTGTGCATGGTGGTGCTGATCGACTCGGTGACCACGTAGAGCACCACGACCAGCGCGAGCGTGGCCGGGTCGATCCCGGTGAAGGGGCCGAGCCCGACCACGGCGAGGGCGCTGAGGAACACGAGCCCGATGTAGAGCCGGGCCGCTCCCGGAAGGGCACGCAATTCCTGGTACCTCCCACCCCAAAGCCGACCGAACCACCATGGTTTCATCGATTCCGTTCTACCACCAGCACCACCCGTTCACGCAGGCCAGTGCCCCGGTCGTGATGATTCCCTGATGCACCATTTCGGAAATGAGCCAACCCACGGCAGCCCCCCTGTTTTCCGGTCCGCACACCCATCCCGGCCCACGTAGCCGGGAACCCCCGGGTGCGCTGTGCGAATTACCCCATACGGTGGATATGGCGACCAGTTTAACGGCCCGCGCGAGGGGCCTGATTTCCCTGACCCGATCCACGGACCTCTGCCGACCGCCCACTGGCAAACCGTTTTCGGATTACGGAATTCCGAAGGAGTATCGTAGTCGCACCGATTACTCTCCGACATCATCCGAACACCGGTGAACCGAGCGTGTGCACGCCGCAGTACCGGGACTTCCGAGCACCTTTCCGACACCTGTCACCACCGGCGATCACATAACGTGATCACCATGGCACAGCATTCCGTATATCGTCTACAGTGGAATGCGACCATTTCTTGACCTGAATCCCGGCGGCTCCGGGCGTGTCGAGCCGCGCGCGCCGCCCGCACGCACCCGCCCGGCGACCAAAACCCGGTTCTCGGCGGATCCCGCCGATTCGCGGGCGGCGGTTTCAGCCCCTCACGGCGGAAAACACGCGAGTCCGGCGGCTGGACGCACCGGCCGCCGGACTCGTCGCAATTCACGACTTCCGCGGCTTTTCGCGAATGCAGAACTTGTTCGATGCGCCATCGGCCGCGTTGTCGGGTTGAGCGGGGGGCAGGGCCCGATGCCCTGCGGCCCGAGGGGCCCCCGGCCCGCTCGCGCAGTCGCCTAGTCGGCCTCCGCGCCTTCGCGCACCTGGAGGTCGGAACGCGCCGCCTCGATGCGGTGCAGCACCTTCGAGCGCAGGTCACCGGGGACCGGATCGGCGCCGCAATGTTTGGCCACCAGCTTCTTGACGACCTCCTCCAGACCGTACTCGGCCAGGCACGGGCCGCACTCGTCGAGGTGCTCGCGGATCTCGGCGCAGTTGCCCTCTTCGAGCTCCCCGTCGATGTAGGAGTAGACCTTCGCCAGCACCTCGCTACACGGGGTAGCGTGCTCTCCTCCGCAGCTCATCGCTGGTCCCTCCGACTCGACCCGCTGTTGGACGCCTCTACCGCGATACCCTCGCCGTCCGCCGAATCCAGGATTCCGCGCTCCAGCGCGTACTCCTCCAGCATCGAGCGCAGCTGTCGCCTACCGCGGTGCAGCCGCGACATCACGGTGCCGATCGGGGTGTCCATGATCTCGGCGACCTCCTTGTAGGCGAAGCCCTCGACGTCGGCGAGATAGACGGCGATGCGGAAGTCCTCGGGCAGATCCTGCAGTGCCCGCTTGACGTCGGTGTCGGGCAGGTGCTCCAGCGCCTCGGCCTCGGCCGACTTCAACCCGGAGGAGGAGTGCGACGCCGCCTGCGCGAGCTGCCAGTCCTCGACGTCCTCGGTACCGGCCTGCCGGGGCTCGCGCTGCTTCTTGCGGTAGGAGTTGATGAACGTGTTGGTGAGGATCCGGTACAGCCAGGCCTTGAGGTTCGTCCCCTCCTTGAACTGGTGGAACGAACCGAACGCCTTGGCGAACGTCTCCTGGACGAGGTCCTCGGCGTCGGAGGGGTTGCGGGTCATCCGCAGCGCCGCCGAATAAAGCTGGTCCAAGAACGGAAGCACGTCCCGCTCGAACCGAGCGCCCTGCTCGTCGAGTGTCTCCTGGCCCTGATTCAAGCCCGCCTGCCTCCTTGTGCTGGCCTCCCGTGGGGCAACCGTAGCCTCACGATACGACGCCGCACCCGCGGAGGGCACATCGCCGGGCGGCGAGACGCCCGTGCGCGCTTCGTCTAAGTCACAGGTAGCAGTAGGCATTGACCTGCCTTTGTTCTCCTCGTCTGGCCGCAGGAGCCGGAATCCGGACCCGGAGCGCCGCGGCGTGTTTCCGAGTTCCGCATCCGGCCTGCCGGGTAGTGATGTGCATGCCAACAACGCCCCGCCCCGGCTGATTCCACCGGTCGGGCCGGTTGTGCGCGGCACACAACCGCCGTTTCGGCGTACCCGTGGGGGTGACCCGTGCAAGAGTGAGGGTAAAACCCTCAACACAGACGTGGGAGAGGAGCATGCGTGCGACCGTCCTCCAACTCCGCGTCCCGCCCGCCGGAACACGAGACCGCCGAGGCCGTGCCTGACTCCCGCACAGCGCGTTCGGCCGCCGCGCACTTCGCGACCAGCGACTCCCTGTCCGCCTACTGGCGGTTCTACTGGGCGGTGGCGGACGCGCAGCTCGCCCGATGGCTGCCCGAGGAGCCCGGGCGCATCCTCGACCTGTCCGGACCCGACTTCCGCGGCGCGCCGCGGGCGGTGGCCGACGGGCACGACGTGGTCACCCTGCTGCCTTCGGCCGACCTCCGGCCGCGCCGCCAGCTGACCCTGGTCAACGGGCACGTGCCGGCGGCGCGGCGGCGCTCGCCCGGGCGCCTGCACCCCGTGGTCGGCGACACCACCTTCCTGTCGGGGTTCACCGGCGGCGCCTTCGACGGCGTGCTCGCCGACAACCGGGTGCTGTCGCGCCACCTGGCCACCGAGGCCTCGCTGGGCGAGATCGCCCGCGTGCTGCGGCCGGGCGGCCGGGTGCTGCTGTGCGTCGACTCGGTCGTGCTGGGCATGGCGCTGCTGGCCGAGCAGGACTGCTGGCCCGAGCTGAGCTTCGCGCCGCGGGCCGACGTGCTGCTGGTGCCCTGGCCCGACGGCTCGATCACCAGGTGCTTCACCGCCGAGCAGATCGGCGAGGTCGTCACCGACGTCGGCCTGGAGCTCGACTGGATCCGGCCGCGGACCGTGCTCTCGGCCTCCACGGTCGAGATGATGCTGGCCCGCGACTCCCAGGCGCTGGGACGGCTGGTCGACATGGAGCTGCGGGCGGCGGAGTCCGACGACTACGTGGGCGTGCACCTGCTGGCGAGCGCCCGCAAGCCCGGCCCGGCCCCGCAGCCGCGCTGAACGCCCGCCGCGCTTGCGGCTCAGGCCGTGACCGCTGGAGCCCGGGGCGCCTCATCGGACCGGCGGATGCCGGCTCCGGCTCCCCGCGTGTGCCGTGAACAGCACATACGCTGCGGTTACGGACTCACCGTCGGCGGGAGCGCTCATGGGCACCGTTGATCCACGCAGGCAGGGGCGGGATGCGTACGAGCGGCTGGCATGGCGCGAAGCGTACGAGGGTTTGTCGGCTGCCGACCGGCAGGCCCCGCTCATGGCCGACGATCTCGACCGGCTGGCCCGGGCGGCGTATCTGATCGGCGCCACGGACGTGGCGACCGGGACCTGGGAGCGGGCTCATCACGCGTTTCTGGACCGAGGGGAAGTGGCGGGGGCTGTCCGGTGTGCGTTCTGGATCGGGCTCACGCTTCTCCTTCGCGGCGAGCACGCCCGCGGCGGCGGATGGCTCACGCGGGCGCAGCACATCCTTGAGGATGCGGCGCTGTGCTGCGTGGAGCGGGGCTATCTGCGTGTCCCCGCGGCGCTGCGGGCTCTGAACGGCGGCGATGCCGAGGCGGCGAAACGTTCGTTCGTGGAGATCACTGAGATCGCCGACCTCTTCGACGACACCGACCTGCGGGCACTGGGGAGCCTGGGGCGCGGCCAGTCGCTGATGGCGCAGGGCCGGGCGGCACAGGGCGTGGAGCTGCTGGATGAAACGATGGTGGCGGTGACCACCGGAGAGGTGTCGCCGATCACCGCGGGGATCGTCTACTGTGCCGTGATCCTCGCCTGCCGCGGAATCTACGACCTTCGTCGCGTGCAGGAGTGGACGGAGGCGCTGAGTCGCTGGTGTGCCACACAGCAGGACCTTCAGCCGTACCGGGGCCAGTGCCTGGTGCATCGTTCGGAGATCATGCAGCTGCGGGGTGACTGGGCCGACGCCATGGACGAGGTATGCCGGGCGTGCAAGCACCTGTCCACCTCGCACGGCGACCCGGCGCTGGGCATGGCCCTGTATCAGCGTGCCGAGCTGCTCCGGCTGCGCGGCGAGTTCTCCCAGGCCGAGCGCTACTACCGTGAGGCCGGGGGCCGGGGGCATTCAGCGCAGCCGGGACTGGCTCTGCTCAGGCTGGCACAGGGCCGGCTGGACGACGCTGCCGCTGCCATCCGCCGGACCCTCGTGGAGACCGAGGGACTGGAGGAGCGGCCCGGTGTACTGGTCGGCTCCGTGGAGATCGAGCTCGCCGCCGGAGGCGTCGAGGACGCTCAGCAGGCAGTCGACGAGCTCGACAGGATCGCCGCCGGCTTCGAATCGCCGTACCTGCGGGCGGTGGCAGCGTACGCGCGCGGGTCCGTGCTGCTGGCCGCCGGTGCCCCGGAGGCCGCGTGCACGGCTCTGCGCCGGGCGTGGACAGCCTGGCACGGGAACGAGGCTCCTTACGAGGCGGCACGGGTACGGGTGGAGTTGGCGCGGGCTTACCGCCAGGTCGGCGATCGCGATACGGCCGAGATGGAATTGGAGGCCGCCCAACGGGTCTTCGCGGAACTCGGCGCGGCGCCGGCGCTGGAGCAGGTGCGGGAGCTGAGGGGCACAGCGGGCCGGGCCGCGCCCCGGAGCCCGGAAGGGTTGACCCCACGCGAGATCGAGGTGCTCCGCCTGATCGCGACCGGGGCATCGAACCGGGTTATCGCGGACCGTCTCGTGATCAGCGACAAGACGGTCGCCCGGCATGTGAGCAACATTTTCACCAAGCTCGGCGTCTCCTCGCGCGCCGCGGCTACGGCGTACGCATACGAGCACGACCTGGTATAGCGCCGTACCCGGCCGCCTGCGCAGAAATACCCACGCGGCGCGCGCACCCGAATTGGTCGACTCGACCGATGCGGAGCCCGCCGCCGACCTCGGACCCTTGGCTTGTAAGCGCCGTTGAACGCAGGCCGACGATGACCTCTCGGGACAAGGCGATGCGACCGGTGCGGTCCGCGGGTGGCGGGCAGACGACCAGCTGCCGGCTGCCATGCCGGTGGCCGAGCGGTGGGTCGGGCTGCCCGCGTCCGTGGTAGAGGACTGCCGCTACGCGCGGTCGGGACATCAAGGAGCAGAGGGGCGCTGGAAGAGGGGGAGTCGCCATGAAAACGAGAATGTTCGAGGTCGCCGGACTCGAGGGCGAGCGCGTCGGCCTAAGCGCCGCCCGGATCGAGCAGCTCGGCGCCCGGCTTGCAGGACCGCTGCTCACGGCCGGCGACGAGGGCTGGGACGAAGCCGTCGAGGTCTGGAACGCCATGGTCACCGCACGTCCGGCGCTCGTCGTCCAGCCGGTCTCTGCCCGCGACGTGGCGATGGTCGTGCGTTTCGCCGCGGACCACGGCGTCCTCTTGAGTGTCAAAGGCGGGGGCCACAACATCGCCGGCACGGCACTCGCCGACGGTGGGCTGACTCTCGACATGTCGCGCATGCGCGAGGTGGCTGTCGACCCGTCCGCGCGGCTCGCGCACGCTGGTCCGGGATGCCTGCTGCGGGACGTCGATCGGGCGACCCAGCAGCAAGGTCTGGCGACGGTGCTCGGCTTCGTGTCCGAGACGGGTGTCGCCGGCCTCACCCTCGGCGGCGGATTCGGCTATCTGACACGCCGGTTCGGCTGGGCGGCCGACAATCTGCAGGAGGTGGAGGTCGTCACGGCGGACGGAACGATCAGGACCGCGAGCCGGACGGAGAACCCGGACCTGTTCTGGGCCCTGCGCGGAGGAGGCGGCAACCTCGGCGTCGTAACCCGATTCACCTTCCGTCTGCACGAGGTCGGCCCCCTCATCACCGGAGGGCTCGCCGCATGGAGCGCCGACCGGGCGGACGAGGTGCTCAAGACGTACCAGGAGCTCACCGCGTCCGCTCCCCGGGAGCTGACGGCAGCGGTGATGATCCGGCTTGCGCCGCCGGCTCCGTTCGTCCCGGACGAGTGGCACCTCAAACCCGTCGCCGGGCTCCTCGTGTGCCACAGCGGCAGCGCCGCCGAGGCCGAAGCCGATCTCGCTCCGCTGCGCGCCCTCGGCGAGCCGATCTTCGACCTCATCGGTGAGAAGCCCTATGTGGCCCAGCAGTCGATGTTCGACGAGATGGAGCCCAAGGGGCTGAACCAGTACTGGAAGACCGAGTTCCTGCCCGGCCTGCCGGACGAATACCTGCCCACGTTCCGGGACGCCGCGCTCGACGTCGCGTCCCCCTTGTCGTTCTCCGTCGTCTTCCACATCGCCGGCGGGCTGAACGAGTCGGATGACGGCGGCGCTGTCGGGAACCGGGAAGCCCGGTTCATCAGCGGCTTCTCCGGGGTATGGCCGCCGCACGCCGACGGAGGCCGCATCGTGGACGCGGTCCGCAGGGGCTGGGAAAGCATCCGGCCGTTCTCGACCGGCGGGAACTACGTCAACTTCCAACTGGCGGAGGACGACGCCGACAGAACGGCCGCCGCCTACCGGGCCAGCTACGACGGTCTCCGGAGGGTCAAGGAGCGGTACGACCCCGACAACCGCTTCCGCGTCAACCGCAACATCAGTCCCCGAAAAGGAAGCTAGAGCCGCGCCGGCGGGGTTTGCCCTCGCCAGGCTCCACGGGAACGTCGGCTTCGCCAAGATGGCCGAGGCCATCGGCTACAAGCGGGAGCACATCGGCAAGATGCCTCGGCCGTACACCGACGGCAAGGGCGTTCGCCCGCGAACAACCCGGTTCCACAAGAATCCGGACGTGGTGGATGGTCTACGCATCCCGGTCCCGGTACCCGCGTGAGGCCGCCACGCGCGACTTCCACGAGCAGGTCGCGGCCGTCAATCGGGGTGCAGACAAGCAGGGCCTTCCGTTCTGGCCCCCGACGACCGACGATCCGGGCCCCGCTCGTATCGGAGAGCGGGGCCCGGACCTATGTGATCGTGCTGTCCCGACGGGTTCACGATCCGATCGTGGGGGTCAGTCCGCCATCGGCAGGTAGACCCGCTTGCCGCGGTCGGCGAACTCCTCGGACTTGTCCCGCATGCCCTTGTCGATGGCGGCCACCGTGGACAGGCCGTTCTCCTCGGCGTACCTGCGCACGTCCTGGGTGATCTTCATCGAGCAGAACTTGGGACCGCACATCGAGCAGAAGTGCGCGGTCTTAGCGGGCTCGGCCGGCAGCGTCTGGTCGTGGAAGGACTGGGCGGTCTCGGGATCGAGGGCCAGGTGGAACTGGTCCTGCCAGCGGAACTCGAAGCGGGCCGTCGACAGGGTGTCGTCCCACTCCTGTGCCCGGGGGTGCCCCTTGGCCAGGTCCGCGGAGTGGGCGGCCAGCTTGTAGGTGATGACGCCGGTCTTGACGTCGTCGCGGTCGGGCAGGCCGAGGTGCTCCTTGGGGGTGACGTAGCACAGCATCGCGGTGCCGTGCCAGGCGATCTGCGCCGCACCGATGGCCGAGGTGATGTGGTCGTAGCCCGGCGCGATGTCGGTGGCCAGCGGGCCCAGCGTGTAGAAGGGGGCCTCACCGCAGAGCTCCTCCTCCAGCCGCACGTTCTCGGCGATCTTGTGCAGCGGGACGTGCCCGGGACCCTCGATCATCACCTGCACGTCGTGGGCGCGGGCGATGTGGGTCAGCTCGCCCAGCGTGCGCAGCTCGGCGAACTGGGCCTCGTCGTTGGCGTCGGCGATGGAACCGGGCCGCAGACCGTCGCCGAGCGAGAAGGTGATGTCGTAGCGGCGGAAGATCTCGCAGAGCTCCTCGAAGCGGGTGTAGAGGAAGCTCTCCTCGTGGTGGGCGAGGCACCACGCCGCCATGATCGAGCCGCCGCGCGAGACGATCCCGGTGACGCGGCGGGCGGTCAGCGGGACGTAGCGCAGCAGCACCCCGGCGTGCACCGTCATGTAGTCCACGCCCTGCTCGGCCTGTTCGATGACGGTGTCGCGGTAGATCTCCCAGGTCAGCGAGGCGGGATCACCGTCGACCTTCTCCAGGGCCTGGTAGATGGGCACGGTGCCCACCGGGACCGGGGAGTTGCGGATGATCCACTCGCGGGTCTCGTGGATGCGCTTGCCGGTGGAGAGGTCCATGATCGTGTCGGCCCCCCAGCGGGTGGCCCAGACCATCTTCTCGACCTCCTCGGCGACCGACGAGGTCACCGCGGAGTTGCCGATGTTGGCGTTGACCTTCACCAGGAAGCCCTTGCCGATGATCATCGGCTCGGACTCGGGGTGGCACCGGTTGGCCGGGATGACCGCCCGGCCGATGGCCACCTCGGAGCGCACGAACTCGGGGTCCATCCCCTCGCGCGCGGCGATGTAGCGCATCTCGGGCGTGATCACGCCGGCCTTGGCGTAGGCCGCCTGGGTGACCGCGCCGTCCACCGGTTCGCGGTCGCGGACCCACTCCTCGCGCATGCGCTCCAGACCGGCGTGGACGTCGATCCCGGGCGCTGCGTCGGTGTCTGTGTAGGGGCCGGAGGTGTCGTACAGGTCGATGTGGCTGCCATTGTCCAGACCCACCCGCCGGTGCGGGACGCGCAGCGTCCGTGCGGAGTCGGGGTCGGTGACCTCCCGGTAGACCTTCTGCGATCCCATGATGGGGCCGGAGGTCACGGTGGGCTGGACACTACGGTCGTCGAGCGCCGTCAAGGCACGCCTCCCTACGTCGGAATTACCCGAACAGGTTCTGCGGTCGGCGGCACCCGCCCCGTTCTCGGAGCAGCCGCCCTCTCAGCCCGCCATGGCGCGAGCTCCCGCGGTTGGTGATGGTGCCGTCGGATCGGCCGAAGGGGCGATGGCCCCGCGGCTCGACGCGACGGTGTCGTCGGTGTCGTTGCCTTTGTCGCGAACACGGATGCCGCACCGTCGTCACGGTGCACCGCCGACCCGCGTCCGGCCCGGCGGCGATCCGGTGATCGGGGCCACCCTACCCACGGGGGGCGCGCCGGTTCCAGGGGCGGCGGCCCGCCGTCCGGTCGCGGGCGGTATCGGTCCGCCCGGCCGGAGGGGGTCAGAACAGCGTCGCGCCCGGGTCGCCGGCGGGTTCCGGCGGCTGGGGCTCGGGGTCGAGCAGTTCGGGGCCGTTGTTGCGGACGCTGTTGACGGCGGTGCTGACCGGGGTGACCGAGAACTCCCGCACCGGGGTGGCCGCGAGGGCCTGGTGCAGGTCGTCGGGCCCGGAGGCCGGGTCGAGCCACACCTGCCACAGTTTCGGCGGGACCACCACCGGCATGCGCTCGTGGATGCCGCTCAGCTCGGGCGCCGCCTGCGTGGTGACGACGGTGCAGCTCCACAGCCACGCCGCGGGGTCGCCGTCGGGGCGCGTGGGGTCGCGCCAGCGCTCGAAGAGCCCGGCGAACGCGAGCGGGGAGCCGTCGGCGTAGCCGATGGCGTAGGGGCGCTTGCGCGACCGGGCCTTGCGCCGCTTGTGGCCGGCGTCGGTGACCGGCGAGGTTCCGGCCTCGGTATCGCCCGGCCGGTCCTCGGGCAGGAGCTGCCACTCGTAGTAGGCGTCGGCGGGGATGAGGCAGCGCCGACGGGCGAAGGCGTTGCGGTAGGCGGGCTTCTCGGCCGCGGTCTCGCTGCGCGCGTTGATCATCTTGTAGCCGACGTTGGGGTCCTTGGCCCAGGACGGCACGAGCCCCCACCGCATGGTGCCCAGGGTGCGCGGCCCGCGGTACCCGGTGCCGGCGGCGGCCTCGCGCGGCGGGGTGCCCAGCACCACGTACACGGACTTGCCGGGGGCGACGTTGTAGTCGGGCGCCAGCTCCTCCAGCGGGGGCCGGGCCCGCGGGTCGGACGCGCCGTCCGCCGGGGCCGCGCTTTCGTCGGCCTCGGGGAAGTCGAACGCGAGCTGGAGCTCGTGCTGGTTGCGGGCTTGAGCGTATCGACCGCACATGCGAGCAAGCCTAGCGGCGGGCGCCGACATCCGGGCGCGCGCGGTGCGCGCCCGCCCTCGCGCTCACGCGCTCACGCGCCGCCCGCGACGCGGATCTCCGGCTCGTTGCGCACCGGGAAGTTCACCGAGCGCGCGATGAAGCACTTCTCGTGCGCCTTCTCGTGCAGGCTCCGCGCGGCCTCGGCCATGCCCGCCTCGGCGACCGTGACCACGGGGTGCAGCACGGCCTCGTCGAACTCGCCGGAGCCGTCGCGGTGGGTGGTCATGGCGGCCGTCGCGGTGTCGGTGTAGGCGACGACGTCGACCCCCGCCGCCGGCGCCAGGGCGAGGTAGGAGAGCATGTGGCACTCGCTCAAGGCGCTGACCAGGAGGTCCTCGGGATTCCACCGCGCGGGGTCGCCGCGGAACGCGGAGTCGGCCGAGCCCTTCAGCACGGGCCTGCCCTCGGCCTCCACGTCGTGGGAGCGCTCGAAGGAGCGGTAGCCGGTGGTTCCCTCGCCTGTGTTGCCCGTCCAGCGGACGCTGACCCGGTAGTGGTGGACCTTGTCGGCCATCTGGGCCTCCTCTGCTCGCGTGCGCCGCCGGCGCGGCGCTGCTGTCGGCGCGGCGGGGCGCGCCCTCCTCCGGCATCCTCCCCCACGGCGTCCGGGCGTCCCCGTCCGTCCCGCCCGGAACCGGCTTCAGCGGCGCCGCGCCCGGCGGCGCGGTCCGCGGGTGCCGGATAACCTTGGAGGCATGCCCGAACCCGCGCAGCACTGGCCCGCACCCGCCGCCCGCACACCCGTGGACGCCACGGTCACCCTGCCCGGTTCCAAGTCGATGACCAACCGCGCGCTCGTCCTGGCGGCGCTCTCGGAGAACCCCGCGACGGTGCGCCGACCGCTACGCAGCCGCGACACCGACCTGATGGCCGCGTCCCTGCGCGCACTGGGAATCGGGGTGGCCTCCTCCGGCGGCTCCGGCGACGACTGGGAGGTCGCGCCCGCTCCCCCGCGCGGGCCCGCACACGTGGACGTCGGCAACGCGGGCACGGTGATGCGCTTCCTGCCGCCGCTGGCCGCCATGGCCGAGGGCGAGGTCACCTTCGACGGCGACCCGCGGGCGCGCGAGCGCCCGGTCGGCCCTCTGCTGGAGGCGCTGCGTTCGCTGGGCGCCGACATCGACGACGACGGCCGCGGTGCGCTGCCGCTGGCCATCCGCGGAACCGGCGGGGTGCCCGGGGGCACCGTGCGCCTGGACGCCTCGGGCTCCTCCCAGTTCGTCTCGGCGCTGCTGCTCAGCGGCGCCCGCTTCGAGCACGGCGTCGAGGTCCGCCACGACGGCCCTCCGGTGCCCTCCCAGCCGCACCTGGACATGACCGTGGAGATGCTGCGCGCGGCCGGGGTGTCCGTCGACACCTCGGTGCCCGACGTGTGGCGGGTGGCGCCGGGGCCGGTGAAAGCCGGCGAGGTGGTGGTCGAGCCCGACCTGTCCAACGCCGCGCCGTTCCTGGCGGCCGCGCTGGTCACCGGAGGCCGCGTGACCGTGCCGGGCTGGCCCGAGCGCACGGCCCAGCCGGGCGACGCGCTGCGCGACCTGTTCGCGCGCATGGGCGGCGAGGTCACCGCCGGCCCCGACGGGCTGACGCTGCGCGGCACCGGCGAGATCCACGGGATCACCGCCGACCTGCGCGAGGTCGGCGAGCTCACCCCCACGGTCGCCGCGGTCGCGGCACTGGCCTCCGGCCCGTCGCGGCTGACCGGCATCGCCCACCTGCGGCGGCATGAGACCGACCGGATCGCGGCGCTGGTCCGCGAGATCAACGCGCTGGGCGGCGACGCCGTGGAGCTGCCCGACGGTCTGGTGGTCCGGCCGCGGCCGCTGCACTCCGGCGTCTTCCACAGCTACGACGACCACCGCATGGCCACATCGGGCGCGGTGATCGGCCTCGCGGTCGGCGGAGTGGAGGTGGAGAACATCGCCACGACGGCCAAGACACTGCCCGGATTCCCCGAGCTCTGGGCCGAGGTGACGCGGTGAAGGGCGGGCGGCGCGACCTGGACGAGGACGACGTCCGCGTCCGCCCGCGCGGCGGGTCGCGTCCGCGCACCCGTATCCGCCCCAAGCACGAGGACGCCCGCGGCGGGTTCGTCACCGCCGTCGACCGCGGCCGCTACCGCTGCCTGGTCGAAGGCCGCCCGGTGGTGGCCATGAAGGCGCGCGAGCTCGGACGCGGCAGCATCGTGGTCGGCGACCGGGTTGCGCTGGTGGGCGACCTGTCCGGGCTCCCCGACACCCTGGCGCGGGTGGTGCGCGTCGAGGAGCGGGCCTCGGTACTGCGCCGCACCGCCGACGACACCGACCCCGTCGAGCGGGTCATCGTCGCCAACGCCGACCAACTGGCCATCGTCTGCTCGCTGGCCGACCCCGAGCCCCGGCCGCGCTTCGTCGACCGGTGCCTGGTCGCCGCCTTCGACTCCGGGCTGGACCCGCTGCTGTGCCTGACGAAGGCCGACCTGGCCGAGCCCGGCGACCTGCTGAGCACCTACGGAGGGCTGCGGGTGCCCCACGTCGTCACCAGCCGCACAGGCGACCTGAGCGCGCTGCACGGGCGCCTGGCGGGCCGCACCAGCGTCCTGGTCGGCTACTCCGGCGTGGGCAAGTCGACGCTGGTGAACCGGCTCGTCCCCGATGCCGAACGCTCGGTCGGCGACGTCAATCCGGTCACCGGGCGGGGCAGGCACACCTCCACCTCGGCCGTCGCGCTGCCGTTCGAGGACGGCTGGATCATCGACACCCCGGGCGTGCGCAGCTTCGGGCTGGCCCACGTCAGCCCCGGCGACGTGGTGGCGGGCTTCCCCGATCTCGACGAGGCGGCGGCCGAGTGCCCGCCCGGCTGCCCCCACACCGAGGACGCGCCCGGCTGCGCTCTGGACGCCGAGGTCGCCCGAGGAAGGCTGGACTCCGACCGCGTGGCCTCGCTGCGCCGCCTGCTGAGCAGCCGCGACGCCGAGGACGAGCGGCACTGACACGGGGCATACGGGGCGGACGCCGCGCGGACCGGGGCGCCGCTGCGCCGGCGGGCCGATGCCGCGGCGACCGGCGCCGGTCTCACCGGGCGGGGCGCCCTTCGCCGGCGGACTCCCGGGATGCGGCGACCATGCTACGCACCGCCAGCTGGACGCGTTCGGCGGCCTGGTCGGGCTCGGTGGGCAGCAGCACGTACGACAGGGTGAGCCGCAGCGCCACCTCGGCCACCGCCTCGGCGCGCTCGGCACCCAGGGCGGGCAGGCGCCCGCGCAGGTACTCGGTCATCCGCGATCCGAGCTCGACGTGCAGCGGCGCCGCGCGCGTGGTCAGCACCGGCAGCAGCTCGGAGTCGCCGGTGATGATCGCGCCCATCAGCGGGTCGTCGGCCGACGCGGTCAGGGTCCAGCGGGCCGCTTCGGCGACCGCGCGGGCGGGGTCGCCGGTCGATCCGGCGAGGATGTCCATCACCCCGTCGAGGAACCGCCCGGCCTCGCGCACGACCACGGCCTGCAGCAGGCCCTCTTTGCTGCCGAACTCGTTGTAGAGGGTCTGGCGCGACACTCCCGCGCCCGCGGCGATGTCGGCCATCCGCATCCGCGCCCACCGGCCGGCCACGACCTCGACGTAGGCGGCGTCCAGCAGCCGGGTCCGCGTGCCCGACGCGTCGGAGCGCGGGGTGCGCTGCCCGTCCGACCGGTCCATGCCGCCATACTGTCACGACAGTCCCGCGATTTCTCCGATCCCGCAGGGCGCCGGTAGTCCGCTCCGGTCCCCGGAAGGGTAGCGTAAGCCGCCATGGCGTCCTTTGACGATGATCTGCGTCTTGCCCACGTCCTCGCCGACGCGGCCGACGACATCTCCCTGAAGCACTTTCGAGCGCTCGACCTGAAGGTCGAGACCAAGCCCGACCTGACGCCCGTCACCGAGGCCGACCGCTCCGTCGAAGAGACCCTGCGCGGGGTCCTCTCCCGCGCCCGGCCGCGCGACGCCGTGGTGGGAGAGGAGTACGGCCGGACCGGTGTCAGCCACCGGGTCTGGGTCCTCGACCCCATCGACGGCACCAAGAACTACGTGCGCGGCGTGCCCGTCTGGGCGACGCTGATCGCCCTGCTCGAAGCCGACCGCCCGGTGGTCGGTGTCGTCTCCGCGCCGGCGCTGACCCGCCGCTGGTGGGCCTCGCGCGGCGGGGGCACCTGGAGCGGCCGCAGCCTGACCAAGGCGACCCGCTGCACGGTGTCGCGGGTCTCGGCGCTGGAGGACGCGTCCCTGTCGTTCTCGGAGATGTCGGAGTGGGAGAACCGGCAGCGCCTCGACAGCTTCCTCGGGCTGACCCGCTCGGTATGGCGCACCCGGGCCTACGGGGACTTCTGGTCGCACGTGATGGTCGCCGAGGGCTCGGTGGACATCTCCGCCGAACCGGAGCTCTCGCTGTGGGACGCCGCCCCGCTGCCCGTCATCCTGGAGGAGGCCGGCGGGCGCGCGACCGACCTGCGCGGCCAGGACTTCTCCGACGGCGGCCCGCTGGTGTGCACCAACGGCGCCCTCCACGACGAGGTCCTCACCCAGCTCAACGGCGGCCCCACCCCGGGCGGCGGCCCGGCGCCGCTGCGGCTGACCTGACGGGCCGCCCCGGACGGCGGCGGGACGCGAAGGCCTTCGGGGCGTAGTAGTCTGCGGCTCGTGTCGCAACAGTCCAGCCGTACCCCCCTCCGCCTGCTGCTCCCGGCCGCCGCTGCGGCGTGCCTCGCGCTGAGCGCGTGCGGATCCTCCCCCGGACCGTCGATGGAGGAGCTGGAGTCGCAGGTCGCTCCCAGCACCGACGCCGCGGCGCCGGTCGCCGATCCCTCGGCGCTGGCCGAGCTCCGCTTCGATCCGGAGAAGGTCACCTGCGACCCCCGGATCACCACCAACGCCCGAGGCGCCTGGGAGACCTCGGCGCCCCGCACGGAGGTCTCCAAAAGCGCGCCCCTGAAGCTGCGCGACAACAACGGCTCCGGCGACGTCCCCGTCACCGCCACGGTCTCCGCCCCCGACGGCACGACCTACAAGGCGGAGGCGTCGGTCTCCGCCGACAAGTGGGTCGAGCTGGCCTTCCCCGGTGACTTCGCGGACGCTTCGCTGGCCCCGGGCCCCTTCACCGTCGTCTGGACCACGGACAAGGGCGCCTACATCGCCTGCGACGGCTTCAAGGGCGCATAGCCCCGCCCACCGGCGCGCTCGACACCGGAAACGGGGACATGGTGGTCGACGTCCTGCGCGGGATGAGCCGCGAGGGGTGCGCCGTGGTGATCGCCACGCACGACGACCGGGTCCGCGACGGCTGCGACACGGTCTTCGACGTCCACACCTGCGCCGGCGTCTGAGGAATCGGGCCGGCGGGCTCCCGCAGGCCTCCGGCCCCGCCGCGGCGGGTTCGCCGATTCGGGGCCCGGACGTTCTGCGGGGAATGCGAAAGGCCGGTGGGAAGGAATCGGGATTCCTTCCCACCGGCCTTTACTGGTAGCGGGGACAGGATTTGAACCTGCGACCTCTGGGTTATGAGCCCAGCGAGCTACCGAACTGCTCCACCCCGCGTCGATGTGATTCCACAATACCGCTCCCCGGCCCCGAAACCAAACCGGCTACCGGGCCCCTCACGGCCCCCCGCGGGCGGGAGAGTGACGCGTCACACCCGGTCGGAGGGCGTGCCGGGAAAGCGGGCGGTGCCCCGTCGACGGCGCGCGGGCCCCGGTTCCCCGAGCCGGGACCCGGGCCGCCGCAGGGGATCGGAACCGGACCAGGGAGAAAAGAAAAACCGGTGCGGAAGGAAACCGAATTTCCTTCCGCACCGGCCTTCGCTGGTAGCGGGGACAGGATTTGAACCTGCGACCTCTGGGTTATGAGCCCAGCGAGCTACCGAACTGCTCCACCCCGCGTCGGTGTGATTCCACAGTATCGCTCCCCTGCCACAACACCAAATCGGATTCCCCGACCGGCGCCGCCTCCGGGAGCGGGTCGCGACTCGCCGTCCGTGCAAGCCGCGACTCGCCATCCACCGATCGACGAGAAGAGCCCGGCCCCGGTTTCCCGGGAGCCGGGCTCTGCCACGTGGTAGCGGGGACAGGATTTGAACCTGCGACCTCTGGGTTATGAGCCCAGCGAGCTACCGAACTGCTCCACCCCGCGTCGGTGTGATTCCACAGTATCGCTCCCCTGCCACAACACCAAATCGGATTCCCCGACCGGCGCCGCGGAAACGGCGGCGCCGCGGCGGGCAGGTGCGCGCACCTGCCCGCCGCGGCCGCCGACCGGGCACGGACGGAACGGCTCAGTTCGAGCCGCCACCGCCTCCGTCGCCTCCGCCGTCGCCGGAGCCGCCGCTCTGGCCCGAGGCGTCCTCGGCGCGCTCCAGCGCGTCCTTCAGCCGCTGGTTGGCCTCGTCGTAGGCGCTGAAGTCGCCGTCCTTCAGGGCCTGCTGGCCCTCCTCATAGGCCTGCGCGGCGTCTTCGAGCGCTGCCGAGAGCTCCTCGCTGCCCCCGGCACCGCCACCGCCGCCGTCCTGCTCGCCGCCGTCGTCCTCGTCGCCCTCCGGAAGCGGTGCGCCCCCCTCGAAGAGGTTGTTCAGCGCCTCCTGCAGGTTGTTGCCGATCGCGACCTCCTCGCCGAAGCCGACCATCACCTTCTGCAGCAGCGGATAGGAGGTCTGGCTGCCCTCGGCCTGCACGTACAGCGGCTCGACGTAGAGGAGCCCGTCGGCGAACGGCAGGGTGAGCAGGTTGCCGTTGATGATCCGCGACTGCTCGCTCTGCTGCAGAGGCAGCAGCTCGTCGCGGATCGCGTCGTCGGCCGCGAACTGGGCCTGGACCTGGCCCGGGCCCATGACCACGGTGTCCTGCGGCAGCTGCAGGATGCGCAGCTTGCCGTAGTCGTCCTCGGTCGCGTCGCTGTTGACCGCCAGGAAGCCGGCCAGGTTCTCGCGGCCGCGCGGCACGAACGTCGACGTGACGGAGAAGTCGGCGTCGTCCTCGCCCGGGTAGCGGATGGTCTGGCGGTAGGGCGGCTCGGGGCTGTCGCCGTCGGTCGTCGGGTTGGCCGGCACGTTCCAGAAGTCCTGGCCGCCGTAGAAGGCGTCGGCGTCGGTGATGTGGTAGCGCCGCAGCATCTCCCGCTGGACCTTCACCAGGTCGTCGGGGTAGCGCAGGTGCGACATCAGCTCGTTGTCGATCTCGCTCTTCTTGGTGATCACCCCGGGGAAGGCGTTGGACCAGGTCTTGAGCACCGGGTCCTTCTTGTCCCAGCCGTAGAGGGTGACCGTGCCGTCGTAGGCGTCGACGGTCGCCTTGACCGAGTTGCGGATGTAGTTCACCTGGTTGCCCGGCAGCGCGTTGACGGTGTCGGTGCTCTGGGTGAACGTGTCCTCGGTCGCGTCGGCGAGGTCGATCCGCTCGGAGTAGGGGTACATGTTGGTGGTCGTGTAGGCATCCACCACCCACTGCACGCGGCCGTCGACGATCGCCGGGTAGGGCTTGCCGTCGGCGGTGAGGAACGGGGCCACCCGCTCGACGCGGTCGGCCGGGTCGCGCTCGTAGATGATGCGCGACTCGTCGGAGATCGCGCTGTTCAGCAGGATGTCGGGCTCCTGGTAGCGCAGCGCGTAGAGGATGCGCTTGAAGAAGTTGCCCAGCTCGACGCCGCCGTCGCCCTGGTAGCGGTTGGTGCGCTGGCCGCTGCCCTGGTTGGCGCCACCGCCGCCCTGCTCCTCGTTCTGCGCCTCGGGGCTCTGGCCGCCGCCTTCGCCGCCCTGGCCCTGCTGGTCGCCGCCCTGGGCGTTCGCCTGGGCGCCGGCCGGCGCGTTGGCGTTGTCCGGCGAGGGGTCGCCCTCGGGCTCCCCGGCGTCCTCGCTGGTGGTCACGTCGTCGCTGCCGCCGCCCAGCGGGTAGTCGTACTCGGGCTCGGCGTTGACGATGACGTACTCGGCGCCCTCGCGCCCGAAGTAGATCCGCGGCTCGTACTCGCCCGTGACCTCCGACAGCTCGCCCTCGGGCGGGATGTTGTACTCGGTGAAGACCGGCCGCCCCTGGTCGTCGACCTGGTTGCCGGCCGCGGCGACGATTCCGAAGCCGTGGGTGTAGACGGTGTGCCGCGTCAGCCAGTTGTCCTGGTCTTCGGGCGGGCCCGACAGCTCGCGCGCGGCGATGATCGTGTCGACGTTGTTGCCCTCGTCGTCCTCGTAGCGGTCGACGCTGAGGACCTCGGGGAACTGGTAGAAGCCGCGCACCTGCTGCATCTGCTGGAACGTCTGCGAGACGACCGAGGGGTCGACCAGGCGGACGCTGGGGATGGTGGCGGCCTCCTCGGACAGCTGCTCCGCCGTCAGCTCGGTCTGCGCGTCGTAGTCGGTGACCTCGGCGCTGCCGATGCCGTAGGCGGCGCGCGTGGCCTCGATGGTGCGCTGGATGAAGGGGCGCTCCAGCCGCTGCTCGTTCGGGCTGACCTGGAACTGCTGCACGATGGCGGGGTAGACGCCGCCGATGAGGATGGCCGACAGCACCAGGAGGCCGAGGCTGGCCACCGGCATCATCACGTTGCGCACGTAGATGTTGGCGAAGAACAGCAGCGCGCAGACGACCGAGATGACCGAAAGAATGATCACCGCGTAGAGCACCGCGTTGACGTCGGTGTAGGAGGCGCCGAAGGTGTAGCCGCGGCTGGAGAACACCAGCCCGTACTGGTCCAGCCAGTACGCGGCCGCCCGCAGCAGCACGAAGACGCCCAGCAGGACCGACAGGTGCACGCGCGCGGCCGGGGTCGCGCGCTGGCCCTGGCTCTGCAGCCGGACGCCGCCGTAGAGGTAGTGCACGACCACCGCGGCGATGAACGCCAGCACCACGGCGGCGAACAGGTAGCCCAGCACGACCCGCATGAACGGGTAGGTGAAGGTGTAGAACGAGATGTCGCGGCCGAACTGCGGGTCGTTCACTCCGAACGACGCGCCGTTGGCGAACTGCAGGTAGGTCCCCCACTCACCGCTGGCCGAGGCGCCGGTCAGCACGCCCAGGCCGGCCACGATCACCCAGAAGAAGATCTTGCGCCGCGGGTCGATCGACATGCGGTAGCGCGCCAGCCCCTGCTGCTCGGGGCTCATGGGCGGCGCCAGCGGGCGGGACCGGTAGGCGAAGAACATGCTGGCGCCGACGGCCGCGGCCATGAGCAGGCCGGCGACGGCGAACAGCAGCGAGCGGGTGCGCAGTTCGGTGAGGAAGACGGTCGAATACCCGACGGAGTCGAACCACAGGTAGTCGGTCCAGAAGTTCGCGGCGGTCAACAACCCCGCGATGACGACGACCACGACCACCGCGACAGGCGCGAGCAGCCGGGATCGACGGGGCATGCGCGCGGACGGTGCGCCGGGCGATCGGAAGCTCACGCCTCCCCCTCATAGTTGGCACTGCAGTCGGTATCGGGGGACTCGGTCCCTTTGGTATCGGCAACTTATTGGGCGGCCCCCGGGTTCCCGAAACCCCGCGCCAAGCGATGACAAGATGACATCGACTGGGATTCGGGCGGGCATCGGAGCACCCGTGGTGCGACTTTACTCGGTGGAACGCGCCCTTCCGGTCCCCGCCGTCGGCCACCATGGGCGGGTGTCTTTCAACATTCGCGAAGCCGTCCTGGAACTCGAGCGCCACGCCGCCGGCCAGGGCTGGGACCAGCCGGTGCGCATCTACGCGCTGGTGCCCACCACCGACCTGATGGAGCGCGAGCCCGCTCTTGCCGAGATGCTGGGCCTGACCGGTGAGATCGCCGACGACGACCTCACCCCCGTGGAGCAGGAGCCGCTGCCCGGCGAGGTGCCGCTGGAGGAGGCGCTGGGCCGGATGGCCTGGCCCGAGGCGGTCACCGGGTGCGCCCTGGTGATGGAGCGCCTGGTGCTGAAGGGCTCCGACGCCACGCTTGAGCCGCCCCGCGACGCCGACGCCGGGTCGTGGGCGCAGAACCAGGAGGGCAGCGAGGAGGTCCGCATGGTGGCGGGCGTGCTGCGCGACGGCAGCCGGCACTCCGCGCTGCGGATGCGCCACCACGACTCCGAGGACGAGGTGCTCAACGGCGAGGACCTGGTTCCGGCGCTGACCTCGGCGCTCGCGCTCACGCTGGAGGACGAGGAGGAGTGACGCGGCGGGGCTCTACCCCGGCTGGCAGCGCGGGAGGTCGCCGGACCCCTCGCCGCTGCGGATCTTCTTCAGCGCGCCGACGGCGTCGTCCAGCTCGTCGACCCTGACCACCTCGATCTCGCCGGTGGCCGCGGAGTCGAAGGTCTGCGAGCAGCTGTCGGAGGCGACGAAGAAGTACTCGGCTCCGAGCCGCTCGGCGCTGACCATCTTCTGCGCCACGCCGCTGACACCTCCAACCTCCCCCTCGGGGGTGATGGTGCCGGTGCCGGCGATCTGGTGCCCGCCGGTGAGGCCCTCGGGGCTGAGCCGGTCGATGACTCCGAGGGAGAACATCATCCCGGCGCTGGGACCGCCGATCTCGCCGACGCTGATGTCGACCTCGAAGGGGAACTCCATCCGGTCGGCGACGAGGATGCCGATGACGGCGTTGCCCTCGTCGTCGGCCGCGGTCTTCACCTCGGCCTTCACGGGCTCGTCCGCACCCTCGCGGTCGAGGGTGAGCGAGACCGCGTCGCCGGGTTCGCGGTCGCCGACGAGTTCGACCGCCTCGTCCTTGTCGGCGACCGGCTCGCCGTCCACGCGGGCGATGACGTCGCCCTTGCGCACCTCGCCCTGGGCCGGCTTGCCCTTCATCACCCGTGCGACATAGGCCTCGGTCTCGTAGTCGACGCCCAACTGGGTGAGCGCCGCCGCCGTGGCCTTGCGCTGCGAGCTGTTCATCTCCACGGTCTGGGTCTGGGTGATCTCCTCGACGCTCTGGTCGGGCGGGAAGAGCGCCTCCTGCGGCAGCACCGCCTGGGTGGGCGAGAGCCACGCGCCCAGCACGGTGAACAGGTCCATGTGCGTGTCGGGGCCGCCCGTGTACTGCACCGTGACCATGGACAGCCCGCCCTCGTGGCTGTAGCTGCGGGTCCCCTCGATCCGGATGATCCGCTCGCCGCCGCTCTCACCGAGGGTGTTCAGCGCGATGCCGGGGGAGGCGACAAGGTAGGGAACGGGCAGATACACCGCTCCCACCGCGAATCCCGCCAACAGCAGCACCGCGACGATCAGGGTCATAGCACGACGGAACATGCTGCACACCCTAAACGGCGCACGGACGGCCCCCGCCGGGACCCGCCGCGGCCGCGGGGCCGCCTACGTGCGCTCGCCGGCTCTTCGGCCTACTCGGCACCGACCCACTCGGTGCCGCCGTCGGAGAACCCTTGATGCTTCCAAATGGGCACCTGGGCCTTGATGTCGTCGATCAGCCGCCGGCAGGCGTCGAACGCCTCGTCGCGGTGCCCGGCAGCGGCGGCGACGACGACAGCGGTGTCGCCGATCTCCAGATCCCCGACGCGGTGCAGCGCGGCCACCCGCCAGACGGGGCGCCCGTCGCCGGAGGTGTCGGCGACGACCTTCTCCATGACGCCGCGCATCTCGGCCTCCGCGCGCGGGTGGGCGGAGTAGGCCAGGCGGGCGACGGCGCGCCCGTGGTCGTGGTCGCGGACGGTGCCGATGAAGCAGGCGGTGCCCCCCGCCCGGGGGTCGCCCACCGCGGCGAGGACCTCGTCGACCGAGATCGGGGCTTCGCGCAGTCCTACCAGGCTGATGGCATCCACATGCCGACGTTATCAACAGCGGCGGCCCGCGGACGGTCGGCCAGCGCGCTTTCCGCGGGGTCGCGGCGGATCGGCGCCGGCCGCAGCGCCGGGGTGGCCCTCGGTGCGCCGGAGGCCGCGGGAGCGCGCGGGCGCGGCGAGCCGGGTTCAGCGGCCCCGGCGCTTGCGCAGGTGGCGCACCGCGGCCGCGGTGCCGATGGCCGCCGCTGCGGCGCCGGCGGCGCTCGCCGCGGTGATCGTCACCTCCTTGCGGCCGACGTTGCGGCCGACCAGGGCGGACTTGCCGCTGCGCGCGTCCAGCAGGGCACGCAGCGCCTCGGCGTTATCGTAGGCCGGGCGCCATCCGCTCTCGCGCAGGGCGGCGCAGTCGACGACGCACGGGTAGACCAGGAACTTCAGCTCGGCGGCCGTGGCGGGCGTGAGGCCCGCACTGTGCAGCCGCTGTGTGGCGCCGAAGACCAGGTTGGCCGGCAGGTCGAAGCGGCGCAGGCCGGCGATCTCCTCGGCCTCGTCCTGGGACAGGGCCCCCTCGCAGCCCACCGCGACCGCGCCGCTCGCGCCCTCGACGCCGCGCACCGCCACGTGCTCCAGGGCGGAGGCGAGGTCCTCGATGTGGCAGAACTGCCAGGTCTGCCGGCGACCGCGGACGGTCAGCAGCCGCGGAGCGGCGAAGTGCCGGGTGAGCACGGTGTCGAGCCCGGGGCCCACCAGCGGCGCGGGGCGCACCACCGTCACCGACAGGCCGGGGTGGGAGCGCCGGGCGCGGCAGGCCAGGTCCTCGATCTCCACCCAGTCGCCGACGAGGCCCGCCCCGGTCTCGGTGCGCACCTCGGAGTCCTCCGGCATCGGGACCGGGTTCTCGGGGTCGGCGCCGTGGACCATGGTGCTGGTGACCAGGACCACCCGGGGGACGCGCTGGGCGGCCGCCGCGGTCAGCACGGTCTGGGCGGCGCGCAGGTTGTCGGCCCGCCGCTGCTTGGCCGGGGTCTGCAGGGTGCGGTCGTCGTCGGTGTGCACGAGCACGTCGACACCCGGCAGGCAGTGGGCGAGCCGGGGATCGCGGACGTCGGCGGTGCGCCGGGTCGCGCCCGGCGGCGGGCCCTCCGCGTCGTCGCGGTGACCGCCGATCGCGACGACTTCGGCGACTGCGCCGGAACCCGCGGCGGTGACCAGGCGTTCCACAAGGAGACGGCCGATGCCTTCGGCGGCTCCGGTGACCGCGATCACCGGAGCCCCGGGACGTGTGGTGTGCTGTGGGCGAACCTGGCTCGTTTCGGTATTCACTCCGGGCGGCTCCCAGCTAACGTGACAGTGGAGACAAACCTAATCCTGCCTGAGGTCTAATCGTGAGCGACCTACCTTTTGGTTTCAGCATGCCGAACGACCCCGACGACGAGTCCGGGCGCCGATCGGGCGACTCCGGCTCGGGTGCCGGCAGCGGCGGCCCAGGCGGTGGCGGCCCCGGCGGTGGTGAGCCGGGCATGCCGGGCGGCTTCCCCTTCGGCGACCCCCAGCAGATGGCGCAGATGCTGCGCCAGTTCGCCGACATGATGGCGGCGCAGCCCTCGTCCGGCGAACAGCAGGCCGAGTCCGGTTCGGTGAACTGGGACATGGCCAAGAACATCGCCCGGCACGCGGTGTCGCAGAAGGGCGACTCCAGTGTCGGCGCGCACGACTTCGCCAAGGTTCAGGAGGCCCTGCGCCTGGCCGACCTGTGGACCAACGAGGCCACGTCGCTGCCGTCCGGCGTGCACACCATGCAGGCGTGGAGCCGGTCGGAGTGGGTCGAGAAGACCATGCCGACCTGGTCGAAGCTGTGCGAGCCGCTGACCCGGCGGCTGGTGGAGTCCATGGGCCAGAACCTTCCCGACGAGATGCAGTCGATGGCGGGCCCGCTGATGGGCATGGTGCGCCAGATGGGCGGCATGCTCGTGGGCCAGCAGGCCGGCCAGGCCATCGGCGAGCTCGCCGGCGAGGTGGTGGGCTCGACCGACGTCGGCCTGCCGCTGGCCGGCGAGGGCACCGCGGCGCTGCTGCCCGACGGCGTCACGGCCTTCGGCGAGGGCCTGGGCATCCCCGAGGACGAGATCCGGCTCTACCTGGCCGCGCGCGAGGTCGCGCTGCACCGGCTGTTCGGGCACGTGCCGTGGCTGCGCGCACACGTGTTCACCCTGGTGGAGGACTACGCCCGGGGCATGTCCTTCGACATGAGCGGGCTTGAGGAGAAGCTCGGCCAGATCGACATCGCCAACCCCGAGGCCCTGCAGGAGGTGCTCTCGGGCAGCGAGGGCGAGGGCCTGTTCCAGCCGCAGGACACCCCGCAGCAGAAGGCGTCCCTGGCGCGGCTGGAGACCACGCTGGCGCTGGTCGAGGGCTGGCTGTCGGTCGTGGTCGACGCGGCGGTCGCCGAGCGGCTGCCGCAGTCGGCGGCGCTGGCCGAGGCCACCCGCCGCCGGCGGGCCACCGGCGGGCCCGCCGAGCACACCTTCGCGACGCTGGTCGGGCTGGAGCTCCGGCCGCGCCGGCTGCGCGAGGCGGCGGCGCTGTGGACCGCCCTGGAGGACGCGCGCGGGATCGAGGGCCGCGACGCCGTGTGGGAGCACCCCGACCTGATGCCTTCGGGCGACGACCTGGACGACCCCGACGCGTTCGTGCACGGCCGCGCCGGCTCGGAGGCCGACGAGATCGACATCAGCCAGTTCACCGACGCCTCCGACGAGCCCTCCACCGACGGCGGCCGCGACGAAGGCGGCGAGGACCGCGGCGACGGCACCGGCTCGGGCGGCTCCGGCGGGGGCCCGGCGTGATCCTGGACCGGCTGCGCGCGGCCGCCCGCTCCGAGCTCGCGGCCTGGCGTGCGCCCGAGGCGGCGCAGGAGGAGCTGCGCCGCCTCTACCTGGACCACCTCCACCGCCATCCCGACGCGATGGCGCGCACCTGCGTCGCCGGGCACCTGACCGCCAGCGCCGCCATCGTCGACCCGGACGGCACGAGCGCCGTGCTGACCCTGCACCGCAAGATCGGCAAGTGGCTGCAGACCGGCGGCCACTGCGAGGAGGGCGACGCCTCCTTGGGCGAGGCGGCGCTGCGTGAGGCCGCCGAGGAGTCGGGGCTGTCGGGCCTGCGGCTGCTGCCCGGGCCGATTCGGCTGGACCGGCACCGGGTGGGCTGCGCAGGCGGCACCTGGCATCTGGACGTGCAGTACGCGGTGGTGGCCGCGGAGCGGGAGGCGCCGCTGTCGATCGACGCCGCCGAGTCCTCCGACCTGGGCTGGTTCGCCGTGGAGGAGATCCCCGACCCCACCGACGACGCCTGCCGCGCCCTCGTCCGCGCGGCGGCCGAGGCGGCGCGCACCCGCCCGGAGCCGGGTTTCGCACCCTCGTAGGCGCGCCCGGCCGGTAGGCGCGCCCGGCCGGCCGAATGCGGGCCGCGCTCCCGCGCTCCCGCGTTCCGGCGCTGTGGGCGCCCGGCGGCCCGGCGGCCC
>NZ_BAABIK010000022.1:86379-102819 GCF_039542725.1 Streptomonospora halophila | reverse complement strand
TTCTACCAACCGCCGGTGGCCCAGGCGGCTTGACAAACCCATAGAAGCACCCCCCGTTGCACGCGACTCCGTCCAGCACGGCGCCTCGGCCGAGGTGTGCCGCATTCCACGCAGGCGGGATCGCTGCGGCCCCGGTGCCGGCCGGAGGCCGCGGCGGCGCATCCCCGACCGGGAGTCGGTCCGCGCGTGAGCGTCCGCACCCCCACGATCGCCACACCGCCACATGAAAGCGGGGACAGCACATGACCGTCCGCAACGGGCACCTCCCGGGCGTCGAGCCCGGCGGCCTGCGCGACCTTGCCGCCGCGGTGTTCACCGCCGCCGGGATGAGCGGCGACGACGCGGCGGCGACGGCCCGCCACCTGGTCGAGGCCGACCTGCGCGGAGTCGACTCCCACGGGGTCAGCCGCACCGCGGTCTACGTCCACCGGCTCCGCCGCGGCCTGGTCACCGCCCGGCCGCGGCGCCGGGTGGTGACCGAGACACCGGTGAGCGCCCTGCTGGACGCCGGCAACGGCCCCGGGATCGTCGCCGCCGAGCACGCCATGCGCACCGCCGCGGACAAGGCCGCCGCGACGGGGGTGGGCATGGTCAGCGTGCGCAACTCCAACCACTGCGGGATGCTCGCGCACTACACCGCCGCGGCCGCCCGCGAGGGGCTCGTCGCCCTGGCGACCACCAGCGCGCCCGCCGCGATGGCCCCGTGGGGCGCCAAGGACCCCTACTTCGGCACCAACCCGGTCTCCTACGCCGTGCCCGCGCCCGAGGGCCGGCCCGACATCGTCTTCGACATGGCCACCAGCCACGTCGCCAAGGGCAAGATCATTCTGGCCGGCAAGAACGGGCAGGAGATCCCGCTGGGGTGGGCGCTGGACGGCGCGGGCCGGCCCACGACCGACCCGGCGGCGGCGCTCGCCGGCAGCGTGCTGCCGGTGGGCGGGCCCAAGGGGTCGGGCCTGGCGCTGCTGGTGGAGGTGCTGTCCGCGCTGTTCTCAGGCGCCCACCACGGCCCGCACATCCCCCCGCTCTACGACAACGACGAGCATCCCCAGGGTCTCGGCCACTTCTTCCTGGCGATGAGCCCGGCCGTGTTCCTGCCGCAGGAGGAGTTCGCCGCGCGGGTGGGCCGCCTGGCCGACGAGGTGGCGGCGCTGTCGGCGGCCGAAGGCCACGAGCGCGTGTACCTGCCCGGCGAGCCCGAAGCCGAGCGCGCCGCGCACCGCCGCACCCACGGCGTCCCTTTGTCGGCCGAGGTGCGCGCGGAACTGCGCGCGGTCGCGCAGGAGCTGGGCGTCGCCCCCGCGCTGACGGCGGTCCTGGACGGTGCCGCCCCCGCTTAGGTGCCACCATGGGCCCAAGGCGCCCAGCACGGGGCGCGGCAGAGCCGCCGGTAGGCGCAGCGAGGAGCTGTTCTCCGAGGACGGGGTCGCGGGCCGGGGGCCACCGACCGGGCGATGACCACATCCACAGGGCTCGACGACGCGAGCATCCGGCGCCCGCGTCGACGCGGGTCCCGTCGGCGGCCCGCGGATGCCCCACCGGCCCCGGCTCGCTGCGAGCAGCAGCCGGGCGCCCGGCTCGCGGTGCGCAAGGACGGGCTGATGCGGCGCGGCATCCTCGCCGACGACGCACAGCGGCGCCCCTCGGCGCCGCCGGCGCCCGCGGAGGCCGATCACCTGCCCACGCGCCTGGCGCGGAGGGACCGGCGGGCCGCGGCGGCGCTCCGGTGGCACGGGCTTCCCCGGCTCGGGGAGGCCCGCCGCGGCGGGACCGGAACGCGGCCGGTCCCGCTTGCGCCGAAGCCGCCCCGCCCCCGCCGCGGGCCGCTCGCACGCGGCGGGCGGGACGCCTCAGTCCCGCGGGCCGCCGCTCCCGGCGCCCGCGGGCGCCGGGCCGCTGTCGTCGCGGTGCTCGTGGCCCCAGGTCACCAGCGGCTCCAGGGCGTCCAGCAGGCCCCGGCCGCGCGGCGAGGGCCGGTAGAGGATCTGCACCGGGGTGGTGGGCACCACCTCGCGTTCGAGCAGGCCCAGCGACTCCAGCTCCTTCAGCCGCTGGGAGAGCATCCGGTCGGAGATGGCGCCGATGAACCTGCGGTACTCGCTGAAGCGCTGCGCCCCGCGCGCGCCGGCGAGCAGGATCACCCCCATCCAGCGGCGCCCGACGAGCTCCAGCACCTCCTGGAAGACGTCGCAGTCCTGGTCGTGGGCAATGTGGGAGGGCGCGGCGGCCGGGGCTCCGGCGCCGCCGTCTCCGGCAACTGCTGAGATAGTCACATACTCAAAATAAGTAGCTAACCTGAGTCTGGCAAGGGGGTCGGGCTCGGCGGCGCGGCCGTGCGCCGCGAACCCGCGGAGCGCCCGCATCGGCCGCATTCGGGTCGCTGACCGTGCACCCGCGCCACCCGCGGCCCCGGGACCCTGGGGCCCGCCGGGGTCGGCACCGCCCGTCGCGCGGGTGCGGAAACGCCGCCCGGACAGAGCGCCGCGGCCGCCGACCGGCCCCTGTTCAAGAAGGCGCGTGTGCCGGGCGTGACCGGCATGTCAAAGCCGCACATAAACGAGGCCTCCGGTAACGGGACAACGACCAAGCAGCCCGTATACGGAGACCTCGGTGGCCAGGGTACCGATCGGAGGACGCAAAGACCTCGGCGCCAAGCAGTGGCGCACCCTGCGCCCGCTGCTGCCCGCAGCAACGGGCGCGGCAGGCCGGCCAGATGGAGCCGCCGGCAACCGCCGGACGGAATCCGATGGCGCAGCCGCATCGGGCGCGCCCCCGGGGCGACGTTCCGAACGCTACGGCCACTGTCAGTCGATCTATGCGCTGCTGCGGCGCCGGCAGCGCGCCGGGAGAGCGCGGGCCGCCGCTCTCACGCGCCGGGCCGGAAGCGGTCCCGCTCCGCCGTCGCCTCGCGTTCCGCCGCGTCCGCGCCGTGCGAGAGCGCGCGCAGCGCCGGTGCCGCCAGCGCCGTGCCGAGCACGATCACGGTGCCCGCCGCCAGCGACGGCAGCCGCAGGTCGACGCGACCCAGCAGCCCGCCCAGAACGGCGCCCAGCGGTGCCGCGCCCTGCCCGACCGTCTGGATGCAGGACAGCGCGCGTCCCAGCAGGGCGCCCGGGACGACCAGTTGCCAGATCCCCGCCGCGACCACGTTGACCACGGCCGCGGCGAACGCGAGAGCGCACCACGCCAGCCCGGCGGTCACGGCGCCGGGGGAGAGCGCGAACGTCGCCGAGAGCGCTCCCAGCGCACCGAAGGCCAGCACGCAGGTGGCGAACCTCCCCAGGCGGCGGACCAGTCCGCCGGTGGAAGCGGCACCGAGCACGCCGCCCGCCGCCGCGGACGACAGGAAGAGGCCGTAGAAGGCCTCGGGGACACCGAAGCGGTCCTGGACCAGCAGGACGAGGACGACCGACTGGGCCGTCATCGCCGCGTTCACCAGCGCGAGCAGCAGCGCGACGCTGCGGAACCCGCGCCTGCCGAACACCGCGCCCAGTCCCGCTCCCAAATCGCCGGCGACCGAACGGAGGCCGGCGCCGGAGCGTGCGGGCACCTCCGGCTCTGCCGGGCGGCGCACCGCCGCCGGCAGGCCCAGCAGCACGAGCGCGCCGACCAGGTAGGCGCCCGCGTTGAGGGCCAGCGGCAGCGCCGCCGCGACGGCGAAGAGCAGTCCGGCCAGGGAGGCTCCGGCGAAATGCTCGGCGACGAGCTTGCCGCCCTGCAGCCGGCCGTTGGCCCGGTCCAGCGTCCCGGCGGGCACCACCTCCGGCAGCGCGGCCCGCCCCGAGAGGTCGTAGAACACCTCGCAGAGCATCGCGGCGAACATGACGGCGTACAGCCACCAGACGGTGGCCTGACCCGCGCCGACCAGGACGGCCAGCAGCGCGAGCGCGCAGCACCGCACCGTGTTGGCCGCGGCCATCAGCCGCACGCGGTCCACGCGGTCCACGACGACGCCCGCGAACAACCCGAACAGAAGCCACGGCAGGAACCGCGCGATCGCCAGCCCGGAGATCTGGAGCGGGTCGTCGGTCAGCGTCGCCGCCGCCAGCGGCAGCGCCGTGAGCATGACGCCGTCGGCGAGGTTGCTGGAGAGTGCGCCGGTCCAGAACCGGCGGAAGTCCCGCCCCAGAGCGACTGCGCCGCCTCCGCGGCCGCCCGGCGCGCCCCGCGCGGCGGGAGCTGCGCCGCCTTTCTGCGGGCGGGACCTTCTCCTGTTGAACACGACGAGCGCCGATTATCCGCCATCGGACTCCCCGACAACAAGAGCGCCGGTGCCGACGCCGGCGAGGCGGTCGAGGCCGGTGAAAGTCCGCTGTGCGGACCGGCGGAACCGCCGCACCCGGGGCTCGCGGGTGTCGATGCGGCCGAGCGCGAGGAGCCGACCGCGCCGCCGCGTCTCGTCGCGAGACGGCCGAGAGGGGCCGCCCCAGAGCGGGCCTGCGATGGTCGCGGTGCGCGATCGGCGGGGCTTACCCGGCGGACGGCGCGGGAGCCTCGGCGGCGTCCCGCGCCAGCGCCGCCAGCCACCCCGGCGCGTCCGGCTCCCGCAGTACGGCGCGGAGCGCTCCCCGGAGACGGCGGCGGTTGCGGCCCGAGCCGGCCGACGCCGCCTTCGGCGGGAGGGCCGCCAGGAGCGGTTCGCACTCCCGCCATGCCCCAGCCGCCGTGTACGCCCGCAGCAGGGACACCTGATGGTGGAGAGCCGCCCTGCCGTCCGGGTGCTGCGCGGCGGCGGCCGCCGCCGCGTGTTCGAGCTTCGGCAGGGCCGCGCCGGGGTTGTCCAGGGCGAGCAGCGCTTCGCCCTCGTGCCCGCTCAGCTCGCCGTCGTCGACCCACCACGTCCACGCCGGATCCCGGCTCGTGAGCGAGTCGCTCAGAGCCGAACGCGCACGGCCGAGCTCGGTCGCGGCGCCCCGGCCGTCGCCCATCCGGGCGAGTGCCCTTCCCCGGCGGATGCGTGCCAGCAGTGCTACGCGAGGCGGGATTCCGGACCGGCTCAGCAGTTCGTCCGCGATGCCGAGCGACTCCCCGGGGCGGCCGGCCTCCGCCTCCAGCAGCGCCAGGTTCGTCAGCGCGAAGTGCTCCATGGAGCGGTCGCCGGCGTGGCGCGCGAGGACGCGGGCCTCCAGCGTCGCCCTGCGTGCGTCGCCCTGCTCGCCGGCGTCGAACAGCAGCCACCCCGCGAGTTCGGCCGCCTCGGCCGCCGAGGCCAGGTGGTCCCGCCGGTACGGCTCGCGGACGGCGCCGGAGGCCAACCGGTGGTACGCACCGCGCCAGAGGCGCACGGCGGCGGGAGCGGTCGCCTCCCCTCCATGGCGGCTCTCCTGAGCGACGAGGCGGTCGACGGTCGCCCGCGTGTGCTCCATCTCGCGCACGTGGCGGGCGAGGCCTCGGGGGGACCGGCCGCGCTCGTGCGTCGCGCGGCGGACGGGGATGGCGAAGTCGTCGGCCATAAGGCGGGGCTCCCGGGGTGGCGGCCGTTGCCTCCCCAGAGTAGGCGGCCGGGTCACCGCCGCACCGGCGGCCTCCGCCGCGGAAGCAGCGGGACCACGGCCGGAGCCGTGCGGATCGCGCGGCGCCCCGAGCGCGGCCGCGCCGGAACGGCGGGGCACATCCTCGGAAAAAAGCTCGGCTGGGGTGTCGATCCGGCGGGCGGCCGTTCGACGCACAGGGTGAGGGGCGGGGAGAGTCCCCGCCGAACGAGAACCGGGGAGCAGACCATGCCGCGCTTTCTGTCGATCAGCCGCCACGACGAGCGGAACCGCCCCGCCGAGCCGCCCGCTCCCGAGCTGCAGCAGCGCATGGCCGAGCTGTACGAGGAGATCACCAAGGCGGGCGTCGTGCTGGACATGGCCGAGCTCGCGCCGACGTCCGAGGGGACCCGGGTCGCCTGGGTCGACGGGCGGGCCGAGTACACCGACGGCCCCTTCACCGAGAGCAAGGAGGTCGTCGGCGGCTACACCGTCATCCAGGCCAAGGACAAGGCCGAGGCCCTGGAGTGGACCCGGCGCTTCCTCGAGGTGCAGGGCCGGTACGAGCCCGGCACCACGGTCGAGGTCCGCGAGATCTCCGAGGGCTGAGCGCACGTGCTTGCCGCGCGCATCCGCCCCTGCTGAGATGGCGGCATGAGCACGGTGAGCACGGCCGAAGCGGTCGAGACGGTCTTCCGCATCGAGTCCGCGCGGATCATCGCCGGCGTCGCGCGCATCGTGCGCGACGTCGGCATCGCCGAGGAGATCGCGCAGGACGCCGTGGTCGCCGCGCTGGAGCAGTGGCCGGAATCGGGTGTCCCGGACAAGCCGGGCGCCTGGCTGACGGCCACCGCCAAGCACCGCGCCGTCGACCTGGTCCGCCGCAGGCAGACCTACGCCCGCAAGCTGGCCGAGGTCGGCCGGGCGCTGGAGGACCGCCCTCCCGCCGAGCCGCCCGACGCCGACGGCATCGACGACGACCTGCTGCGGCTGATCTTCACCGCCTGCCACCCCGTGCTCTCCGCCGAGGCGCGGGTCGCGCTCACCCTGCGGCTGCTGGGCGGGCTGACCACACGCGAGATCGCCCGCGCCTTCCTGGCCGCCGAGCCGACCGTCGCCCAGCGCATCGTGCGCGCCAAGCGCACACTGGCAGCGGCCGGGGTCCCCTTCGAGGTCCCCTGCCGCGCCGAGCGCGCCGAGCGGCTGGACTCGGTGCTGGAGGTGGTCTACCTCGTGTTCAACGAAGGCTACTCGGCGACGGCCGGAGACGACCTCGTGCGCCCGGGACTCTGCGAGGACGCGCTGCGCCTGGCCCGGGTGCTGGCCGGACTGGTGCCCGATGAGCCCGAGGTGCACGGGCTGGCGGCGCTCCTGGAGTTCCAGGCCTCCCGCACCGCGGCCCGCACCGCCCCCGACGGCGCGCCGGTGCTGCTGGCCGACCAGAACCGCGCCAAGTGGGACCGGCTGCTGATCAGCCGCGGCTTCGAGTCGCTGCGGCGCGCCGGGACGGGGTCCTACGCGCTCCAGGCCGCGATCGCCGCCTGCCACGCCGGCGCGGCGTCCTACGCGGACACCGACTGGGCGGCGATCGCCTCGCTCTACGGGCGGCTGCTGGAGGTGCGGCCCTCTCCGGTGGTCGCGCTGAACCGGGCGGTCGCGGTGTCCCGGGCCCGCGGTCCGGAGGCGGGCCTGGCCCTCGTGGAGGAGCTGGCCGACGTGCCCGCCCTGCGCGACTACCACCTGCTGCCCAGCGTCCGCGCGGACCTGCTGCACGCGTTGGGCCGGACGGAGGAGGCCGGCGCCGAGTTCGCGCGGGCGGCGTCGCTGACCGCCAACGAACGCGAGCGCGCCCTCCTGCTGGAGCGCGCAGCCCGAGCCGAAGCGGCCGGAGGCCCTCCGGCGGGGGAGCGGCCCGCGTGACCGGCGCCGCGGGGCGGGTGCTCCACGACGACACCGGCGCGGCGGTGGTGCTCGCGCGCCCCCCGCGGCGGGTCGTCTCGCTCGTGCCCTCGCTCACCGAGGCGCTCGCGGCCGGTGCGCCTGACGTGTTGGCGGGCGCGACGCAGTGGTGCACGCACCCGCCGGAGCTCGGGGTCGCGCGGGTGCGCGGCACGAAGAACCCGGACCGCCGCGCGATCGCGGCGCTGGAGCCCGGCCTGGTGGTGGCCAACAAGGAGGAGAACCGCGAGCTGGACGTGCGCCGGCTGCGTGCGGCCGGTATCCCGGTATGGGTGACCGTGGTCGAGTCCGTCCCCCAGGCGCTGGCCTCCCTTGAGCGGCTGTTCACCCTGGCCCTGGACCGCCCGGCGCCCGACTGGCTGCGCAGCGCGCAGGACCTCTGGGACGGACCGCCGCCGCGTCCGCACGCCCGGGTCGCGGTGCCGGTCTGGCGCGACCCGTGGATGGCGGTGGGCTCGGCGACCTTCGCCGGCGACCTGCTCGCCCGCCTCGGCCTGGAGAACGTCCTCGCCCGCGACCCCGGCCGCTACCCCCGCGTCGACCCCGCCGAGCTGGACCGCGCCGGCCTCGACCTCGTGGTCCTGCCCGACGAGCCCTACCCCTTCACCGCCTCCGACGGCCCCGACGCCTTTCCAACGACGCCCGCCGCCCTCGTCGAAGGCCGCCTGCTCACCTGGTACGGCCCGTCCCTCGTCACCGCCCGCACCGCGCTGCCGGGCCGCCTGCGCACCCCGCGATAGCCGTACCTCCCGGGCTCCGCGCCCCGCTCAGCAGGTCGAGTGGAAGAGCCCGCCGACCGGCACGGTCGCGGCGAGGCGGTTGTAGATGCGGACGGCCTCGGTGGTCTCGGCGGTGTGCATCTCGACCGAGCGCGAGCGCAGCAGGTCGAGGGTGCGCGGGTCGACCTCCAGGCGGCCGTGCATGCCGCGCGAGAGGACCACCGCCGCGGCGCCGCGGTCCAGGAGCTCCTCGACGTCGGCGGGCTGGATGCCCGGGTGGTGGGCGGTGCCGGTCTCGTTCCAGTCCCAGGCGCGGCCGCCGCCGGGGTAGAGCTTGAAGTCCTTGCCCACGGTCGTCGGCGAGGGGCCGCCGCGGCCCTCCGCCGAGCCGGCGCGGGCGACCTCCATGCGGCCCCACGACAGCGACAGCACCCGCGGCGAAGCGGTCGGTGTATCCGCCATCTGCACTCACTCCCTCCGTCCGCTCGGCTCCCGGAACCCCGCCGCCGTCGGTGTCCGGCGATTCCGCGCCGCCGCCTGCGGGGCGCCCGCGGATCCGGCGGATTATGTTCGCGGAAGTCGACCTATGCGCGGGAGCGGACCCGTACAGTTTCCCTCAGACAAGGCTGACGCGCCGTCGAGTCCGGCTGTTCCCCGCCCCCCGACAGTGAAAGAGCAGAATTCCGATGAGCGATGCCCTCAGGTTTCCCCCGACAGATCTGGACATGTCGAAGCCGACCATCGCCCGGGCCTACGACGCCCTGCTGGGCGGCAAGGACAACTTCGCCCCCGACCGCGAGCTCGCCGCCGCGGTGGAGGAGCTCAACCCCGGCATGACCGTACTCGCGATCGAGAACCGCGGGTTCCTCTCGCGCGGTGTCGAGTACGCGGCCGGCGAACTGGGCATCGGCCAGTTCCTCGACCTCGGCTCCGGGCTGCCCACCGTCGAGAACACCCACCAGGTCGCCCAGCGCAACTCTCCGGAGAACCGCGTCGTCTACGTCGACATCGACCCGATGGTGCTCGCCCACGCGCGCGCGCTGATGGTGGAGAACGAGACGACCACGGTGATCACCGCCGACCTGCGCGACGTCGACCAGGTCCTCGGCGACCCGGGCGCGCGCCGCCTCCTCAACTTCGACGAGCCGGTGTGCCTGATGCTGGTGTCGCTGCTGCACTGCATCCCCGACGAGGACGACCCCTTCGACCTCGTGCGGCGCTACCTGGAGCCCTTCCCGTCGGGATCGGCGCTGGTGTACTCGCACCTGTGCTCCGACATCGCCGAGCACGGCCGGCTCTTCACCGAGCGAGTCCACGCCTCGGGGGCGCCGTGGGGCCGGGTGCGCAGCCCCCGGGAGTGCGAGGCCGCGGTCGCCGGCCTGGAGCTCGTCTCGCCGTCCGTGGACGGTGCGGAGCCGGCGCGCCTGGTCGACTGCGACACCTGGCGCAAGCCGGGCACCGCCCCGGTCGACATCCCCGGCGAGGACAAGCGCATCTGGGAGCACGCCGGGGTCGCGATCAAGCCCTGAGGGCGAAGCACCCACGACGAAGGCCGGGCGCCGCGGCCGGTTCCGCCGCAGCGCCCGGGCGCCGGCCGGCCCTCCCGGCGGACGCGGGCGGCGCACCCGCGTGCGCCGCCCGCGGCGGACGAGCCCGTCATGTGCGCACTAGTGCCCGCCTCTGCCGTGGCCGGGCCGACCCGGCCACCACCGCTTCTCGTCCTTGAGCGTGTCGTACACCGCGAAGAAGGACTTCTTGCGGGTGAAGTCCTCGGTCATGACCGTGGCCGCGCCCTGGCCCTCGAAGAACACCGGCACCCAGGAGTACTTGTCGGTGAAGCCCCAGATCGTGAAGGAGTCGCAGCCCTCCACGTCCAGGCAGGCCGACAGTGCCTGCCGGTAGTAGTCGGCCTGGGTGTCCAGCTGCTCCGCGGTGGGCTCGCCGCTCTCCGGCAGGGTCATGCGCACGTCGATCTCGGTGATGGCGGTGCCCAGGCCCAGCTCGTCGAAGCGGCGCAGGTTCTCCTCCAGGCCGCCGGGGAACGGGTAGTCGAGGCTGAGGTGCGCTTGGGCGGAGAAGCCGTGCAGCGGGACTCCGTCGGCGAGCAGCTCTCGGGACAGCTCGTAGTAGGCGTCGCTCTTGGCGTTGACGCTCTCGACGCCGTAGTCGTTGAGGTACAGCTCGGCGTGCGGGTCGGCGCGGTGCGCCCAGCGGAACGCGTCGGCGATGACACCCGGGCCCAGCTCGCGCAGCCAGATGTTCTCCTCGGTCCGCAGGTTGCCCTCGGAGTCGAAGATCTCGTTGGCGACGTCCCACTGCTGGATGCGGCCCCTGTAGCGGCCGACGACGGTGGTGATGTGGTCGCGCAGGATGGACCGCAGCTCGGCGTCGGAGAAGTCGCCCTCCTCCAGCCACGCGGGGTTCTGGCTGTGCCAGAGCAGGGTGTGGCCGCGCACGACCTGGCCGTGGCGCCCGGCGAAGCGGACGATGCGGTCCGCCATCTCGAAGTCGTACTCGTCGCGCTCGGGGTGGATGTACTCCCACTTCATCTGGTTCTCGGGCGAGACCGAGTCGAACTGGCGCGCCAGCGTCCTGCGGTAGCGGCGGTCCGAGGTGAAGGGGTCCGGGTAGTCCTGTTCGAGGTGGTGGCCGCCTCCGGCGACCGCGGTACCGATGTGGAACCCGTGGGGTGCGGCCCAGCGCAGCCGCTCGGCCTTGCCGTGGGAGTGGTGGGGAGGCCAGTGGCGCTCGGCGGTGTCGGCGGAGGCCGCGGGGACGGCCGCCGGAACGGTCAGGGCGGCCGCGGCCAGGGCGGTGATGGCGAAGCGGATGGGTCTCATCTGGGGGATCTCCCATTCGGTCTGCCGCTTGCTACTTTTCCGGAAAATTCCGATTTGCGGCGTCGATGGACAGTAAGCGCTCCTGGCCAGGGCGTCAATCCCCCGGGTCGGGCGCCCCGCCGCCTCCTCCGCCCGCGCGGTCGGGCCTCCCGCCCGCGCGCCGCCGCCCGCGACGTCCGTACTCTGGGTAGGTACGAAGGAGGAGCAGTGGCCGATACCCCGACCCCAGCCGTGACGATCTCCGCCATCGCCGAGGAGGCCGGCGTCTCCGCGCCGACCGTCTCGCGCGTCCTCAACGGCAGGGGCGACGTAGCGCCCGCCACCCGCGAGCGCATCGAATCCTTGCTGCGTGCCCGCGGCTACCGCCGCCGGGGCAGCCGCGGGGGTGAGATGGTCGGGCTGCTGGACCTGGTCTTCAACGACCTGGACAGCCCGTGGGCGGTCGAGATCATTCGCGGTGTCGAGGACGCCGCCCACGCGGTGGGCAGCGGCATCGTCGTCTCGGCGATCCACCGCCGCGCCAGCTCCACCCGCCAGTGGCTGCAGAACGTCCGCTCGCGCACCAGCGACGGCGCCATCCTCGTCACCACCGACCTGGACTCCTCGCTGCGCGCGGAGCTGGAGGACCTGCACATGCCGTCGGTGGTCATCGACCCGGTGGGCGTGCCCGATCTCGCGGTGCCCACGATCGGCGCCACCAACTGGGCGGGCGGCCTCAGCGCCACCGACTACCTGATCAGCCTGGGGCACCGGCGCATCGCGTTCGTGGCCGGCCGGCCCGAGCTGTGGTGCAGCCGCGCCCGCCTCGACGGCTACCGGGCGGGGCTGGAGACCGCCGGGCTGGACGTCGACGACGACCTGGTCGTGCCGGGCGAGTTCGACTACGAGTCGGGGTTCCGCGCAGGCGAGCACCTGTTCGGCCTGGCCGAGCCCCCGACCGCGGTGTTCTCCGCCAGCGACCAGATGACGCTCGGGGTCTACGAGGCGCTGCGCCGGCGCGGCCTGCGCGTGCCCGCCGACGTCAGCGTGATCGGCTTCGACGACCTCCCCGAGGCGCGCTGGGCCTCGCCTCCGCTGACCACGGTGCGCCAGCCGCTGGCCGAGATGGGCCGGCTCGCCGTGCGCACGGTGCACCGGCTGGTGAGCGGCGAGTCCATCGAGAGCCCGCGTGTGGAGCTGGCCACCGAGCTCGTCGTGCGCGACAGCACCGCCGCCGTGCCGGGCGCGCCGGCGGAGTGAGGAGAGGAGGGGAGAGAGGAGCGGATCTTCATCCGCGACCGGCTGCGGCGGTTCGGGCCGTGGGGCGTTGACATCCCGCACTCCGCTCTTTATGTTGCGGTTATCTTCCGGAAAATTCCGGAACACAACGCTCGAGGAGTCTCGCGTGAGTGACGGAACATCCCCCAAGCGGGGCCGCGTCGTCGCGACCCTGCTGACGATCGGCCTCACCGTCTTCGCCGCCGCCGCGCCGGCGCACGCGGTGCCACAGGACTATCGCTATCACCCCGCCGCGCGCACCGAGGGCACCGCCACGCCGGAGGTCGTCACCCAGACGGGGGTGCCCGGCCAGTCGGTCGCCCTCACCTTCGACGACGGCCCCAACCCGGGCGAGACGCCTCAACTGCTCGACGTGCTGCGCCGGCACGACGTCAAGGCCGTGTTCTGCCTGTGGGGCGAACACGTGCAGCAGCACCCCGGCCTCGTCCGGCAGATCGCCGATGAAGGCCACACGCTGTGCAACCACTCGATGCGCCACGCCGACCTGAGCTCCTGGTCCAGGAGCCGCATCGCCGCCGACCTCGAGGCGACGAACCAGGCGATCCACGACGCCGTGCCCTCGGCCGACATCCCCTATTTCCGCGCGCCCTACGGTTCCTGGGGCCAGAGCCCGCAGGTGGCGGCGGACATGGGGATGCAGCCGCTGGGCTGGAGCCTGGCCGTCGAGGACTGGAACCCGCCCGGCGCCGACGTGCTGGCGGAGCGGCTGCGGCGGGGCATCACGTCCCAGTCGGTCGTGCTCCTGCACGACGGCGGCGGCGACCGCAGCCAGACGGTCGAGGCCGTCGACCGCGTCGTCCCAGACCTGCAGTCCCAGGGCTGGCGGTTCGTCCTCCCGGCGAACCGGGGATAGCCCCGTGCGCCGGCAGGACACTCCGGCGCGCCTCCGAGCCCGGCGCATCGGCGCCGTCGCGGCGGGCGCGCTGCTGCTGATCGGTGCCGGGGCCGCGGCCGTCGGCGCCGAGCCCCGGCACCACCCCGGCGGCCACCGCGGCTGGGTGGGCACCTGGGCGGCCGTGCCCACCGCGACCCCCGAGTCGGCCACGCCTGTCCTGGAGGACGAGACCGTCCGCCAGGTCGTGCACACCAGCGTCGGCGGCGACCGGCTCCGGCTGCGGCTGACCAACGAGTTCGGCGAGACGCCGCTGCGCATCGGCGAGGTGCGCGTGGCGCTGCGCGCCGGTTCGTCGGGCACCGACACCGACCCCGGAACCGACCGCGCGGTCACCTTCGGCGGCCGCACGTCGGTGTCGGTACCGGCGGGCGCGCCGCTGCTGAGCGACCCGGTGAAGCTCCGCCTTGCTCCGCGCTCGGACCTGGTGGTCAGCATCCACCTGCCCGAGCGCACGCCGGTGACCACCCTGCACGGGTTCTCGTTCCAGGAGAACGAGGTCGCCGCGGGCAACGTGACCGCGAAGCCCTCGATCACGCCGACCGGGACCATGACGCAGTGGCACTTCCTCTCCGGTGTCAGCGTGCGCGCCCGCGGGCACACGGATGCGGTGGTCGCGCTCGGCGACTCCATCACCGACGGCTCCGAGACCACCGTCGGCGCGAACAACCGCTGGCCCGACCTGCTCGCCGAGCGGCTGGGCGGGCGCACGGGAATGCTGAACTCGGGCATCGCGGGCAACCGGCTGCTGCACGACCCCAACCCGCCCGAGGGCAGCGAAGCCGAGGGCTACGCGGCGTTCTTCGGGCAGAGCGCCCTGCGTCGTTTCGACCGCGACGTGCTGGCGCACCCGGGGGTCGGGCACGTGATCGTCCTGCTCGGCGTGAACGACCTGGGCCATCCGGGAACCGCGGCGCCGATGTCGGAGACCGTCACAGCCGAGGAGATCATCGGCGCGCACCGGCAGATCGTCGCCCGGTCCCACGCTGCCGGGCTGAAGGTCTACGGCGGCACGATCCTGCCGTTCAAGGGCGACACGCTCGGCTTCCACAGCGAGGAGAACGAGGCCAAGCGGCAGGCCGTCAACGAGTGGATCCGCACGAGCGGGGAGTACGACGCGGTCATCGACTTCGCGAAGGCGATGCGCGACCCGGACGACCCACTGCGGCTGAACCCCGACTACGACAGCGGCGACCATCTGCACCCCAACGACGCGGGCATGGCAGCCATGGCCGACGCCGTGCCTTCCGGGCTGCTGCGCCCGGGCCGGGCGCGGTAGGCGAGGCCCTCCGCCCCGGCCGTACACGGAGCGGCCGGGGCGGAGGCGGGTCCCGCGCGGGCGCGTGGCGGGGTGCCGTGGTGCGCCCTCCAGCGCCGCGCGTTCGTGTTGCCCACGACGGCGTGACCAGCGTCGACCCCGGGCCGGGCCGGGAGCACCGTGTTCACTGGTGTGCCGGTGCAGTGAGGGGGGCGGGGCGGCCCCCGCGCCGCAGCCGTCGGAGGCGCCCCGGGAACCCCGAAACCCCCGGGCGGCGGACGCATCTCGCTCTGGCGCGGGAGGCGGCGGCCGTCCCGACCTGGTTGCGTTGACACCGACGTTTCGGGAGAGAGCAGCCAGGGAGGGCAGCCGTGGGCAACGACGGGTCGCGGATCGCGGCGAGAGGCGGAGCTTTCCAAACCGGGAGTGCGAGGCGGGGCGTCCGGGTCCTGGGCGGTACGGCAGCGGCTTCCGCGGGGCTGCTCGCCGCCGCGCACCTCGTCATCGCCGGCGCCGGCGACGACGCAGCCGCTGTGAGCGGAGGGTCGGCGGGCTCGGGTGCGCTCGCCTGGGTCCTCCTGCCCCCGCTGGTCGTGGTCGGCTCCGCGCTGGCGACGCTCGCGCTGGCGTTCGAGAGGACGGCGCTCCCGCGAGGTCTGCTGCTCGGCCTGGTGTGGGCCCACACGGCGCTGATGGGGGTGCTCGTCGCGCTGAGCCTGGTGGGTTTTGTGACCGGGGTTCCGGTGACGCCGTCCTCGGTGTTCGGCGGACCGTTCGCCTATGCGCTGGTCTCGCTGGCGGCCTACGCGGCCTTCCTTGTCCGCTTGCTTCCCCACGGCACGGCCCGCCTCCGCTGACGCGCCCGCTGATGCGCCCTGAGCCGGGTCGCCAGCCGGTGCCGCCCGCCGGTCGCGCGGGCGGTGGGGTGGTGAGGGAAGCGGGTGGTGCAGCCTGCGTTGATCGGTTCGGGTGCTCGCCGGTGGCCCATCCGGCGGGGCATCGAGGGCGGCGTGGGGTTGAGCGCGAGCCGATCGGTTCGGGTGCTCGCCGGTTGCGGGAGCGGCGGGGCAGCGAGGGCGGTGGGTGGTGGGGGTTGCGGTCACCGTGCTTGTGGTCTTCGGGTTGCGCGGGCGGCGGGCGGCGAAGGGAGCGTGGGGCTGAGCGGGAGCCCATCGGTTCGGGTGCTCGCCGGTTGCGGGAGCGGCGGAGCAGTGAGGGCGGTGGGTGGTGGGGCACTTGCCCATCGGACCCGGTGCCCGCCGGTGGCCCATCCGGCGGGGCAGCGAGGGCGGCGGATGGTCCGGGAATGCGGGTACGTGTGCCACCGTTCCGCTCAGGTTTTCTGTAAGAACCTCGCATTCTGGGCATATTGGATTTCGATTCCAACCGGCAACGGTATGTGTGTAGCGCGATCGGCAGTCCGGCATCCCTGGCTCATAGGATTTCCATGATGCGAAAAATATCGGGTCGATTTGCCTGGTTTGTACCTTTAGGTCACAGCGAGCTGCGTCCATGTGGCGGCGAGAGTGCCGAAACCAGCGCCCAAAGGCCCTTGAGAGGTGCATCAGGCGGGTTTCGTCGCCGCCGAGGCCGCTGTGAGCCACCTTGTCGGGGCGCAATCCGGACATTAGTACACCAATCACCTCGCATTGAGCGGTGCAGTGGCGTGCCAGAGCGGCTTCGCATGCATTAGGGCGGTCTCGTCGGCCTCTTGAGCCGGATTCCAGGACGGAATGCCCGGTTTGTCGACGATGCGCATTCTCCTGACTCGCCGATCGCCCGCGTGGAGTTAAATTAAATCGGGCATTTCTCTTTTCGGTCTGAAATGCACATACTAAAGTCCGTGCCGAAGGATTTTCCGCCGGGCCTTCGTGTATTCGGCCATGGACCGCAGCGCGCCATCGGGCGTCGTTGCTGCCTCGTTGCTTGGGTCACCGGCGGGCACCGGTTCCGATGGGCTCGGGCGTAACCATCCGGGGTCCTCGCTGCCCTCGTCGGGCGCGAATCCGGCGGGCACCGGGTC
>NZ_BAABIK010000022.1:0-86282 GCF_039542725.1 Streptomonospora halophila | reverse complement strand
GTCCGACGGCCGCGGGCTTCTCCGTCCGGCGTGGTTGCTGCCTCGTTGCTTGGGTCACCGGCGGGCACCGGGTCCGACGGCCGCGGGCTTCTCCGTCCGGCGTGGTTGCTGCCTCGTTGCTTGGGTCGCCCGCGGGCAACGGGTCCGATTGGTTACCTCGGAACCAGCACCTCGACCGCTCCGGGAACCGCTTCGGCGTGGAGGGGGAGGGCGCCGGCGGGCTCGCCGTCCGCGTAGGCGCGCATGCCGGGGGTGTGCAGCCGCACGCGGCGGGCGTGGAAGGTGCGCACCAGCGGATGGGTCGTGTGGGTGCCCCGGTAGATGCGCGGGAACGCCCGCAGCAGCTGCCCGGAGGTTGCCGGGCCTACGGCGGTGACCGCGAGTCTGCCGTCGCCGGGGTCGGCGTGGGGGCAGATCCGCATGCCGCCACCGTAGAAGGCGGTGTTGCCCACGGCCACGAGCACCGCTTCAAGGTGCTCCTCGCGCCCGTCGGCCTCGACGGTGAACGGCAGCGGGCGCAGTCGGCCCAGCTCGGCCATGACCGCAGCGGCGTAGCGCATCCGGCCGCGCGGCCAGCGCATCCCGTCGGTGCGCTCCACGACCAGTGAGTCGAATCCGCTGGTCAGTACCGTGCCGAACCAGAGTGGGCGGTCGGCGTCCTCGGGCGGCGAGCAGCGGCCCAGGTCGATGCTGCGCCGCACGCCGCCGATGAGGACGTCGGCGGCGGCGTCGGGGTTCGCGGAGGGGATGCCCAGGACGCGGGCGAAGTCGTTGCCGGTGCCGGTCGGCAGCACGGCCAGGGCGGTGGAGCTGCCGGCCAGCTCCTGCAGGGCGAGGTGGACCATGCCGTCGCCGCCGGCCACCGCCAGCACGCCGGCGCCGGCGGACACGCAGGCGCGGGCGCGCTCCCGCGTCTCGGCGGCGTCGCGCCCCGCTACAACGTCGACCTCCACACCTCGGCCCAGCAGGCGCCGCGCCGCGCGCGCGGCGACCCGCTCTCCCGTGCTGCCGCCCGCTGCGGGGTTGACCAGCAGCGTGACCGCTCCCGGTGCCGCTCCCGCTCCCGATGCCGCGGCCGCGGCACCGGAGTTCACGACCGCTCCGGGATGAGCTTGCCGGGGTTGAGCACCCCCGCCGGGTCCAGGGTGTCCTTCACCGCGCGCAGCACCTCCACGCCCAGCGTGCCGACTTCGGCCTCCATCCACGGCCGGTGGTCCGTGCCCACCGCGTGGTGGTGGGTGATGGTGGCGCCGCACGCGGCGATGGCGTCGCCGGCGGCGCGCTTGGCCGCCCGCCAGCGGTCCAGCGGGTCCCGCCCCGCCGCCGCGGCCACCGTGAAGTACAGCGACGCGCCCTCGGGGTAGACGTGGGACACGTGGCAGAGCACCAGCGGTGCGCCGCCGCCGCTCGTCAACGCGCCGGTCAGCGCCTCCGTGACCGCCTCGCGCAGACGGTGCAGGCCGGACCAGGTCGTGGCGGTCTCCAGGGTCTCGGCCAGCACGCCGGCGTCCAGCAGGGCGTCGCGCAGATAGGGGGCGAGGTAGCGGTCGCCGCGCCACCGGGCGACCGGCTCGGCGCCGAGTTCGCCCCCGCCGGCCCGCCGCAGCGTCTGCGCGGTCAGCGCGCGCACCGCCGCCGCCTGCTCGGAGCCGCCCTCGTGGGTGATCACGGCGAGGCAGCCCGGGGCGGCCTCCTGACCGGCGAGGAGGGCGTTGACGAAGGTCTCCTGCTCGTCGGAGAGCCGCACCAGGGTGGGCCGAACCCCGCTCTGGGCGAGCGCGCGCAGGGCCTCGGCGCCGGCGGCGAAGTCGGGGAAGGTCCAGGCCTCGTCGTGCCGCGCCTCCGGCAGCGGGCGCACGCGCAGGGTCGCCTCGGTGATCACGCCGAAGGCGCCCTCCGAGCCGAGCAGCAGCCGCCGCAGGTCCGGCCCGGCCGCCGAGGAGGGCGCGCGGCCCAGGTCCAGTGTGCCGCGCGGTGTCGCGGCCCGCAGCGACACCACCATGTCGTCGAACCGCCCGTAGCCCGTTGAGGACTGGCCGCAGGAGCGGGTGGCCGCATAGCCGCCGATGGTGGCGTAATCGTAGCTCTGCGGCTGGTGCCCCAGCGTCAGCCCGTGCGCGCCCAGCAGCTCCTCGGCCTCAGGCGTCCGTAGGCCCGCCTGCAGGGTCGCGGTGCCGGCCGTGCCGTCCACGGCGACGAGCCGGTCCAGGCGCCGCAGGTCCAGGGCGACGGCCGCAGGGAAGGCGCCGCGCAGCGGCTCGACCCCGCCGACGACGCTGGTGCCGCCGCCGAAGGGCACCACGGCCACGCCGTGCTCGGCGCACACGGCCAGGACCGCGGCGACCTCGTCGTGATCGGCGGGCAGGACCACCGCGTCGGGGGCGCCGGCGACGTCGCCCGCGCGGCGGCGCAGCAGGTCGGGCGTGCTCTTGCCGCCGGCGTGGCGGACTCGGGCGGCGGCTCCGGTGTCCACGTGCGCGGCGCCGACGGCCTCGGCGAGCGCAGCGCGGGCGGGCTCGGGCAGGGCGGCGGGCGGCAGGCGCAGGTCGGGCTCGGCCGTGCGGCCGGGGGTGTCGTCCGGCGCGGCGCCGAGCACCCGCCCGATCAGGTCCCGCTGGGACTCCGTCAGCGACACGGCGTGCGCGGGATCGCCCCAGGCGTCCCAGGACGCCTCGCCGACGCGGTGGGTGGGTTGTGTCATGCGTTACAGTTTTCCATATGATGTCAATCAGTAACGACGATGAGGCGGAGCCTCCCGTCGACCAACTGGCGCAGGCCCTCCTCGACGCGGCCCGCGAGTCCGTCGCCGTCTTCGGCCTGCGGCGGCTGACCCTCACCGACGTCGCCCGCCGCGCGGGGGTGAGCCGCCCGACCGTCTACCGGCGCTGGCGCGACATCGACACCCTCCTCGGCGACCTGCTTACCCGCGAGATGCGCGCCGTGGTCGCGGCGGCCGCGCCGCGCGCCGCCGCCGAGGGCGCCGACGGCCGCACCCGGCTGGTGGCGGGAGCGGCGTGCGTCCTCGCCGACCTGCGTGCGCACCCGCTGATGGCCCGCATCCTCGCCACCGAGCCGGAGGCGCTGGTGACCTACACCTTCCAGCGCCTGGGTTCCAGCCAGCGCCACGCGCTCGCCTTCGTCGAGGAGCAGATCCGCGCCGGGCAGAGCGACGGCTCGGTCCGCGCGGGCGAGCCCGCCGCACTCGCCCGGATGGTGCTGCTCCTGGTGCAAAGCGCCGCCCAGTCCTGGCGCCTGGTGGAGGACGTCCTCGACCTCGACGGGCTCACCCGCGAGGTCCGCCGCATGCTCGGCAGCTACCTGTGCCCGCAGGAGGAGCCCGCCGACGACCGCCCGCCCCCCGGCCGGGAGGCCGGTACCGGAGAAGGCGGGCGGGTATGAGCACCGGCCCCGCCCCCGGCTCCTCCCTCAACGCCGCCCGCCGCGCACGGGAGCTCGACCGCCTGGCACAGAACCCGAACGTGGACCTGCTGGTCGTCGGCGGCGGAGTCACCGGCGCGGGCATCGCCCTGGACGCGGCCGCGCGCGGGCTCTCCGTGGTGCTCGCCGAAAAGCACGACCTGGCGTTCGGGACCAGCCGGTGGAGCTCCAAGCTCGTCCACGGCGGCCTGCGCTACCTCGCCACCGGCCAGCTCGGCATCGCCCGCGAGAGCGCGCGCGAGCGCCACATCCTGCTCTCGCGTACCGCACCGCACCTGGTCCGGCCGCTGCCGATGCTGCTGCCGCTGCACGCCGGCGTGAGCCGCGCGCAGGCCGCCGCCACCCGCACCGGGCTGCTCATGGGCGACGTTCTGCGCCTGTCGGCCGGCACCCCCGGCTCGCTGCTGCCCGCCTCCCGCGGCGTCTCGCGGCGGCGCGCGCTCCACCTCGCGCCCGGGCTGCGGCCCGACGGGCTGCGCGGCGGCCAGCTGTCCTTCGACGGGCAGCTCGTCGACGACGCCCGCCTGGTCGTCGGCCTGGCGCGCACCGCCGCCGCCCACGGCGCATCGGTGCTGACCCGCTGCGGGGCCGAGGAGCTGCACGGCGACCGCGCGGTGCTGCGCGACGGCCTCACCGGCGCGGCGCTGGACGTCCGGCCGCGCGCCACGGTCAACGCCACGGGCGTCTGGGCCCGGGAACTGGCGCCGGAGGTCCGGCTGCGGCCCAGCCGGGGGACGCATCTGGTGCTGGCCCAAAGCCGCCTCGGCGGGCTGCGCGCCGCCCTGACCATCCCCGTCCCCGGCGATCCGACCCGCTTCGCGCTCGTGCTGCCGCAGCAGGACGGACGCGCCTACGTCGGTATCACCGACGAACCCCTCGACGGCCCCGCGCCCGACGTGCCCCCGGTGCCCGAGCACGACGTCGACTTCCTGCTGGAGGTGCTCGGCGGCGTCCTGGCGTCGCCGCCCGGCCGCGGCGACGTCGCCGGCGCGTTCGCCGGGCTGCGCCCGCTGCTGGACGCCGAAAAGGGACGCAGCGCCGACCTCTCCCGGCGCCACGCGGTACTGGCCTCGCGCGAGGGCGTGCTGACCGCGGTCGGCGGCAAACTGACCACCTACCGGAGCATGGCCGAGGAGGCCGTGGACGCCGCGGTCGAGCGTGCCGGACTGCGCGCCGGCCCGTGCCGCACCCGCCGCCTGCCGCTGGTGGGCGCCGCCCGTCCCGCCCTTCTGCGCGGCGTGGACGCGCCCGCCCGCCTGCGCGCCCGCTACGGCACCGAGGCCCCCTCGGTCGCCGCCGAGGCCGACGGCCGTCCCGGCCTGCTGGCTCCGATCGCCGCCGGTGTCACCGCCGCGGAACTGCGCTGGGCGGTCCGCCACGAAGGGGCCCTGGACGAAGCGGACCTCGTGGAGCGCCGTACCCGCGCGTCCCTGGTCCGCGAGGACGCCGAGCGCCTGAAGGAGGCCGCGGGCGACGCCCTCTCCACGGCCGAACGGGCATGACGCGGCGGGCGACCGCCGTGCCGCCCGGCGCGGGCGGCGGATGGGGCGGCGCGGTAGGGCCCGCGCCATGCGTTCGGCTTCCCCGCTGCAGCCCGGCGATCCGCTCCGCCAGACACGTGCTCAAGCGCGTGCTGCAGCCCGCGCTCAGGCGGCGGTCGAGGTCCGCCGGCGGACGCCCCCGGCCGCGGAGCAGTCGGCCGGGACCTCGCCGTAGGAGGCGTCCAGCGCGCTTCCGCCGGCCGGTCCGGCGATGCACGACGCGGTCGTGCACCCGCTCATCCGGGGCGGGAAGCGGGGCTGGGCGCCGGGACGCTCGCCTCCACGCCGCGGCGCTCCCGCTGCCGGCGCCGTCCGCCCTGCACCGCCGCCGCCGCGACCGCACCGCCGGGCCGGCCCTCCGGGGCGGCCCGCGTGCCCCTGTCCCCGTTCCGCCCGGCCTCGCTGTTCCCGGTGCCGGCCTACCCGCGGGCCGCCCCGCGGCCGCCCGGCCGCGGCGGGGCCCCGCGGGCCCCGCGGGCCCCGCGGGCCCCGCGGGTCCCGCCGCTACTCCAGTTCGCGGGCCAGGAGGGGGATCTGGCCGCCGGCCAGGACGGACTCCACCTGGGGCGCCGACAGCCGGTGGCGCAGGGTGTACTCCTCGTCCCGGGTCTTGTTGCGGAGCACCACCTCGCTCGCGGCGGGCAGGGTCTCGCGGAGCCCGTCGAGGACGAGGACGTCGCCCGACTCGATGCGATCGTAGTCGGCCGGGTCGGTGAACTCCAGCGCCAGCACGCCGAAGTTGGCGAGGTTCTGCCAGTGGATCCGGGCGAAGGACCGGGCCACGACGGCGCGCAGCCCGAGGAAGCGCGGGGTGATGGCGGCGTGCTCGCGGGAGGAGCCCTGGCCGTAGTTGTCACCCCCGATCACGAAGTGCCCCTGCCCGTCGGCCAGGTCGTGCGCCCGCCTCGGGTAGTCCTCGTCGATGCGGGTGAAGGTGAACTCCGCCAGCCGGGGCACGTTGGAGCGGAACGGCAGCGCCGCCGCGCCGGCCGGGGAGATCTCGTCGGTGGACACGTCGTCGCCCACCTTGAGCAGCACCGGCGCCTCGATGCGGTCGGGCAGTGGCGGGAAGTCCGGCAGCGCCGAGATGTTGGGCCCCTTGACCAGCTCGGCGCGCAGGGACTCCTCCCGCGGCGGCGGGGGCACCAGCATGCGCGTGTTGACGCTGGAGCGCTCCGGCGGCTCCAGCTCGGGGTAGGCGATGCCCAGCCGCTCGGCCAGGTCGCGCGGGTCGGTGATCTCCCCGGCGAGCGCGGACGCCGCCGCGGTCTCCGGCGAGCACAGCCAGACCGAGTCCTCCTTGGTGCCCGAGCGACCGGGGAAGTTGCGCGGGAACGTGCGCAGCGAGTTGCTGCCCACCGCCGGTGCCTGGCCCATGCCGATGCAGCCCAGGCAGCCCGCCTGGTGGATGCGGGCGCCGGCGCCGATCAGGTCGACGGTCGCACCCGTCTTCGTCAGGTCCGCGAAGATCTGGCGCGAGGAGGGGTTGACGTCGAAGCTCACGGTGCTGTCCGTCTGGCGCCCCTTGACCATGGCCGCGGCGACGGCGTAGTCGCGCAGCCCGGGGTTGGCCGAGGAGCCGATGACGACCTGGCCGACCTTCTCGCCCGCCGCCTCGCGCACCGGCACGACCTTGTCGGGCGCCGACGGCAGGGCGATCAGCGGTTCGACCGAGGACAGGTCGATCTCGTCCGTCACGTCGTAGGCGGCGTCGGTGTCGGCGAGCAGCTCGGTGAAGTCGTCCTCGCGCCCCTCGGCGCGCAGGAAGTCCCGCACCGCGCCGTCGGCGGGGAAGACGGTGGTGGTGGCGCCCAGCTCGGCGCCCATGTTCGCGATGACGTGGCGGTCCATCGCCGACAGGGTGTCGAGGCCCGGGCCGTGGTACTCGATGATGCGGTTCAGCCCGCCCTTGACGCCGTGCCGCCGCAGCATCTCCAGGATGACGTCCTTGGCCGAGGTCCACTCCGGAAGCTCGCCGGTGAGCCGCACGCCCCAGATCTGCGGCGCCCGGATGCGCAGCGGGCGGCCGGCGATCGCCATGGCCACCTCCAGCCCGCCGACGCCGACCGCCAGCATGCCCAGTGAGCCCGCGGCGCAGGTGTGGGAGTCGGAGCCGGCCAGCGTCTTGCCGGGCACGCCGAAGCGCTGCATGTGGGTGGGATGGGAGACGCCGTTGCCGGGCTTGGAGTACCACAGCCCGTAGCGCCGCGCCGCCGACTGCAGGAACTCGTGGTCCTCGGCGTTCTTCTCGTCGGCCTGGAGGAGGTTGTGGTCGACGTACTGCACGCTGACCTCGGCCCGTGTCCGGTCCAGCCCCAGCGCCTCCAGCTCCTGCATCACCAGGGTCCCGGTGGCGTCCTGGGTGAGCGTCTGGTCGACGCTCAGCGCGATCGGCCGACCGGGCACCATCTCGCCTTCGACCAGGTGCGACTCGATCAGCTTGTGTGCGACACCGCGTCCCATCTCGCTCCTTCCCTCGCTCTACAACGAAGCTGACCGCACACGTGCGCGGCAAACGGTCCGCGGCGCACACGCACGGCCGCGAACGGGCGGGGGAGAGACCGGGGGAGAGCCCGGGGGCCGGGCGCGGCTCAGCCGGCCGTCTCCGGGGCGAGCACCTCCATCGGGTGGGCCCTCCACGCCTCCCAGTCGGCGCTGATCGCGCTGGCGGCGCCCAGCAGCAGCGGCAGGTGGCGGTCGGTGAGCGTCTCGACGGAGGTCTCGGCGGCGTGGGCGTTGACGTTGACCGCGGCCACCACCGCGCCCCGGCCGTCGCGGATCGGCGCGGCCACCGAGCGGATGCCCAGCGCCAGCTCCTCGTCGGTGAGCGCCCACCCGCGCGCCCGCACCCTGCTGAGCACCGTGTCGAGCTCCGCGCGGTCGCGGCGGTGGGTCGGCTCGATTCCCGAGCGCGAGGGCTCGGCCAGGACCGCGTCGAGCTCCTCGGCCGAAAGCGCCGCCAGCAGCACCTTGCCCAGCGAGGTCGCCGGCGCGGGGAACCGGGTGCCGATGGTGACGGCGAGGGTGACGAGCTTGGGCACCGCCACCCGCGCCACGTAGACGATGTCCGAGCCGTCCAGCTGCGCGATCGAGCAGGACTCCCCGGTCTGCTTGACCAGGTCCCGCAGGTGCGGCACGGCCAGGTCCCACAGGCTCTGCGAGCGGATGTAGGCCATGCCCAGGTCGAGTACCCGCGGGGTCAGGGAGAACTCCCCCTCGACGCTGCGCACATAGCCCAGCTGCTCCAGGGTGATCAGAATGCGCCGCACCGTGGGGCGGGCCAGGCCCGTCGCCGCGGCCAGCTCCGAGAGCGTCATCGACGGCCGTCCGGGCTCGAAGCAGCGCAGGACGTCGAGTCCGCGCGCGAGCGCCTCGATGAACTCGGGGGTGGTGTCTCGACGCATGAACGACCTTTCAGGATGTCACCCGGTTGCGCGTCTCAGCCGGCGGCGGGGCACCGGTTCAGCGTAGCGCCCGCTTCCGGGCGACGGTCGAGGTCGGGGGCCTATGCGGGTGCGGCGGGCGCCCCGCCGGCGGGCGCCCCGCCGGCCTGCCCCCGGCCGAGGGGCCGCCCGGCAGCGGCTACGCCCGCCCTCGGACGCTTGCGCCGCCCCGGCCGGGCTCAGCCCTGGGCTCCGGTGCGGCGCAGCAGGGCGCGCCGCCGCAGCAGCACCGGCGCCGCGGCAGCCAGGCCCAGCGCGACCGCGCCCGCCCCGACCCACGCCGCGGGCCGGGCCTGGCCCAGCAGCGCGTCGACGGAGTAGGCCCCGGGCCCGGTGAAGCCGAGCGCCGCGCCGATCAGGGCGTAGACGAGCGCGACCTCGTAGCCGCCGTGGTGGGCCCACAGCCCCTTGTCGGCGTTGGCGGCGGCCGCCACGGTCATGGTGCCGACGACCACGGCCGCCCCGAGCGGTGTGGCCGCGCCCAGCAGCACCAGCGCGGCCCCCGCCGTCTCCGACAGCGACGCCGCCACCACCATCGGCCGGGCGGGCCGGAAGCCCAGGTTGTGGAACATGGAGGCGGTGCCCTCCAGGCCCGATCCGCGGAACCAGCCCAGGCTCTTCTGCCCGGCGTGGCCCAGCAGGAGGGCCGCCAGCGCGATGCGCAGCAGCAGCAGACCCGCGTCCACCGCGATCACTCCTTCGGTTGCAGGACGAAGTCGAACTCGGCGGTGGCGAAGGGGGTGTCGAACCGGGTGCCGTCGGGCGCGGCGCCCGACTCGTGGTGGTGGAAGGGCACGATCAGCTCCTCCTTCGTGCCGAACACCACGTCGGAGTCGAGGTATCTGGTCTGCGCCTCGAAGATGTGGGTGACGAGCTTCTCGTAGCCGGGCTCGTCGATGAGGAAGTGGATGTGGGCGGGCCGGAAGTGGCTGATGCGGGTGTGCTCGATCAGCTCGCCCACGGGTCCGTCCATCGGGATGGTGTAGCCCTTGGGCACGACGCTGCGCAGGCAGTAGGTGCCGTCCGGCCGGGACGCGTACTTGGCGCGCAGCCGCGCCTCGTCGACCTCGCCGAGCTGGGCCTCGTAGACGCCGTCGGAGTCGGCCTGCCACACGTCCAGCACGGCGCCGCCCACCGGCGTGCCGCCGGTGTCGCGGACGGTGCCGTGCACGAACAGCGGCACCCCCTCGGCTCCGTCGGACATGTCCCAGCCGAACGGGGCGGTGGGGGAGCCGTCGATGTAGAAGGGCCCCAGCACGGTGGCGGGGGTGGCATCCGGGCCGAACCGGTTGTTCATCTGCACCACGAGCATGCTCAGCCCCAGCACGTCGGAGGCGAGGATGAACTCCTCGCGCTTGTCGTCGCTGATCTGCCCGGTCCTGGTGAGCCAGTGCATCGCCGCCGCCCACTCGTCCTCGGTGAGGTGGACCTCGCGTGCGAAGGCGTGCAGATGGCGCACCAGGGCACCCATCAGCTCGGCCAGCCTGGGGGGTTCCGCGGTCGCCCAGCGCTCGGCCGCAAGCTCGGTGATGTTCTCCTCAGTCGCGTACGGCATCGTCGTCTCCGTCCTCCGGTGCGGTGTAGGTGGCGTTGCGGTCGACGAGCAGGTAGGTGTCCATCGCCATGGGGCGCCGCCGCTCCTCGGCGAGCTGCCCCAGCAGGCCGCCCGCCCGCGCCAGCAGCGCGAAGCCCCGCAGCAGGTCGGGCGGCAGGTCCAGGTCGGCCAGCGCCGCACCGCACACCCCGGCGCCGTTGAGCACCAGCCTGCGGCCGAGTACCCGCTCGTGGGTGCGGCCGATGGCCTCGAACAGGCGCAGGTGCGGGCCCCGAAGCCCTTCCTCCTCGGCGATCCGCAGCAGGGCGGGGGTGCGGGGGTCGCCCTCCTTGTGCACGGGGTGGCCCAGACCGGGGATGATCCGCCGGGCGGCCCGCTCGCGGGAGACGACCTCCTCGGCCAGGGCGTCCCATCCGGCCTCGTCGCCGGGCTGTGGCCCCTGCCGTTCCAGCACGCCGGACAGGAACCGGCCGGTGTCCTCGGTGACGCCGAGGAAGCGCGAGCCGCCGCCGAGCAGGCCGGCGGCCAGGGCGCCCTGGAGGGAGTCGGGTGCGCTGAGGTAGGTGAGGCGGGCCGCGATCGCGGTGGGGGTGAAGCCGTGGTCGGCGAGGGCGACCAGACACGCCTCGAACAGCCGCACCCGGCCGGGCGAGGGCCGCCGCTGGGTGACCATCCACAGCACGAGCTCGCCGAAGCCGACCTTGCCCATGAGGTCCTCGGCCAGGTCCCGGCCCATCAGCGAGATCGTGGACTCGGTCGAGGTGCCGAGCCAGGTGGGAAAGGACGGGCCGCCCGCCGCGCCCCCGGTGTCCGTGTGCCCGCCTCCGGCGCCGCCGGTGCCCTCGCCGCGGTCGGTGCTCTCAGCCACGGCCGCCCTCCTGTTCGTCGCGGTCGGCGCGCAGCCATGCGCGGATCTGCGCGGAGTGCTCGTCCAGCCGGGGCGGCGGGCGCTCGTAGCGGGTCGTGCTGCGCGACATGGTGATGGGGTTGCGTATACCCGGAACCCCGTCCTCGCCGTCACCTGCGACCACGACCGGCTCCAGCCCCAGCGATTCGGCGAAGGAGACCCCCTCGTCGACCGTGTTGATCGGTGCGCAGGCCACCCCGTGGGCCAGGAGGATCTCGAACCACTCGGCCTTGGTGCGGGCCGCGAGCGCCTCGACCAGGTGCGGGCGCAGTTCGCCGCGGTTGGCCGTGCGGTCCTGGTTGTGGGCGAAGCGGGGGTCGCCGACCAGGTCGGGGCGGCCCAGCGCCTCGCACAGGCGGGCGAACTGGCCGTCGTTGCCCGCGATGACGATGAGGTCGCCGTCGGCCGCGGGAAGCGGCTCGTAGGGGAACAGGCTGGGGTGCGCGTTGCCCATCCGGTAGGGCACGGTGCCGCCGGCGGCGTAGGCGCCCGACTGGTTGACCAGTCCCGACAGCGCGGAGGAGAGCAGGTTGACCTCCACGTGCTGGCCTTCGCCCGAGGCGGTGCGCTCCTGCAGGGCGGCCAGGACGCCGACCGCGGCGTGCAGGCCGGTGATCACGTCGAACACCGAGATCCCGGCGCGGAAGGGCGGCCCGTCCGGGTCGCCGGTCAGGCTCATCAGGCCGGAGATCGCCTGGACCATCAGGTCGTAGCCGGGGATGGCCGCGCCCTCGCCCGAGCCGAATCCGGAGATGGAGGCGTAGACCACGCCGCGGTTGCCCGCCCGGACCGACGCGTAGTCCAGGCCGAAGCGCTTGAGGCCGCCGGGCCGGAAGTTCTCGATCACCACGTCGGCCCGCCCGGCGAGCTCGCGCGCCGCCTCCAGGTCCGCGGGATCCGCAAGGTCCAGGGCCACCGACCGCTTGTTCCTGTTCACCGACAGGAAGTACGTCGCCCGGTCCCCGCGGGCGGGCGGCGACCAGGTCCGCGTGTCGTCGCCGGCGGGAGACTCGACCTTGACCACCTCCGCGCCGAGGTCGGCGAGCAGCATCGTCGCGTACGGGCCCGCGAGGATCCGCGAGAAGTCCGCGACCAGCAGGCCCGACAGCGGGCCTCCCGTAGGGTCGTTCATCGAAGACCTTTCGTGTGACGAGTGTCCACTGTCCGGACGAACGTCCGATATTCAGGTTCGGTCGGCGCGTGCCGTCTGTCAAGGCCGCTGGCCGTTCTCAGGCTGCGCTTTGAGAAGGTCGAGGCGGACCCGACGGCCGGGTGTGCGGCAGGCCGTTGACAAGCCACCCGGCGCAGTATCAGTCTTAAGGCATGTTTTGATCGCCTGACGGACGATTGTCCGTTCGTCTGACGGGAGTCGCCACATGCCTGAGAACACCCCCCGCGGACCGGCCCCCGAGCCGGGCAGACCCGTCGTCTTCAGGAACGGCACGGTCCTGGTGATGGACGGGACCGGACGGACCCTCCCCGATACCGACGTACTGGTGGTCGGGGAGCGGATCGAGGCGGTCGGCCCCGCGCTGGAGGCGCCGGAGTCCGCCCACGAGATCGACGCGTCCGGCGGCATCGTCATGCCGGGCATGGTCGACACCCACCGGCACATGTGGCAGACGGTCATGCGCGGCTACGGCGCCGACTGGACGCTGTCGCAGTACTTCGTCTGGTACTACCTGGAGTGGGGCTCCCGGTTCCGGCCCCAGGACATCCACACCGGGAACCTGCTGGGGGCCTGGGAGGCCCTCGACGCCGGGGTCACCACCACGGCCGACTGGTCGCACGGGCTGGTCACCACCGAGCACGCCGACGCCGCCCTCGACGCGCTGGAGTCGGTCCCGGGCCGCTACGTGTTCGGCTACGGCAACATCCACGCCGGGCCCTGGGAGTGGGCGGCCTCGCCCGAGTTCCGCGCCTTCTACGACCGGCGCATCCACGGCAAGCGGGGCGACATGCTCGGCTTCCAGGTCGCCTTCGACGTCACCGGCGACGAGGCGTTCCCCGAGCGCCCCGCCTTCGAGGCCGCGCGGGAGCTGGGCGCCGAGGTCACCACGCACGCCGGTGTGTGGGGCGCCACCGGCGACACCGGGATCCGGCTCATGCACGAGCACGGGTTCATGGGGCCGGGGACCGTCTACGTGCACGCCGCCACGCTCTCGGAGGACTCCTACCAGCGCATAGCGGCCACCGGCGGGGCGGTCTCGGTCTCCACCGAGAGCGAGCAGAGCGCCGGCCAGGGCTACCCGCCCACCTGGCGGCTGCGCCGCCACGGCATTCCGGTATCGCTGTCCATGGACACCGGCGTGTGGTGGAGCGCCGACCTGTTCAGCGCGATGCGGGCCACCCTGGGCGCCGACCGCTCCCGCGAGCACCTGGAGGCCCACGGGCGCAGCGAGACCGTCACGCACAGCTCCCTGCGCGCCGAGCACGTCGTCGACTGGGCCACGCGCGGCGGCGCGCGCGCCCTCGGGCTCTCCCGGTCGGTGGGTAGCCTGGAGCCCGGCAAGAAGGCCGACGTCGTGCTGATCAAGAACGACGCCTCGCCCGTGATGTTCCCGCTGCTCAACCCCTACGGGCACGTCGCCTTCCAGGCCCAGCGCGCCGACGTGCACACCGTCGTGGTCAACGGGCGGGTGGTCAAGTACGAGCACCGCCTGGTCGACGCCGACCTGGCCGCCGCCCGCCGCATGGCCGAGTCGACCCTGGACTACCTGCGCGACCAGGTGGGCGATGCCTGGAACGAGGGCATGAACCCCGACATCCCGCCCACGAAGATCCTCGACAACCCCTACACCTACACCGACTTCCGCGACTCCTCCACCCGAGGCGGCCGCGAGCCGTCCACCGAGAGGTAGCCCCGGCCGCGGGGGAGCGGGCGAGGGGCCCGCGGTCGGCCGGCTGCCGCCGGGCCCATCCGTGCGGAGGGCCTGGGGGCGCGCCTGATTCCGAAGGCGGTCGGCCCGGGCCGGGCCTTCCCTCCTGTGGGCGGTGTTGTGGAAGTGCGTTGGGGAGGGCGATCCGGGGACTGCGGGGGTTGACGGGCGGGAAACGGCTACTCTACGATGCCCGCACAATTACGAAACGTGTTGATGATCGTCCCCATGGGCGCTCTCTGCACGCCCCGTCAGAGGTGCCCGGTCCGCAGGGTCCGCCTTGGTTGCGGCGGCATGCCGCGCGAGGCTGAGCAGCGGCGCGAGATCCGTGTCGCGCGGTCCGCGGCCGGCACCCCGTCCGCACTGCGGAGCCGTTTCCGAGCAGGCCGATTCCGACAACTCCACCGCAACGCTGAATGTTAGCGCTAACACGAAATGTGAGCGCTAACATCCTCACCCCGGCGGCGGACCGCCCCCCGCGGTCCCGGGCGCCGGAGCGCTATCAGGGCCGACCCCCTCGACCACGAGCCCTAGGAGTCCCCCATGTCCGATCACACCCGAGCCCGCTCCGCACCTCTGTCGCGGCGCCGACTGCTGGGCGCCGCGCTGGCCGTCGGCGGCGCGGCCGCCGCGGGCACCGTCTACACCACCTCGCGCCACGGCGGCACCGCCGCCGACCTGAGCGCCGCCGACTACCCCGGTCCCGGTGCGGTGACCGGAGACATCCGGGTGCACGACCCCAGCTTCGTCAAGCGGCCGGGCGGGGGCTACCTCGTCGCGCACACCGCGCCCGACATCGCCCTGAAGACGTCGAGCGACCGCACCGCGTTCAGCAACGCGGGGACGGTCTTCCCCGGCGGCGCCCCCTGGACGACCGAGTACACCGGCGGCGACCGCAACCTCTGGGCGCCGCACATCTCCTACATCGGCGGGCGCTACCTCCTCTACTATTCGGCGTCCACGTTCGGCTCCAACCGCTCGGCGATCTTTTTGGCGACCAGCACCAGCGGCGCGTCGGGAAGCTGGACCAACGAGGGCGTGGTCGTCGAGTCGTGGACCTCCGACGACTTCAACGCCATCGACCCGCACCTGGAGGTGGACGCCGGCGGCCGCTGGTGGCTGGCCTTCGGCTCCTACTGGTCGGGCATCAAGATGATCCGCATCGACCCGGCGACCGGCCTGCGCCTGGGCAACGCCTTCCACTCCATCGCCGGACGCGGCGGGGACTCGATCGAGGCTCCGACCGTCTTCCGGCACGGCGGGCGGTACTACCTGTTCGTGTCCTTCGGTGCCTGCTGCCAGGGCGCCGACAGCACCTACCGGATCATGGTGGGCCGCTCGCCGAGCATCACCGGCCCCTATTACGACCGGAACGGCACCGCGATGACCTCGGGCGGCGGCACCGAGATCATGGCGAGCCACGGCGGCATCCACGGCCCCGGCCACCAGGACGTGTTCGCCGACTCCGACAACGACATCCTCACCTACCACTACTACGCCGACGACGGCACCGCGCTGCTGGGCATCAACTGGCTCGGCTGGGACGGCGACGGCTGGCCCTACGCGCACTGACGCCTGCGGCCCCGGTCCGGGCACGGCCCCTCCGGCGCCGCCGAGGGGTCGTGCCTTCCGCACGTCCCGGCACCCGCTGCGGCCGCGGGTGCCGGGACGGCCGCATCCGGTCACCGGGTTCTCACTTCGCGTTTCGGGCCCGGGGGTACACCCTCTCCGGCGGCCGAGCGGAGGGAGTCGGGTCGGTGGCGATGACGGTGCTGGCCGGCGCGGGCCACGGAGCGCACACGGCCGGGCTGCCGGACTGGGTGCGGGTCGGCTTCGCCGTCCTACTGGCCGCTGTGGCCGTCGTCCATCTGCGGCACGGGGCGCAGATGGCCGGACAGCGGCGGTGGTGGGACGCGGGCCATGCCGTGATGGCGGCCGGCATGGCGGCGATGTACCTGCTGCCCCGCATGCACTTCGAGGGCCTTCACCGGAGCGGGCTGGTGCTGTTCGCGCTGCTGGCCGCCGCGACGGCGGCCGCGGCGCTGGGGCTGCGCTCGCGCGAGGGCGCGCTGAACCCCATCTGGACGATGTCGGCCCTGGACTACCTCGCCATGACCTACATGCTCGCCGACCCCGGGGTGCGCCCGGGCTGGCTCGGCTACGTGTTCGCCGCCTACTTCGGCTGCGCGGTGCTCGGCTGGGTCGCGCGCGCCTTCGACCGGCTGCCCGTCTTCGCCCGCCCGGTCGCCGCGGCAGTCGGGGCCGGCGGCGGGACCGCCGCCGGCCCGGCGCTGCTGTCGGCGCACCCCGCCGGCGGCTCCGGCGGTGCGCCGGCCCGCTCCCGGATGTCGGTGGCGCTGACCCTGGCCGCGATGGCGGCGGCGATGGCTTTCATGCTCGTCGCGATGTGAGCCGCCCGCCCCGGTCCGCCTCGGCGCGCGCCGGCGCCGGCGCGCGCGGGGCTCACTCCGCGGGCTCACTCCGCGGATTCAGCCCGCGGGCTCGGTCTGCTGCTCGGTCTCGCGGTTCCACTCGCGCTTGGTGGACTGCCAGCCGTCCTCGTCGAGTCCCAGGCGCCAGTAGCCCGAGATCGACAGGCGCTCCAGCGCGATCCCGCGCTCGCGCCGCAGCAGGCGGCGGAGCTCGCGGACGGCGCCGGCCTCGCCGTGGACGAAGGCGTGCACGTCGCCGGGCGGGAAGTCGAGGCCGGCGACCGCGCGCACAAGCGGCGCGCCGACGCGCTCGGTCCCGCGGTGCAGCCAGGTGACGGCCGCGCCGGCGGGGGACTCCAGCTTCTGCTCCTCCTCGGGGCCGGCGACCTCGATGAAGGCGTGGGCGCGGGCGTGGGGCGGGAGGTTCTCCAGGGCGGCGGCGATGGCCGGCAGCGCGCTCTCGTCGCCCGCCAGCAGGTGCCAGTCGGCGGCCGGGTCGGGCGCGTAGCCGCCGCCGGGGCCGGAGAGGTAGATCTCGTCGCCGGGTCGGGCCGCGGCGGCCCAGGGGCCCGCCAGCCCCTTGTCGCCGTGGTGGACGAAGTCGAGGGTCAGCTCGCACGAGCGTGCGTCCCACCGGCGCACGGTGTAGGTGCGCATCACCGGCCACTCCGCGCGCGGGCGCTCCTCGCGGATGCGCTGGGGGTCGAAGGGCTCGGGGTAGGCGCCGCCGTCGGCGGGGAACAGGAGTTTGACGTAGTGGTCGGTGTACTCGCCGGCCGCGAAGTCCTCCAGGTCCGCACCGCCCAGCACGACGCGGATCATGTGCGGGGTGAGCCGCTCGGCTCGCAGGACCCGGGCGCGCTTGGCGCGGGGTGCCTGGCGGCGGGGGCGTTCGGCCATCGTCGGTTCCCTTCGTCGGTCCGCCCGCTTCGGGGCGTCCCCCCAGCGTGTGGAGGGCGGGCCGCCGGCCGGGGTCCGTGCCGGCCGGTGTCCCGCGCGGTGTCGGTGCGGTCTCTCGACAGGGGGTGCTGTGCTCGAAGTCCGGGCCGGTGGTGTGCCGCGCGTCGCCGGGACGGGGCTCCCGGCCGCACGGCCGCTGCCTGCCGCGCCTTCGCCGGCACGGGCACCCCTGCTCCTCGCGTGCCGCCGCGATGGCCGCGCCGCGCTCACCAGGGTAGGAGACGGCGCCCGCGCCGTCCGCGCCGGGCGGGGCTTCAGCACGTCCAGGGGTGCCGATCCGAGTGCGGCGACTACGCTGGAACCATGGCCGCCCCGGTGACCGTGTTCCTGAGCGGCGACGTGATGCTCGGCCGCGGCGTCGACCAGATCCTGCCGCACCCGGGCGACCCCGGGCTGCGGGAGTCGGTGGTGCGCGACGCCCGCGACTACGTCGGCCTTGCCGAGCGCAGCAGCGGCAGCGTCCCCGCGCCGGTCGGCTTCGCCTGGCCCTGGGGCGCTGCGCTGGAGGAGCTGGAGGCCGCCGCGCCCGACGCCCGGGTCGTCAACGTCGAGACCGCCGTCACCCGCGGCGGCGACTTCGCGCCCGGAAAGGCGGTCCACTACCGCATGGACCCCGCGAACCTCCCGTGCCTGAGCGCGGTCCGGCCCGATGTGTGCGTCCTGGCCAACAACCACGTGCTCGACTTCGGCCGCCGCGGTCTGGCGGACACCCTCGCCGCGCTGGAGGGCGCGGGCCTGCGCGCCGCGGGCGCCGGGCACCACGCCGCACAGGCGCGCCGACCGGCCGCCGTACCCCTCCCGGGCGGCGGGCGGCTCCTGGTCTTCTCGCTCGGCGCCGCCTCCAGCGGCGTACCGCCGGACTGGGCGGCCGCCGGCGACCGCCCCGGGGTCGACTTCCTGCCCGGGCTCGGGGCCGCCTCCGCCGCGGAGCTCGCCGACCGGATCGGCCGCGCCAAGCGTCCCGGCGACGTCGCCGTCGCCTCGATCCACTGGGGGAGCAACTGGGGCTACGGCGTGGAACCCGGCATGCGGCGCTTCGCCCGGGCACTGATCGACGGCGGCGCCGACATCGTGCACGGGCACTCCTCGCACCACCCGCGCCCGCTGGAGTCCTACCGCGGCGGCCTCGTGCTCTACGGCTGCGGCGACCTGGTCAACGACTACGAGGGCATCCCCGGCTACGAGGCCTACCGCCCCGGGCTCCGGCTGCTCCATCTCGCGGTCGTCGAGCCCGGGCGAGGGGCGGCCGCCCTGCGGATGGTCGTCCTGCGGGCCCGGCGGATGCGGCTGGAGCGGGCCGGGACGCACGAGGCGCGGTGGCTCCAGCTGACACTCGACGAGGCGAGCCGCGGCCTCGGGTGCCGGGTCCGTATGGCACCGGACGGAGCCCTGGCGGCGCTGTGACGGCGACGGGCCCGGCGGCGCCGGCGCAGACCGGTGCCGCCGGGCCCTGGTCGGGGCCCGCGTGGTTACACGGGGAGGCCCCTCCCGCTGGGAGGAGGCGGGAGGGGCCGGGACGGGGGATTCCCCCCGGGCTACTCCGCGGCGCCGGAGGGCTGGCTCCGGCGCGGGGAGGGGTAGCGGATGCTCTCCACCATGTCGGTGACGTGCCGGGAGGGAGCCGGTGTGAGCAGCGAGACCACGACCGTGACCACGGCGTTCACCAGCGCGCCGACGGCGCCGATGCCTTCGGGGCTGATCCCGAAAATGTAGTCGTGGGCCGAGAGCCCGAACACCTCCAGCGTGTAGAGCATGTAGGTGATGGTGAACCCGAGACCGATGATCATGCCGGCCGCGGCTCCGATGGCGTTGCATCGCTTCCAGAAGATGCCCAGCACGATGGCCGGGAAGAAACTGGAAGCCGCCATACCGAAGGCGAACGCCACCACCTGGGCAACGAAGGCCGGCGGGTTGATACCCGCGATCACCGCCACGACGATGGCCAGGGCCATCGCGATCCGTCCGGCGAACAGGCGCTCGTGGTCGCCCGCCGTCTTGCGGAAGTAGCGGAAGTACAGGTCGTGGGAGACCGACGAGGAGATGACCAGCAGCAGCCCGGCCGCCGTGGACATCGCCGCCGCCAGACCGCCCGCCGCCACCAGGCCGACGATGGGCGCGGGAAGACCCGCGATCTCCGGCGAGGCCAGCACCAGGATGTCGTTGTTGACCGTCAGGTCCGCACCCGCAGCGGGGTCGTTGCTCACCGAGTTGACCACGTCGGCGTTCTCGTTCACCGAGACCAGGCCGGTCGCGGCCCAGTTCTGCACCCAGGCCGGCAGGTTGTCGGTCGAGGTGCCGTTCACCCCCTCCAGCAGGTTGAACTTGGTGAACGCGCCGACGGCGGGGGCGGTGGTGTAGAGCAGGGCGATGAAGAACAGCGCCCAGAACGCCGACCAGCGCGAACCGCGCACGGTCTTCGTGGTGTAGAAGCGGATGATCACGTGCGGCAGGCCCGCCGTGCCGATCATCAGCGCCATCGTCACCAGGAAGATGTCGAGCATCGGCCGGCTGGTGAACGGGTCGGTGAAGACCTCCAGGCCCAGCTCCACGGACAGGTCGTTCAGGCCGCTGAGGATCTGGCCGAAGGACACCTGCGGGATCGGGATGCCCGTCATCGTCTGAGCCACCGCCACGGCGGGGATCAGGTAGGCGATGATCAGCACCGTGTACTGGGCCACCTGGGTCCAGGTGATGCTCTTCATGCCGCCGAGCACGGCGTAGACGAAGATGACCACCGCCGCGATGATCACGCCCCAGGTGATGTCCACGTTGAGGAAGCGGCTGAAGACGATGCCGCCGCCGTTCATCTGGCCCACCACGTAGGTGAACGAGACGATGATCGCCGCGACGGCCGAGATGGTGCGCACCAGCTCCGAGTAGCGGTCGCCGACGAACTCGGGGACCGTGTACTTCCCCCACTTGCGGAGGTAGGGCGCCAGCAGCAGGGCCAGCAGCACGTAGCCGCCGGTCCAGCCCATCAGGTAGATGCTGCCGTCATAGCCCAGGAAGGCGATCAGGCCCGCCATGGAGATGAACGACGCCGCGGACATCCAGTCCGCGCCGATCGCCGCGCCGTTGGCGATGGTGGGCACGCCGTGGCCGGCGACGTAGAAGCCTTCGGTCTCGCGGACGCGGCTGCGCCAGGCGATCGTCATGTAGACGCCGAAGGACAGGACGATGAAGATCGTCGTCCAGATCTGGATCTCGCTCACGACGCACCCCCCTCACGGCTCGCCGTGCCGCCGGAGGCGTCGTCGTCGTACTCGTACACGCCGTACTCCTTGTCAAGCCGGTCCATGTACAGGCAGTACACGAGGATCAGCAGCAGGAACACGTAGATCGATCCCTGCTGCGCGAACCAGAACCCCAAGGGGAAGCCCGCGATGACGACCTGGTTCAGCGGCTCGACCAGAAGGATGCCGAATCCGAACGACACGACGAACCAGACGGCCAGCAGCACCACCATCAGCCGGAGGTTCTTCTTCCAGTACTCGCGCCTCCAGCCGTTGCCGCCCGGGGGTCCCGAGCTCTTGTCTTCCGTATCAGCCACGATCGCTTCTCCTAGTTGCCGGGTAGGGACTTCAGTCATGGCGGGCCCCGTACCGCTGAGGTAGACACCAACGCACGTGTGGCACGGCGCACAAGACCGATGCCGCCGAACGGCCGATCCTTTTTCCGAACGGTCGCCTGGACCCGACGAATGGCACAGATCACACCGGTGACCGCTCGGGGCCACCGGCCGACCGCTGGTACCACGCCCCCTCACTCCTGCCCGCGACCCCCTCAACAGCAAGGACCTGTGCGGCTAGGATGCGGCCATGTCAGCTTCCAACGGCTCCGCCGCGCCGCCCGCGCGGCGAGGCATCCTGCATACGGGCAGCCTCGGGCTGATGACCGGCGGACTGCTCCTGATCATCGGTGCCTTCACGCCGTGGGTGTCCACGCCCCTGGGCAACCTCTCGGCCATGGCGGGACCGGGCCTCTGGCTGCTGTGCGCGGGCGTGGTGGCCGTCGCCGGCGCGCTGCTGCCCCACCGCACCCTCGCACTCGCCCACGCGCTGATCCCGGCCGCCGCCGGCGGCTCGCTCGTGGTCTGGCAGCTCGCCAAGATCGCGCAGATCAGCGCGGAGACCGACAGCTGGGGCAAGATGCTGCCGGGCGTGAGCATGGTGATCGTCGCCGGCGGGGTCGTGCTGCTGCTCAGCGCGGCGCGGCGCATGTACACCGCGGCCTGAGCCGTGCGCGACGACGGGCACGACCTCTCGCTGGGATCGGCGGACGAGCACGACACCCCGGCCGAGGTCGACGCCGCCTTCCGCACCCTGCGGCGGGTCGCCGTCGGCCACGTCGCCGTGTTCGCCGGCGTCGTCGTGGGTGTGCCGCTGCTGACGGCGGCGCTGGACTGGTGGTCCCAGGGCAGGCTCTTCGGCGGGATGAGCCCCATGTTCGCCATGACCGCGTTCGGGCTCTACGTCTTCTTCTTCGTGCTCTGCCTGGCCGCGGCCACCCTGTCCAACGCGGTCGAGGAGCGCATGCTCGGCGGGCCGGCCCGTGAGGCCCACCACGACGAGGAGGGGACGCTCCCGCCGTGATGACGAGCATCGTGCTCCTCGTCGTCCTGCTCGCGGCCGTCGGCTCGGTGGCCGTCCTGATCCGGCCGCAGCGGACCTCCACCTTCGAGTTCTACCTCGCCGGCAGGCGGGTCGGCGTGGTCACCAACGCCTGCGCCATCTGCGGCGACTACTTCTCCGCGGCGTCCTTCCTCGGCGTGGCGGCCGCCGTCTACGCCTCGGGGCTGGACGGCATGTGGTACGCGACCGGGTTCGCCGCGGGGTTCGTGCCGGTGGTGCTGTTCATCGCCGCGCCGCTGCGGCGCTTCGGCGAGTTCTCCATCCCCGACTTCCTGGGCCGGCGGCTGGAGTCGCACGGCGTGCGGCTGGCGTCGGTCGCCATCGTGCAGTTGATCATCCTGGCCTATCTGGTGCCCCAGGCCGTGGCCAGCGGGATCATCTGGGAGCTGTTCATCGGCCGGGGGCTGGGCGGGATGTCGGCCTACTCCACCGGTGTTCTCGTCTCCACCGTCGCGATCATGCTGATGGTCTCGCTGGGCGGCATGCGCGGCACGACCTGGACCCAGGCCGTGCAGTTCCTGCTGCTGCTGGCCATCTTCCTGTGGCTGGCGATCATCGTCGTGGTCTCGGGGTTCAGCTACACCGACGCGCTGCGCGAGCTGTCCTCGCGGCCGCTGGCCAACCCCGTCGACACCGGCGGCGGCTGGCGCCTGGAGGCGGTCACCAACCGGCTGCACCCCGACTCGGCCGCCTTCTTCGGCGAGCCGGGCGGCCAGTACAGCCAGCTCGGCCAGTTCGCGCTGATCCTCTCGCTGGTTTTGGGCACCGCCGGGCTGCCGCACATCATGAACCGCTACTTCACCAGCCCCACGGGCACGGCCGCGCGTATGACCACGGTGTGGGTCGTGGGCCTGGCCGGGCTGTTCTACGCCCTGGCGGTGCTGCTGGGCACCGCGGCCCGCTCGGTGATCAGGGAGGTCGCCGCCGACGTGCCGTGGGTGGCCGAGCTGACGACCGGCGGCATCCTGCGGGTACCCGAGTACGCGCTGCTCGTCCTCGGCCAGATCTTCGGCGGCCGCGCGGGACTGGCGCTGATCGCCGTCGGCGCGCTGGTGGCGGTGCTGTCGACGATCGCCGGGCTGCTGCTGGCCTCGGCGGCGTCGTGGGGCCACGACATCTACGAGCGCTACATCAACCCCCGCGCGACCCAGGCCCAGGCGCTGTGGGCGGGCCGCGCCGCTGTGGCGCTGGTCGCGGCGGTCTCGGCCGTGATGGCGCTGAGCGTGCGGCCCGAGACCCTCACCGGCCAGTTCCCGTCTATTGTGGCGACCATGGTGACCTGGGCGTTCGTGCTCGCCGGATCGGCGCTGACCCCGGTGTTCATCCTCGCCATCTGGTGGCGGCGCACCACCGGCCCAGGCGCGGTGGCGGGCATGCTCACCGGGGCCGCGGCCGCGGTGGGCATGGGCGCGGCCGGGGTGCTGCTCGGGGACTCCGCCTACTCCGAGGTGCTGCTGACCCCCACGGTCTTCTCCGCGCCGTGCGCGGCCGCCGTGACGGTGGCGGTCTCGCTGGTGACCCGGCCGCCCCAGGACACCGACCGCATCTGGGTGCGCATGCACGGCACCGCGGCCGACCGCCGCGCCGTCCGCATCGCCCGGCTGACCGTGACCGGACTCGGGCGGCGCGGCGGTGAACGCGGTTGAGCAACGGCAGCCTGCCGCTGGCGGGGGTCATCCTCCTGGCCTGGGGGGCCGTGTACCTGGTCACGCAGCTGATCACCGCGCCGCCACTGGGCACCGGCACCACCGTGCTGATCGGCACCGCCCTGACCGCCGCTCTGATCTTCGGCTACCCCTCGGCGCTGCGGGGGCCGCGCAGCAAGCGGTCGGCGCAGCCGGTCTCGACCCGCTTCCAGCAGGGGAGGCAGAGCACCACGATCGCCGCGGTGGGCCGCTCCATGCCGCTGCGGTCCGGGCTGACCGCCGAGAGCGCGCGGCGGACCGTGCAGTTGCTGCAGCCCCTGCTCAGCGGCGCCGCGGTCGCGATCACCGACCGGGAGCACGTCCTGGCCTTCGCCGGCCCGGGATCCGCACACCACCGCTCCGGCGAGGAGGTCCCCGCACCCACCGCCCGCGCGCTGAACCGGGGCAGGACCGTGCTGGTGCGGCGGCGCGGCCAACTGGGCTGCCCGGACCCCGCATGCCCGCTGCGCACCGCGGTCGTCGCGCCGCTCACCGACGGCAACCGCACCGTGGGCACGCTGCAGGTGTACCGCGGCGACGGCGCGCTCTCGCCGCAGGGCGTGGTGGAGGGCCTGGCCGGCATCCTCTCGCTGCACCTGGAGCTAGCCGAGCTCAACCGCCGCCAGCGGCTCGCGGTCGACGCCAAGCTCGACGCGCTGCGCGCCCAGATCAACCCGCACTTCCTGTTCAACACCCTCAACACGATCGCCTCCAAGGTGCACACCGACACCGAGGAGACGCGCCAGCTCCTGGTGCGCCTGTCCGACTTCTTCCGCTATGTGGTGCGCCAGGAGGGACACTTCGCCGAGTTCGGCCAGGAGTACTTCTTCGTGCGCACCTACGTCTCCCTGGAGCAGGCGCGCTACGGCGAGCGGGTCCGGGTGCGCTACGACATCGACCCCCAGGTGCTCACCGCGCACGTGCCGGTGCTGATCATCCAGCCCCTGGTGGAGAACGCGATCAAGCACGGGCTGGCGGGGAAGGTGGAGGGCGGCACCGTCACCCTGAAGGCGCGCGTGGACCCGCTGACGCGCACGACCTCCATCCGCGTCGCCGACGACGGCGTGGGGATCCCGTCCGAGCTGCTGGAACGGATTTCCGACGGCGAGCGCCGCGAAGGCGGCGGCCAGGGGCTGAGCAACATCGCGGGACGCTTGGCATCCCTCTACGGTGAGCGCTATCGTCTGGACATCCAGTCCACCGAGGACGGTGGCACTGTAGTGGATCTGCAGATACCGCTTGGGTGAGCCTATGCGCGCGCGATGCCTCATCGTCGACGATGAGGCCCCAGCGCGGGCGGACCTCCGCTACCTGCTGTCGAGATTCGATCACGTGCAGGTCGTCGGTGAGGCGTCCAACTCGGAGGAAGCCCTCCTGCTGCTGGACTCGCTCGACTACGACCTGGTGCTGATGGACATCCGCATGCCCGGCGGCACGGGGCTGGACATCGCGCGCAAGCTGCGCGAGGCGGCCAACCCGCCCCGGATCATCTTCACCACGGCCTTTCCCGACTACGCCGTCGAGGCCTTCGACCTGGACGCCGCCGACTACCTGGTCAAGCCCTTCGACGCCGAGAGGCTGGCGCGTGCGCTGGACCGCGCGCTGGCCTCGCGCGCGGAGGAGGCCGACGCCCAGCCGGTGCCGCGGCGCTCGGAGGGAAGCGAGTCGCCGCACCGCATCCCGGTGCACAAGGGCGACCGGACGGTGCTGCTCAACGAGTCCTCGATCGTCTACGCGGGCGCGGCGCGCGGGTACTCCTACCTGCAGCTCGCCGACGAGCGGGTGCTGGTCAACTTCTCGCTCAACGAGCTGGAGCGCCGGCTGCGCGGCTCGCACTTCTTCCGTGCGCACCGCTCCTACCTGGTCAATCTCGACTACGTCCGCGAACTGGCACCGGACTTCCGGGGCACCTTGATGCTGCTGATGGACGACCCCCGCAAGAGCCGCGTCGAGGTCTCCCGGCGCCAGGCCCGCGAGCTCCGCCGGGTACTGGGGCTGTAGGGGCGCGGGCGGTTCCGCCCGTGTTCACCCTGCGTTGCCCCCCTTGACGGAAACCGCTTTCCCACTAGATTTGGTTCCGCGCGCCCGGGTGCGCCACCTGCGGCGCCGCCGGGAGTCCCGCCGCGGTCGCGCGGCGCCCGTCCCCGCGATCCCCCGACCCCCATCCCCCGTCCGAGAACCGGGAGGCCTTCCTTGCGGGCTATTGAAACGATTTATCGCCGAGTTCGACCCGCCCTGCGCGCGGTCGCGGCCGGCGTATGCGCGGCGGTGCTCGTGCTGCCGGGCGCCGGGGCCGCCTACGCCGAGCCCTCGGGCGGCGGCCGCGGCGGAGGCCGCGGCGTCCAGCTGGAGGACCTCGACCGCGGCCTGGTCGCCGCGTCCACCGGGGACGGCGTGTTCCTGAGCTGGCGGCTGCTGGGCCACGAGACCAGGGCCGCCACCCCGCACGGGCTGAAGTCGCCGGCCTTCCGCGTCTACCGCGACGGCCGCCGCATCGCCACGGTCACCGACAGCACCGACTACCTGGACACCGAGGGCGGGCCCGACGCGAAGTACCGCGTCGTCGCCGCGGGGGAGCGCGGCAAGGGCGCCTCCGCCGAAGTGTGGCCCCAGGAGCACTACGACCTGCCCCTGCGCAAGCCCGCGGGCGGCACCACCCCCGCCGGCGAGGACTACACCTACACCGCCAACGACATGAGCGTCGGCGACGTCACCGGCGACGGCCGCTACGAGTACGTGGTCAAGTGGGACCCGACCAACTCCAAGGACGTCTCCCAGGTCGGATACACCGGCAACACCTACATCGACACCTACACCCGCGACGGCACCCTGCTGCACCGCATCGACCTGGGCGTCAACATCCGCTCCGGCGCCCACTACACCCAGTTCCTCGTCTACGACCTCGACGGCGACGGCCGCTCGGAGCTGATGTTCAAGACCGCCCCCGGGACGAAGACCATCACCTACGGTCCCGACGGCGAGGCCGCCTCCGCGGACTACATCACGATGCCGCAGGACGACGCCGAGGCGGGCCGCTCCCACAGCGACGACTACCGGATGAGCGCCGAGGACTACTACGACCACGTCGTCACGATGTTCCAAGACTGGCACGAGCACCCCGAGGTCGAGGCCGGGAACTGGCCGGCGACCCTGGAGGAGGCCTTCGGCATCGAGCCCCGCTACGACTACCCGCTCTCGCGCTCCGACGCCGAGGCGCTGGCCGACTACTTCATGGACACCTACGCGCCCGGCCGCAGCGAGCGCAACAGGCTGCGCGGGTTCGAGGGCTTCGTGCTCAGCGGTCCGGAGTATCTGAGCGTCTTCGACGGCGAGACCGGCGCCGAGCTGGACACGGTCGACTACGAGCCCCCGCGCGGCGACGACGGGCTCATGTGGGGCGACTACGCGATGTCGCGCATCGAGCCGGGCAACCGCGTGGACCGGTTCCTCTCCGGCGTGGCCTACCTGGACGGGCGCCACCCCTCGGCGGTCTTCGCCCGCGGCTACTACACCCGCGCCACCCTGGCGGCCTACCGCTTCGACGGCGAGGAGCTGCGCAAGCAGTGGCTGGTGGACAGCGGCCACGCCCCGATGTCCAACCCGTTCAACGACTCCCCGCACGGCGTCGAGGGCACCGACCCCGAGTACGGCACCCTCACCACGCAGGGCAACCACCAGATGACCTCGGCCGACGTCGACGGCGACGGCCGGCAGGAGATCGTCTACGGCGCCGCGACCATCGACGACGACGGCTCCCTGCTGTACTCCTCCTACGGCATCGGCCACCCCGACAGCGCCGTCCCGGGCGAGCGGGTGAAGCTGGGCCACGGCGACGCCCTGCACGTCGGCGACATCGATCCCCAACGCGAGGGCCTGGAGATCTGGGGCGTCCACGAAGGCGCGGCGCACGCCCCCTACGGGTTCGCGATGCGCGACGCGGCCACGGGCGAGGTCCTCTTCGGCGAGTACACCGGGGCCGACACCGGCCGGGGCATGGCCGGCGACATCGACCCCCGGACCCCGGGGCTGGAGGCGTGGTCGTCCATGCCGCCCGGCCAGGAGGTCGACGCGGGGCTGTGGACCGCCGACGGCGACTACCTCGGCCGCGACGACGTGCCCGGAACCAACATGAGCATCCGCTGGGCGGCGGACGGCACCACCCAGATCGTGAACGGCACCCGGGCGCCCACGGTCGACGACCACCGCGAGGGGACGCTGCTCACCGCCGAGGGCACCCACACCAACAACGGGACCAAGGGCAACCCGGCGCTGGTCGCCGACGTCTTCGGCGACTGGCGCGAGGAGCTGCTGCTGCGCACCGAGGACTCCGAGGCGATCCGGTTCTACACACCGACCGAGCCGACCGACCGCAAGCTCTACACCCTCATGCACGACCCGCAGTACCGCGCCGGGATCGCCGGGCAGCAGACGTCCTACAACCAGCCCGCCTACCCCGGCTTCTACCTGGCCGCCGACACCGACTGGTCGCAGGTCCCGGTTCCGCACGCCCACTACCGCTAGCCCATTGAGGTGGGTGGCGGGTGCGGGTCGCAGGTCCCACGGGTCGACCGAGCTCTTTACCGGTAGCCATCAAGGCGGCATCCGTGTGAGAGCCGGTCGCAGATCCCACGGGCCGGCCTGCGCCCGTCGCCGATCCGCCGAACCGCGGCGCCCGCGTCCGATCAGGGCGCGGGCGCCGGGTCGGGCGTCCTCAGCCGCCCGCGGCGCCGGGCGCGGCGCCGGAGCGGCGGCGGCTCTTCAGGGCTCGCCGGCGCGCGGCGCCGGGCCCGTCGACTCCCGGATGACCAGGCGTCCGGGCTGGCGGACCACCCCCGACGCCTGCTCGCCGTTGAGCGCCCCGAACAGGTGCCGCACCGCCGTCGCGCCGAGCTGCTGGAGGTTCAGGTCCACCGTCGTCAGCGGCGGTCGGCACTCCGCGGCGAACACCTCCCAGTTGTCGTAGCCGACGACCGCGACGTCGTCGGGCACCCGCCGCCCCAGGTCGCGCAGTCCCTCGACGACGCCGGTGGCGATCTGGTCGCTGCCGCAGAAGACCGCGTCGACGCCGGGGTCGGCGCTGAGCAGGATCCCGGCCGCCTGGCGCCCCCACCGCTGGGACCAGGCGCCGTAGAGCGCGCCGCCGCCGGCCGGGGCCAGGCCGTGCTCCTGCAGGACCGCGGCCATTCCGGAGGCCCGGTCGCGCGCGGCGCGGTAGGTCTCCTCACCGGTGATGTGGCCGATGCGGCGGCGGCCGAGCGAGACGAGGTGCTCGGCGGCCAGGCGCGCCCCGCCCTCGTCGTCGGCGAGGATCGACAGGTCGTCGGGGGAGTCGGACTCGGCGTAGACGTAGGCGACGGGCACGGGGATGTCGGCGCTCAGTGAGGGGCGGACGTCGTTGCGGTCGCCGAGGACGATCAGCGCGTCGACCTGGCGGGCCACCAGGGTGCTGATGTAGTGCCGGCGCCGGATGGCGTCGCCGCGCGCGTCGCACAGCAGGACCGACATCTGCTCGTCGCCCAGTGCGTTCTCCACCCCCAGCAGGATGGGGATCGCGAAGCGCCCGCCCAGCTCGTCGGTGATCAGGCCGACCATCCGAGTGGTGCCGGAGGTGAGGCCGCGCGCGAGGGCGTTGTGCTGGAAGTCCAGCTCCTCGGCCGCCTTGAGGACGCGGCGGCGGGTGGCGGCGGCGACCTCGCCCCGCGCGTTGAGCGCCTTGGACGCGGTGGCCAGCGAGACGCCGGCGAGCTCGGCGACGTCGCCGAGCGTGGGCGAGGCGGAGCGTTTTCTGCTCACCGAAAACCTTTCGAAATTACCTGGATTCCCGGCGGAGCCCGGAGGCCTGGTGTCATTGCGCAGGTGCCGTGGTCGGGTTGGTCCATCCATTCTACCGCGTGCGCCGGCTCCGTTGACATTCGTGGAGTCCGCTGCCTACGATCCCGAAAGCGCTTTCGGAATGTGGTCGCCATCACATCACCGGCGCGCGTTCGAGCGGGATACACGACGAGGAGCGGAGCGGGTGGTCACCGTGCACGACCCCGGCACAGGACGAACGCGCCGGCGCGCGGCCGCGGCGGCGAGCGCCGCCGCAGCCGCTGTGCTGGCCCTGGCGGGCTGCGGCGGCGCAGAAGGCGGCGGCGGGGCCACCGGCCAGACACTGACGATGTGGACCCGCGCGGCCACCGAGGTGCAGACCCAGCGGTTCATCGACGAGTACAACAAGCTCGGCCGCAACACCGTCGAGCTGCGCGTCATCCCCAACGACACCTACCTTCAGCAGATCGCGACCGCGGCCGGCGGCGGCAACCTGCCCGACATCCTCGGCGCCGACGTGGTCTACGCGCAGCAGTTCATCGACCAGGGGTTCTTCGCCGACATCACCGACCGGGTCGAGGGGCTGGAGTACGCCGACCGGCTCGCCCCCGCCCACGTCGACGTCGCGACCTCCGGCGACGCGGTCTACGGGGTCCCGCACACCCTCGACCTCTCCGTCCTGTTCTACAACCGGGTCCTCTACGAGGAAGCGGGCCTGGACCCCGACGAGCCGCCGGAGTCGCTCGAGGAGCTCGCCGAGCACGCCGCGAGGATCCAGGAGCTCGGCGGCGGGGTCAGCGGCTCCTACTTCGAGGGCCGGTGCCCCGGCTGCATCCTGTTCACCCTCTGGCCCAGTGTCTGGGCCGAGGGCGGCGACGTGCTCAACGACGACGGCACGGCCGCCCGGCTCGACAGTGCCGAGATGGAGGAGGTCTTCGGCGTGTACCGGGGGATGGTCGAGGACGGCCTCATCCCGGAGAGCGCCAAGCAGGAGAACGGCTCGACGTGGATCTCGGCGTTCGAGGACGGCGACATCGGCGTCACCCCGATGCCCTCGACCTTCCTCAGCCGCTTCGAGGAGGGGCCCGACCTCGACATCGGCGTCGCGCCGATCCCCGGCGTCGACGGCGGCGAGTCGACCTTCGTCGGCGGCGACATCGTGGGCCTGTCCAGCACCACCGAGAAGACCGAGGCGGCCTGGGACTTCGTCTCCTGGACGCTGCGCAAGGACACCCAGCTGTCGGTGCTGGGCGGGCACAGCGACGTCATGGCGCGCGTCGACCTCTCCGACGAGGAGGCCGTGGCCGGTGACGAGCGGCTCGCGGTGTTCGACTCCCTGGTCCCCAAGGGCCGCACGCCCAAGTCCGTCGCCTTCGGCCCCACGTTCAACGACCCGCAGGGCCCCTGGCTGACGCTGGCGCGCGGCGCCGTCTACGGGCCGGACCTGCGCGCGGCGCTGGAGACCAACGACCCGAAGGTCGACGAGTCGCTCGGCGGCGGCGCATAGGCCGTGCCCGACAAGGAGCCCCCGATGACCCCCACCGCCCGGAGCCGCGGGCGCTCGCCCGTCCAGGCGCGCACCCGGGAGACCGCCACCGGACTGGTCCTGTCCGCCCCGCTCGCCCTCGTCGTCACCGTGCTGTTCGCAGTACCCCTGGTGCTGGCCCTGTGGATGTCGCTCAACGACTGGCCGCTGCTGGGCGAGCCCGCGTTCACGGGCGGCGACAACTACGCCGCCGCCGTCGACGAGGACCTCTTCACCGGCGCCGTGTGGTTCACCCTGAAGTACACGGCCTTCACCACCGCCATCCTCATCCCCGTCTCCCTGGCGATGGCCCTGCTCGTGCAGCGGCCGCGCCGGCTGACCGGGTTCGTACGCACCGCGTTCTTCCAGCCCGCCGTGGTCGGCCTGGCGGCCGCCAGCCTGCTCTGGTACGTCATCTACAGCAACGAGGTCAGCCCGTTGGGCTCGCTGCTGCGGACCGTCGGAATCGGCGACGGCAGCATCGACTGGCTGGGCACCCCCGGCAGCGCGCTGTGGTCGACGATCCTGATGATCACCTGGCGCTTCGCCGGCTTCTACATGCTCATCCTGCTGACAGGCCTCCAGGCGATCCCCGACGAGGTCTACGAGGCCGCCCGCGTCGACGGCGCCGGGTGGTGGCGCACCCTGCGCAGCGTCACGCTGCCGCTGCTGCGCCCCACCCTCGCGCTGGCACTGGTGCTGTGCGTCACCGGCTCGGTGCTCGCGTTCGAGCAGTTCATGCTGCTCACCAGCGGCGGGCCGAGCAACTCCACCGTCACCGTCGTGATGGCGGTCTACCGCGAGGCGTTCACGCTGCTCGACCTGGGAGTCGCGGCCGCCATGTCGGTGCTGGTCACCGCCGTGCTGGTGGCGGGGAACGTGATCCAGCTGTCCGTGCTGCGCAAGGGGGACGACTGACATGCAGAGTGTGCACCCGCCCCAGGCCCCGACGGCGAGCGGGCCCGCCCCGCCGCGGCAGGGAACCGCGCGTGGGAGGCCGCGGCGCCCGCGCCGGCGCCTCGTCCTGCGGATCCGGACCTCGGCGCAGCAGACGACGATGCTGGCGCTGGCCGTCCTGTTCCTCGCCCCGCTGCTGTGGACCGCATGGGCGTCGGTCTACGGCCCGCAGGCGAGCGGCGGCACCGCCGGGTTCGGCACCGGAAACTACGAGCGGCTGGCCGCCTACGGCTCCGGCCTGGGCCGCTACTCCCTCAACAGTCTCGCCGTCTCGCTGATGACGGTCGCCGGCACCCTGGCGGCCGGCACGCTCGGCGGCTACGCCATGGCACGGTTCCGCTTCCCCGGCCGCGACCTGCTCTTCCTGTTCACCCTGGCGATTCTGATGGTGCCCTACCCGACCATCCTGGTGCCGCTCTACGTGCTGCTGGGCTGGCTGAACCTGCAGAACTCGCTCATCGGGCTCGCCCTGGTCCTGGTGATGTTCCAGCTGCCGTTCGCCCTGTTCATGATGCGCAACGCCGTCGAGGGGGTGCCGCGCCAGCTGGACGAGGCGGCCCGGATCGACGGGTGCGGGCCGCTGCGCACCCTGGTCAGGGTGGTGGTGCCGATGGTCACGCCCGCGATGATCACCGTCGGCCTGTTCGCGTTCCTCGCGTCCTGGAACGAGTTCATCGCCCCCCTGATCCTGCTGTCCGAGGATGCGAAGTTCACGCTGCCCACGGCCCTGGCCGCGATGCGGTCCGGCAACCACGGCGCCATCGACTTCGGCGCGCTGCAGGCCGGGACCCTCGTCTCGGCCGTCCCCTGCATGCTCCTGTTCCTGCTCCTGCAGCGGCACTACGTCCGCGGCTTCACCTCCGGCGCGCTCAAGGGGTGACCGCGGCCCCGACGCCGCGTACCGCACGCCGACCGCTCACCGCGAAGGATCTCATGACCGAATCGACAGACAGCCTCGCCGACACCGACACCGCACCGGCGCTGCCGGACGCCGCCGGCGCCCGGCCGGTCGCACCGACCCGCGGGGCGCTGCGCCCCCTGGGGCTGGGGGAGGTGCGCATCACCGGCGGGTTCTGGCACCGGCGCCAGCAGGTCAACGGCGGGCCGACGATCGAGCACTGCCGCACCTGGATGGGCCGCCTGGGCTGGACCTCCGACTTCACCGACCCCGCCCGCCGGGGCGCCCGCGACGGGCGCGGCCTCCAGTTCGCCGACTCCGAGGTCTACAAGCTGCTGGAAGCCATGTCCTGGGAGTCCGGACGCTCGGTCGGCGGCGCGCGCCGGTGGCGGGACGCCGTCGCCGAGCTGTCCGAGGGCGTCGCCGCCGTCCAGAGCCCCGACGGCTACGTGCACACCGGCTTCGGCGGACCCGGTCGGCCCCGCTACAGCGACCTCGGCTTCGGCCACGAGCTCTACTGCGCCGGCCACCTTCTCCAGGCCGGCGTTGCCGCCGCCCGCACCGGCGCGGACAGCGGGCTCCTGGAGACCGCCCGGCGCGCCGCCGACCACGTGTGCGAGGCGTTCGGACCCGGCGGCATCCACGGCGTGTGCGGCCACCCCGAGATCGAGCCGGCCCTGGTCGAGCTCGCCCGCCTGACCCGCGAACAGCGCTATCTCGACCAGGCCGTCCGCTTCCTCGACCGCCGCGGCCACCGCACGCTGCCCGAGCACGCGGTGGACCGGGCCTACTTCCAGGACGACGTGCCGATCCGCGGTGCGCGCGTTCTGCGCGGCCACGCCGTGCGCGCCCTCTACCTCTCCTGCGGAGCGGTGGACGCGGCCGTGGAGACGGGTGACGAGGAACTGCTGGAGGCCGTGGCGGCCCAGTACGACCGCACCCTCGACCGGCGCACCTACATCACCGGCGGCATGGGCTCCCACTACGCCGGCGAGGCCTTCGGCGACGACTTCGTGCTGCCCGCCGACCGCGCCTACTCCGAGACCTGCGCCGGCGTGGCCTCGGCGATGCTGGCCTGGCGCCTGCTGCTGGCGACCGGCGAACCCCGCTACGCCGACGCCCTGGAGCGCGTCCTCTACAATGTCGTCGCCGCGTCCGTCGCCGACGACGGGCGGTCCTTCTTCTACGCCAACACCCTGCACCAGCGCGTGCCCACCGAGCCGGCGGCCGCCGACCGGGCGACGCGGCGCTTCGGCGGCGGCCCCCGCGCCCCGTGGTTCGAGGTCTCCTGCTGCCTGCCCAATGCCGCCCGGCTGCTGGCCTCCCTCGGCGCCTACCTGGCCACCGCCGACCACGGCGGCCTCCAGCTGCACCAGTACGCCGACGCCGAGGTGCGCACCCGCCTGGGCGACGGCCGCCCCGTCGGAGTGGCGGTGAGCACCCGCTACCCCGACACCGGCACCGTGGCGGTGCGCGTCACCGAGGCCCCCGGCGGCCCGTGGTCGCTCACGCTGCGCGTGCCGCACTGGGCCGAGGGCGCGGTGCTGGCCGAGCCCGGCGGCCCCCGGCGGCCCGTCGCCCCCGGGACAGCCGTCGTGCACCGGGCGTTCGAGGAGGGCGACGAGGTGCGCCTGGAACTGCCCGTCCACCCGAGGTGGACGTTCCCCGACCCGCGCATCGACGCGGTGCGCGGCTGCGCCGCCGCCGAACGGGGGCCCGTCGTCCTCTGCGCCGAGTCCCCCGATCAGGGCGGCGGCGACCTGGAGGATGTGCGCGTGGACACCGGCGCCGAGCTGAAGTACGCCGGCGACGGCGCCGAGGTGGACGGCCGCTTCGAGCCGCCCCTCGACAACGGCCGCCCCTACACGTCCCGAGAGCCCGCGAGAGAGGAGGCCGACACCCGCACCGTCCGCCTCGTGCCCTACCACCGCTGGGCCCGCCGCGGCCCGTCGACCATGCGCGTCTGGCTTCCCCGGCTGGACTGAGCCCGGCCCGGGCGGCGGCCCCCGAGCCCGGCGGCCGTGCGGCCGGGCCGCCGGGGCGCCCGTGCCGCTCCACCCGATCCGCAAGCCCCGGCCGCCTCGCCGGGGCCCTGCAGAAAGGTCCCCCCGATGAAGCGAACGGCACTGCGCTGCACTGCCGCGACCGCGGTACTCACCGTGGCCGCGGCGGGACTCGCCGCCACACCCGCCCACTCCGCCGCGACCCTCGTCGTCGACGCCTCCCGGGCCCTGGGTCCCGTGACCCACGCGGCATCCGGCGGGCTCTACGCGCTCGCCGAGAACGAGCGGCCGGACGACTCCATGCTCCACCCGATCCGGATGCGCAACGTCACCCAGCCCGCACCCGGCAGCCTGCACGAGCCCAACGGGCAGCCGCCCGGCGGCGACTCCCTGCTCGTGGCGCCCCAGGCCGACCGCGCCGGCGCCGGTGTCGTCATCCGGATGCCCGACATCTATCCCGACTTCCCCTACCAGTGGGTGAGCTGGGACGACTGGCTGAACAAGGTCGACACCCAGGTGCGCGACCGCCTCGACGCCTCGACGGTCAGCAACATCGAGGGCTACGAGCTGTGGAACGAGCCCGGCTGGACCTGGGACACCGAGGCCGCCGGGCCCTTCAACGAAGGGTGGGTGCGCACGTTCGAGCGGGTCCGCTCCCAGGATCCGGTGACCCCGGTCATCGGCCCCAGCATCTCCAGCTACCGGGAGGACTTCATGCGGTCCTTCCTCACCCACGCCCGCGACAACGGCGCACTGCCCGACGTGGTGTGCTGGCACGAACTGCAGTCCACTCCCGAGGCGATCGAGCGCAACATCGCCGACTACCGCGCACTCGAACGGGAGCTCGGCATCAGCCCGCGCCCGATCGCGATCAACGAGTACGGCTCGCCCGAGCAGGTGGACCAGCCCGGCCCGGTCGCCAGCTACATCGCCAAGTTCGAGCGCGGCGGCGTGGACTCGGCCAACCGCGCCTTCTGGTACGAGTACGGCACCGTCAACGGGCTGGTGACCGATAACGACCGGCCCACCGGAACGTGGTGGCTGTACAAGTGGTACGGCGACATGACCGGGCGGATGGTGGCCGCGGACCCGCCGGCCTCCACCGGCATCGACGGGTTCGCCGCCTACGATGAGGAGCGCCGCGTGTTCAGCGCGGTCTTCGGTGACCAGGCGGGCGACAACACGGTGCGGGTCACCGGCCTGGAGGGTCTGGGCGATCGGGTCCGCGTGCGCGTCGAGTCGACTCCGGCCTCCGGGCGCTTCACCCACGTTCCCGATCCCGCCTCCGTGCTGGAGGAGACCCGCGCCGTCGAGAACGGCGGGGTCGAGGTCCAGGTGCCCGGGATGACCGCGACCAGCGCCTACCGGCTGGTCGTGGAGCCCGTCGCCGGTGTCGACCACCCGCTGCGCTACGAGGCCGAGAACGCGTCGGTCTTCCGCGCCCAGCGTCTGGAGTCGGCCGGCGCGTCCAACGGCGGCTACGTCGGACGCATCGACAACAGCGGGGACTTTCGCACCGACAGCTACGTCGACTTCACCGTCGAGGTCCCGGAGTCGCGCGAGTACACCATGACGATCGGCTACGCCAACGGCACGGGCGCGGCCGCGACCCACGGGCTGGCCTACAACGGCGGCGCGTGGCGCACCGTCGAGTACCCGGCGACCGGCGGCTGGGGCGAGTTCGGCGACACCGTGACGACCACCGTCGAGCTGCACGCCGGCTACAACACCATCCGCCTGGCCAAGGGCGCCCCGCACTTCGCGGGCGCCACCGGCTACGCCGAGCTGGACTACATCGAGCTCGACTGAGCCGACGGAGCCCGCCCTCCCGTGCGCCGCGCCGGGGCCGCGGGCTCCGCGCGCGGGAGGTACGGGTCCGCGAGGGCGCCGCCGGCGGGGTGCCGTGGGCACGGCCGCCGGCGGCGCGCCGGCCGTTCAGCGGGGGAAGACGGTGCCGTCGAACAGCTTGCGGGCGGTGCGGATGACGGCCGAGCGCCCCACTCTCGGCGGTGAGCAGGTGTGGTCGAGCTCGACCTCGACGGCGAGGACGCCGGAGGGGTGCTCGATCTCCACGGGCGCGCCGGGCGGCGGTGGCGCGAACAGGTCGGCACCCACGGAGCCGTCGAGCATCAGCGCGGTCACCGCGCTGATACCCCCCAGCACGCCGATCGAGGGGTGCGGCCGCACCGGGATGAACGTCCGGGTGCACACGGCGCCGCCGTCGCGCGGGGCGGCCACCAGAGTGGTCTTGGGCACCGGGCTCTCGGCGACGTCGCCCAGGCCCATCAGCTCTGCGGCGCGCATGCGCAGCGACTGGACGCGCTCGGCCAGCGCGGTGTCGGCGGCCAGGTCGGCCACGGGCTCGAAGCCGCGGACACCGAGGTCCTCGGCGCGTACGACCACGACCGGCATGCCGTTGTCGACGCAGGTGACGGCGATCCCGTCGATCTCGTCGCGGATCCGGCCGGTGGGCAGCAGCGCGCCGCACACCGAACCCTCCGTTCCTGCGAAGTCCAGCGAGACCGCGGCGGCGGTACCGGGAACGCCGGAGACAGCGGTGGTGCCGGAGTAGGCGGGGCGGCCGCCGGGAGTGGCAAACGACGCCACCGAGGTACTGCCGGTGTTGACCAGGCGCACTCGCACGCTGGTGCGCTCGGGGCCGGCGGCCGCCAGGCCGCGCTCGACGGCGAACTGGCCGACCCCGGCGAGGAGGTTTCCGCAGGTCTGGCGGTCGGAGACGGTCGGCTCGTCCACGCCGAGCTGCAGGAACAGGTAGTCGACGTCGCGGTCGGGCCCGGCGGCGGGCGAGACGATCGCGACCTTGCTGGTGACCGACTGGGCGCCGCCGATGCCGTCGATCTGGCTCGGGTCGGGCGTGCCCATGATCCGCAGGAGGAGGTCGTCGCGGAGCCGCGGGTCGGCCGGCAGGTCCTCGGCCAGGAAGTAGGCGCCCTTGGACGTGCCGCCGCGCATCAGCATGCAGCGGATCCCGGAGTCGGCGGCCTCCGCGGCGCTCACGGCCGCACCGCCCCGCCGGTCGCCGGGTCCGGTCTTCCGAGGGCGGCCGGGTAGTCCGCTGGCGGCATCGCTTCCCCCTCGTCGCGTTCGTGCTTGGCGTATACGTGGCGGATTCAGCATGCCGACAGTCCACAACATTGTCAACAATTTCGTAGACGGGAATGGGGTGGATGTGCCGGGAGCCGCAGTGCGCTCCAGGGCGGCCGCCCCACGCCGCCACGCGGGCCCGACGCGCGCTCGCGCCGGAGGCGGCCGGTGTCGTCGTTCCGGTGGGTGGTCGCGACCGTGCTGTGGCCCGGGCCGCCCACCGCACCCTCGCGCGCGAGGTGGAGGGCGGACGATGGGCGCCGTGTCCCACATCATCGGCTCGGACGCCGCCGTTGGCCATGGGAGGGCCGCGGCGGCGACGCCCCCGCGGCCCGGTGCAAGGCGTGGAAGGAGTCCGGCGCTCCGGTTCGAGCTGCTCGGCTCCGGTCTGGACGGCGGCCCCGGCGTCCAGGGGTTCCGCCTCGGGCTCGCCGAGCGGGCAGGAGGGGGGATCAGGGCCGGCTCGTCGTCCTCCTCGGGTCCGCGCGGCGGCGCAGCGGGGCGGGGACGGCTCGCAGCGGCTCCGCTCCTGCGAGTGGGGCCGCCGCCCCGGCGGGCGAAGCGGCTCCCGGCGCGGGAGCCGCGACACCCCGGGCGTTCGTCAGACCGCCTTCCCGGAGCGCTGGCGCGGGGCCGGGGGCGGGGCTGTGCTGGCGCGCTCCACAAGGCGGGTGGGCACCAGCGTGGTGCCGGGCTCGGCGGACTCGGTGCGCAGCTGGCGCAGGACGCCCTGCACGAGCCGGCGGCCGACCTCGGCGAAGTCCTGGTGGACGGTGGTCAGCGGCGGCAGGAACGAGCCGGCCTCGGGGATGTCGTCGAACCCGACCACGCTCACCTCCTCCGGTACCGCCCGGCCCTTCTCGTGCAGCGCGCTCAGCAGGCCCAGGGCCATCTGGTCGTTGGCGGCGAAGACGGCGGTACAGTCGGGCTCCTCGGCCAGGCGCAGCCCCGCGCGGTAGCCGGAGTCGGCCGACCAGTCGCCGCGGATCATCGGCGGGACCGGGCGGCCCGCGTCGGTGAGGGCCGCCCGCCAGGTGTCGGCGCGGCGCTGGGCGGCGAAGGACTCCTCGGGGCCGGCCAGGTGCCAGACCGTGCGGTGCCCCAGGTCGAGCAGGTGGCGCACGGCGGTGCCGGCGCCGCCGGCCTGGTCGGTGTCGACGACGCTGTAGCGGTCGCCGGCGTTGGAGTCGGCCACCGCCACCTGCACCCCCGGCGGCAGCGCCACCGTCGCGGCGTCGAGCAGGTGCACCTCCATGATCACGATGAAGGCGTCGACGGCGAGCTCGCCCAGCCGCGTGAAGGCGCCGCGCACCTCGTCGTGGGTGGGCGCGGCCACCGGCAGCAGGGTGATCGCATACCCCTCCTCCGCGGCGGAGGAGGCGATGGCCTCCAGGGTGCGCACGTTGCCGGTTGTCGACAGCGTGAACAGGACGACGCCGATCGTGCGGAACTCGCCGCGCTTCAGAGCGCGGGCCGCGCTGTTGGGCCGGTAGCCCAGTTCGCGCATCGCCTCCAAAACCTGCTCGCGCGTGTCCGGCACGACCCCCGCGTGCCCGTTGGAGACCCGTGAGACGGTCTGGGAGGAGACCCCCGCCAGCCGCGCCACGTCGGCCATGGAGACCCGCTTCACACGGTGCGGCGCCTGTTCGGCGGCCGGCCCTTCGTCCATCTGCGGCTCCTCGCCCCCTTGACCTGGTCCCACGGGGCAGTGTAGACATCTCGAATCATGATGTTTACGTAAACATACCGCACCTCCTCATGCCCCGCTGGGGGATGTTTACGTAAACACCCCCCCATTCGCCGAACGCGAGCGAGGATGATCGATATGACGACGTCGGCCGCGCCCGCGCCGGTGGCCGCGAGGCCGTCCCCGCGGCGGTCGAGACCCCGGCGCTCCTGGACCGGCTGGGCCTTCATCGGACCGTTCATGGCCGTGTTCGCCCTGGTCTTCCTGGCCCCTATCGCGTACTCCGTCTACCTCAGCCTGTTCCAGGACCGGCTGATCGGCGGCAACACGTTCGTGGGCCTCGACAACTACGTGCGGGCGCTGACGGACGCGCAGTTCTGGTCGGGCCTGGGCCGGGTGTCGCTGTTCCTCGTGGTCCAGGTGCCCGTCATGCTCTTCCTCGCGCTGCTGGCCGCTCTGGCCGTCGACAGCGGGCGCCTCTACGGCCGCGACTTCTTCCGCATCTCCATCTTCCTGCCCTATGCGGTGCCCGCGGTCGTGGCCTCCCTCATGTGGGGGTTCATGTACGGCACGCGCTTCGGCCTGGTCGGCAACGTCAACGACGCGCTGGGCGTCTCGCTGCCCGACCCGCTCTCGCCGGACCTGGTGCTCGCCTCCATCGGCAACATCGTCACCTGGGAGTTCGTCGGCTACAACATGCTGATCTTCTACTCGGCGCTGCGCGTGGTGCCCATCTCCCTCTACGAGGCGGCGGAGATCGACGGCGCGGGGCAGCTGCGCACCATCACCGCGATCAAGCTGCCCGCCATCCGCGGAGCCATGGTCATCGCGACGATCTTCTCCATCATCGGCAGCTTCCAGCTCTTCAATGAGCCCAGCATCCTGCAGAAGCTGGCCCCCAACGCGATCACCAGCGACTTCACGCCCAACCTGTTCACCTACTCCCTGGCGTTCGCCGGCCAGCAGCACAACTACGCGGCGACGGTCGCCATCGTCATGGGGCTGATCACGATGGTCGTCGCCTACACCGTGCAGCTGCGCGGAATGCGAAAGGGAGCGTGAGCATGAGCACCTCGGCCCCCGCCTCCACGCCCTCCTCCCGCCCCGGCGCCACGAGCACGCGCACCGCCGGCGCACGGGTGCGCGCACCCAGACGCGCCGGGCGGCGCGCCGGGAGCGGCACCGCGCCGCGCCGCAGCGTCGTCCTGACGCTGCTCACCGGGCTCGTCCTGGTCTACTCGCTGCTCCCGCTGATCTGGCTGGCGATCAACGCGACCAAGACCCAGGCCGACCTGTTCGGCTCCTTCGGCCTCTGGTTCAGCGGCGACTTCGCCCTGTTCACCAACATCGCCGACACGCTGACCTACGACGGCGGCATCTTCGGCCGCTGGCTGCTCAACACCGTGCTCTACGTCGTGCTCGGCGCCGGCGGCGCCACCCTGCTGGCCGTGCTCGGCGGCTACGCCCTGGCCAAGTTCGACTTCCCCGGCAAGCGCGCGGTCTTCGCGGTCGTCATCGGCGCCGTCGCGGTGCCCGGCACCGCGCTGGCCGTGCCGACCTTCCTGATGTTCAGCGAGGTGGGACTGACCAACACCCCGTGGTCGGTGATCATCCCCTCGCTCATCTCGCCGTTCGGCCTCTACCTGATGTGGGTCTTCGCCGTGGACGCGATCCCGGACGAACTCCTGGAGGCCGCGCGCATCGACGGGTCGGGCGAGCTGCGCACCTTCGTCCGCATCGCCCTGCCCCTGCTCGGGCCGGGCACCGTCACCGTCGCGCTGTTCACCATGGTCGCGACCTGGAACAACTACTTTCTGCCGCTGATCATGCTGAAGAACCCCGACTGGTACCCGCTGACGCTGGGCCTGGACGCCTGGAACGACCAGGCGTCCACGGCCGGCGGCGAAGCCGTGTTCGACCTCGTCATCACCGGCTCGCTGCTCAGCATCGTCCCGCTGATCATCGCGTTCCTGCTGCTGCAGCGCTTCTGGCAGTCGGGCCTGGCCGCCGGAAGCGTCAAGGGCTGAACCGGCGCCCTACCGCACACCCGTCCCCCGTCCCACACCCGACACCGGACCGAACCCGAACACCTCCCCCCGGAAAGAAGTGAGACACCATGACTCCAGCTTTGCGCACCCCGATGCGCGGACTCGGCATGGCCGCCGCCCTCCTGCTCGGCGTCACCGCCTGCGGCTCCGGCGGCGGGTCCTCCGCCGGCGACGTCCAGTCCGCCCTTGAGGAGGGCGGCAAAATCACCGTGTGGGCTTGGGAGCCCACGCTCAAGTCCGTCGTCAAGGGCTTCGAGAAGGAGCACCCGAACGTCGACGTCGAGCTCGTCAACGCCGGAACCGGCCCCGACCAGTACTCCGCCCTGCAGAACGCCATCAAGGCCGGCTCGGGCGTGCCCGACCTCGCCCAGATCGAGTACTTCGCGCTGAGCCAGTTCGCCGTCGGCGAGTCGGTGGCCGACCTGTCGTCCATGGGCGCCGCCGACCTCGACGGCACGTTCTCCAAGGGCCCGTGGAGCTCGGTGAACCTTGAGGGCGGCGTCTACGGGATGCCCATGGACTCCGGCCCGATGGCGCTGTTCTACAACAAGGACGTCTTCGACGAGCACGGCATCGAGGTGCCCTCCACCTGGGAGGAGTACGTCGAGGCCGGCCGCAGACTGCACAAGGCCGACTCCGACGCCTACATCACCAGCGACACCGGCGAGGCCGGCCTCGCCACCAGCCTCATCTGGCAGGCGGGCGGGCAGCCGTTCGCCGTCGACGGCACCGACGTGACCGTCGACTTCACCGACGAGGGCTCCACGACCTACGCCGAGACCTGGCAGCAGCTCCTCGACGACGACCTCGTCGCCCCCGTCAACTCCTGGACCGACGAGTGGTTCCAGGGCATGGCCGACGGCACCATCGCCAGCGTCGTCGCGGGCGCCTGGATGCCCGCCAACCTGGAGTCCAGCGTCGCCGACGGCGCCGGTTCCTGGCGCGTGGCCCCGCTGCCGCAGTGGGAGGAGGGCGCGAGCGCCAGCGCGGAGAACGGCGGCAGCTCGCTGGCCGTGCCCGAGGCCGGCCGGAACAAGGAGCTGGCCTACGCCTTCGCCGAGTACGCGACGACCGGCGACGGTGTGGCCACACGGCTCGCCGAGGGCGCCTTCCCCGCCACGACCGCCGACCTGGAGTCCGAGGAGTTCCTCTCCCGCGAGTTCGAGTACTTCGGCGGCCAGCAGGCCAACAAGGTCTTCGCCGAGTCGGCCGGGAACGTGGTCGAGGGCTGGTCCTACCTGCCCTACCAGGTCTACGCCAACGAGGTGTTCAACGACACCGTCGGCAAGGCCTACGTCTCCGACACCACGCTGAAGGAAGGGCTCGCCGCCTGGCAGACGCAGATCGTCGAGTACGGAAAACAGCAGGGCTTCACCGTCAACAAGTGACCGCCCCGCACGCGACGCACGAAAGGAAACCCGGGAACACGATGGCTGCTGCCCGACCCCACCGCTGGCTGCGCTGGCCCGAGAGCACCGCCGGGCGCGGCTCGGGCCGGAGACTGGCCTACGGCGCCGACTACAACCCCGAGCAGTGGCCGCGCGCGGTCTGGGACGAGGACGTCCGGCTGATGCGCGAAGCGGGCGTGAACATCGTCTCGCTGGGCGTCTTCTCCTGGGCCCGCATCCAGCCCGGGCCCGACGAGTGGGACTTCGCGTGGCTGGACGAGGCCATGGACCTGCTGCACGCGAACGGCATCGCCGTGGACCTCGCCACGGCGACCGCTTCCCCGCCGCCGTGGCTGACCACCCTGCACCCCGAGATCCTGCCGGTCACGGCCGCCGGCGAGACCGTCTGGCCGGGGGCGCGCCAGCACTGGCGTCCCACCTCGCCGGTGTTCCGCACCCACGCGCTGCGGCTGGCCGAGACCGTGGCCCGCCGCTACGCCGACCACCCCGCCCTGACCGCCTGGCACATCTCCAACGAGCTGGGCTGCCACAACGTCTACGACTACTCCGACGACGCCGCGGCGGCGTTCCGCACCTGGCTGCGCGACCGCTACGGCACCGTCGAGCGGCTCAACACCGCCTGGGGCACCGCGTTCTGGTCGCAGCGCTACACCGCCTTCGACCAGGTCCTGCCGCCCCGGCTGGCCGCATCCCACCCCAACCCCACTCAGCAGCTGGACTTCAAGCGCTTCTCCTCCGACGCGCTCAAGGAGTACCTGCGGGCCGAACGCGAGGTGCTGGAGTCGGTGACCCCCGACGTCCCGATCACCACCAACTTCATGGTGATGGGGGAGACCCGGGGGATGCACTACGCGGACTGGGCGGGCGAGGTCGACTTCGTCTCCAACGACCACTACGTCCGCCCCGGAGCCCAGGCCCTGGACGAGCTGTCGTTCTCGGCCAACCTCACCGGCAACATCGCCGGCGGGCGCCCGTGGTTCCTGATGGAGCACTCCACCAGCGCCGTCAACTGGCAGCCGGTCAACCGCGCCAAGGCGCCCGGCGAGCTGGCGCGCGACTCGCTGCTGCACGTGGCCCACGGCGCGGACGCGGTGTGCTTCTTCCAGTGGCGCCAGTCCGCCGCGGGAGCCGAGAAGTACCACTCGGCGATGGTGCCCCACGCCGGCCCCGAGAGCGCGGTCTTCCGCGCGGTGGCCGACCTGGGGCGGCGGCTCGACGGGCTCGCGCCGCTGGCCGGGTCGCGCCGCAAGCCCGCACCGGTGGCGATCCTGTTCGACTGGGAGTCGTGGTGGGCCAGCGAGCAGGACTCGCACCCCTCCTCGCTGCTGCGCTACCGCCAGGAGGCGCTGGACTGGTACTCGGCGATGCTCGCGCGCGGCGTGCGCGCCGACGTGGTACCGCTGGGCACCCCGCTGGAGGACTACCAAGTGGTGGTCGCGCCCATCCTGCACATGGTGGGCGAGGACCAGGCCAAGGAGCTCGTCCGCTACACCGAGGGCGGCGGGCACCTGGTCACCACCTACTTCTCCGGCGTCGTCGACGAGAACGACCACGCCTGGCTCGGCGGCTACCCCGGCCCGCTGCGCGAGCTGCTGGGCCTGCGCATCGAGGAGTTCGCGCCGCTGCTGCCCGACGAGCGGGTCCGCCTCGACGACGGCTTGGCAGGCACCCTGTGGAGCGACGACATCACCGTCACCGACCCGCAGGTCGAGGTGCTCGCCTCCTACGCCGACGGCCCGCGTGCGGGACAGGCCGCTATCACCCGCCGCAGCGCCGGCGCGGGCTCGGCCGCCTACGTGTCCACGCGGCTCGGCGCTCAGGGCCTGACCGGCGTCGCGGCCCGCCTGCTCGCCCAGGCCGGTGTCGCCGGCGAGCTGCCGCCGCGGCTGCGCGGGCGCGTCGAGCTGGCGGTGCGCGCCGACGACGCGGCGGAGTACTGGTTCCTCGTCAACCGCACCGCCGAGCCGGTGGACCTGGCCGACCTCGGCGGGGACCCCCTCGACCCCGCCGGCGCGCCGGACGGCGGCGCCCGCCTCCTCCCGCCGCGCGGCGCGGCGGTGCTGCGCCGCCCGGCCGCCTGAGTCGGCGCACCGCGCCGCACCGCCGTCCCCGTCCGTCCCGCCCACCGCCCCGCCGGGGCGGTGGGCGGGACGGTGGGGCGGGCTCAGTGCTCGTGGTCGTGCCCCTCGTGCCCCGGCGGGACCTCCGGGGAGGAAGTGCCGGACGGGTCCGCCGGGGACGGCTCGGCGGAGGAGCCGGCCGAGGATTCGGCCGACGGATCGCCGGACCCGTCGCCGCCGTGGTCGTGGCCCCCGTGGCCGGACTGCGAACCGCCGGATCCGCCGTGGCCCCCGGACCCGCCGTGGCCGTGCTCGTCGGACTCGGCGACGGCGGCCGCGGTGGCGAAGGTGGCGGCCAGCACCGCCGCGGCGGCGACGCCCATGGCCGCCGCACCCGGCTCCGGCCTGGCGGTGCGCCACAGCAGGGCCGCCGCGACCGCCAGGATGAGAACGGCTTCCAGGCCGGCGTTCACCAGGCCGGTGGTCCCCACCGCCTCGGGGGTGCCGGCGTGCGGGCCGAACGGCATGCCGGCGACGCGGCTGAAGCCCCACAGTGCTAGGGCGCCCGCGTTGGCCGCGGCTCCGGCGCCGAGCAGCAGCGGATCGCTCCAGCGGAGCACGGCCACGCCCCACAGCACCTGGAATACGCCCAGCAGAACGAAGAAGACGCCCGATGCGGGCCATTCCGAGGCGTGCACAGGTGCCATGACGACGTGGATCTGGGCGGCGGCGATGGAGGCCGCCGCGGCGATGTAGCGCGCGGTGTGGCTGGCGCGCCGCTTTCGGGCGCGGCGAGACTGGTTCATGGTGGACGAGCTCCCGATCGTTCGTGCGATAGCGGGCCCGTAGGCCCGAAGGACCCGGGCGCGGCCGTGCCGCGCCGGTGATGCCGTGCCGACAGCGGCGCCGGTCCGCAGGGGACGGGCGCCGGGCGGCGGCGGGCATCTAGACCCGCAGAACCGAGAGTTCGGCCAGGCGCAGCCGGGTGCGCCGAAGGCGCCTGCGGCGGCGCCGCCGTCCGCGGACCGCGATCGCCCGCGGCGCTGAGGGCGCCGGGACGCGCGGGCCGACCGAGAGGAAGGCCGGCCACAGGACCATGGCGAACACGCCGGCCGCCGGAGCGACGCCCATGCAGTCGGCGTGCGCGTGCGCCCCGGCGTCCTCAGTCGGCTCGGTGAAGCCGCAATCGGACTCGGAGCCAGAGCCGGGGATGGAGGCGGGGCGGGGGGCGGACTCGCCCTGGGAGGATGCGGCGTGCTGGTGGTGATGTCGGTGCGGGTCGGCGGGCGTCCCGTGACCGGCGTGGTCGGCGTGGTCGGCGCGGCTTCCGCCGACGCCGTGCCTGGCCGACACCGTCAGGTAGTGGACCCCGTGGCCGGTATCGGCATCAGCGCGGGCCGCGGCCGGGGAGGGCCCCGCCGCGGAGTGGGGATGTCCGTGCGTCAGTGCGCCGCCGACCCCGTGGACGGCCGCGACGGGCAGGAGCACCAGGACCAGCACGAGAAGCGGCCGCACTGCGGCGGCCGCCTTCGGGGCGCTGGAACTGAGCGGCATCTATCCTCGGAGCCTCGGGGGGATGCGCGGGACCGTCGACCGCCTCGGTGCCGATCGAGGGGGCGGCCAGGAACTCTACCCGGTCGCGCAGCGCCTGCCTAGATCAGTACAGATCCCTACGAATCCGACATTCTCCCCGTACGCTCCCCGCACGTGCGCTTCCGGCGCCGGAGCTCTCTCCCGAAGGCTTGGGACCCGGCTCGGCGGAACGGGGCGGGTGCCGGGAGCCGCGGATGGGGCCGGAGTCGCGTAGAGCGGGCTCAGCCGCTCGGCGGGGCGCCGGCGAGGCGGTCGAGGAACTCGCCGAGCAGCGCGCGTTCGCCGGCGGTGAACAGGCCCTCCGCCTCGTCGAGCACGGCCTTCAGCCCGGCCGCGCGCTGGGCGTGGTCGGGCGGTCCGGGCGGCGCCGCGCCGGTGATGGCGCCGATCGCCGCTTCGCGCAGCCGCCGCGACAGGGCGGGGTCCCGCTTTTCGGGCGGGGCGCTGATGAGGTGGAGGACGGCTCCGCTGCCGGCGGCGTGGATGGTCTCCGCCCCGGCCTCGACGCTGACCGCCAGCCTGCCCGCCTCGGCGACGCGCCCCACGAGCATGTGCAGCCGCTGCGACGCCCGCTCGGCGGCGGGCGAGCGGCGGCCGGGGTCCGGCTGCCCGTACATCAGCAGGTAGTGGGCCGGGTGGCCCAGACCGAACTCGACGTGCCCGTCCCAGCCCGTGCGCAGGTCCTCGACCGGGTCGTCGGTCAGCTCCTGGTCGTACTTGCGCAGCAGGTAGGTGTCGAACCCGTCGGCGGCCACGGCGTCGAGGAGGCCGGCCATGTCGGTGAAGAGCCGGTAGATGGTGGGCGGCTGGACCCCGGCCGCCGCGCTCACGGCCCGCGTGGTCACCGCGTCGCGCCCCTGCGACTGCAGCAGCTCGGCCGCCGCGTCGAGGATCCGCCGGCGCACCTCGTCCCGTTCGTTCACCGATCGATGGTATCAGCGGATTGGTATCCCTGATCTGCGAAAGTCGGTGGTCTGGGCCTCTTGGCGCTGGTCAGGGGCGGTCGGCCGCCGGGAGGACCGCCGACCGGACGGCGGGGGGCGAGCGCGCCCGCGCCGTCGCGTCAGTCGGCCGCGGTCCGGCCGGCGGTGACCACGACGGTGGTGTAGGGCATCGTGAAGGCGCCGCCGAAGGCGTCGACGGCCGCGCCGACCCCTTCCAGCACACGCTCCAGGTCCTCGGGCGCCAGCCGGGTGTGGCCGCCGGTGGTGGGCACCTGGTCGAGCCACTCCTCGCGGGTGTAGGTGCGCTCCCAGTCGAACCGCCACCGCTCCGGTGCGCCGAACGCGCCGGAATCCCGGATCCCGTCGGCCGCGCGATCGCACATCGCCTCGTACGGCTGGGCGCCGGTCGCCGCCCACTGGGCGCGGGCGAGAAAGTCGGGCATGACCCGGCGGTAGACGGCGTCGAACGCCTCGGCCAGCGCCTGCGGCGGCCGGGCGGCGTTCCAGAACACGGCCAGGCGCCCGCCCGGCCGCAGTATCCCGGCCGCCTTCGCGGCGCCCGCGTCGGGGTCGACCCAGTGCCAGGCCTGGCCCGAGACGACGGCGTCGAACGACCGGCCCGCGGCATCCCAGGACTCGAACTCGGCGACCTCGACCTCGGTGCCGTGCCGCCGCGCCCATTCGGCCATGCGGGCGTCGGGCTCGACACCGAGCACGCGGCAGCCGGCCTCCTGGAACGGGCGGGCCGAGACGCCGGTGCCGCAGCCGGCGTCGAGGACATCGGGGCCGGAAAGCGTGGCGGTGATCGCCCGGACCAGGGCTTCGGGGTAGCGCGGGCGGGCGCGGTCGTAGCGTTCGGGATCCGTGCCGAACGACTCCGCGACCTCGCGCGCCCGGTGGGGCTCCTGGGGCTCCGGCGGCTCGGGGGGAGTGGGTTCCGGCCTTATAATGGGCATGTGCCCACACTAGTGGGCGCGTGCCCACCTGGCAATCGGGTGGGGCGGGGACCAGTGGGGAGGGATGCACCGGTGCCGACCGGGACGGCCATCCGCGACGTGCGCGATCAACTGTTCGGCGCCGCGGAGCGGGTCCTGCTGCGGGACGGGCCGAACGCGCTGACCAGCCGCGCCGTCACGGACGAGGCGGGCTGTGCGAAGGGCGTCCTGCACCGGCACTTCGCCGACTTCGACGCGTTCCTCGCCGAGCTCGTGCGGGACCGGGTTGCCCGGCTCGACGGCCAGGCCGCCGCGCTGCGCGGAGCCGCGGGTACCGGCACCGTCGTCGACAACCTCGCCGGTGCGCTGGCGGAGCTGTTCGATTCGGTGGCCGTGGCGGTCGTCAGCCTGGTGATCTCCCGCGACGGCCTGCGGGCCCGGCTCCGCGAGACCACGCCGACGGGCGTCCCCCTGCTGGTCGAGACCGCGGCCATGCTCGCCGACTACCTCGCGGCGGAGCGCCGACTGGGGCGCATCGCCGCGGAGACCGACGTCGAGGCGCTGGCGCCGGCGCTGCTCGGCTCCGGGCACCTGCTCTTCGCCGACCGCGCGAGCGGGCCCCCGGACACCGCTGCCGTCCGCAAGGCCGTGGCGGCCGCCGTCGCCGGCTGCCTGCCGTAGGCACGCGGACACCGCGCGCGGGGCGCGGCGCGACCGGGCGCGGCAGGGCGCTGGCGAAACTCGGAGCGGGGGCGGAAGGCGAACACGCGGCGGGCGGCCCGCGACGGTGACGAAGGCGCGCTGCGGGGGGCGGCAACGTCGTGCGGCGCGTCGGCGACCCGGTCCACCGGCCGGCCACCGCGGCGGCGCCCGCCCTTCACAGGCTGCTGCGGCACCTCCGCCGCGAGGCCTTCGAGGGCCCCGAGCCACTCGGCTACGACGAGCGGGACACCGAAAAGCCCACCTGCGTCCGCGGCGACGTGCACGGGGCGCTCCCGACCGCTGCGCTCCGGCGCACGGCTGGTATCGGCGGCCGTGCTGCTGCGCCGCCTGCGCGACACCGGCGCCGCCTTCGCGACCGGCGCCCGAGGGCCGGTGGCGGCTGCCGCCCCGGTCGCCGCCGAGGTGACGTGCCACGGCGACGCCGCCCCCTACAACCGCGCCGTCCGCAAGCGGTCGTGATCATCGATCGACCCGCTTCGGCATGGTGGAGGAGCAGGGCCACCGCGCCGCCTTCGCCTTCCGCGCCACCGCACCCGGTCGGCGTCCTGCCTCCTCGAGACTGCGGAGGACGTCTGCGGCGGTTCAGTGCCCGCATGTACGTACGCGCCGCGGAGGGTCTTCCGCCTTCCCCCGCCTTCCGCGCACTCCGCCGAGGGCCACGCCGGCTGCCCTGCTCCCTGCGTCCGCGGCCCGTCTGGGAGTGCGGCGTGCGGAGTCCCTGCGCGTCTTCGCTATGGGCAGGCGCGCACCACCGGCCGTTCGGGGGCGGGGTGGAACCGAGGGGCGCTCGCCGGGACCGTGGCGGGTGGCCCGTAGGATGACCGGACCTACGGTGCCGCGCCTGTTCAGGAGGACCCATGGCCGCCTTGCCACCGCACCGGAACCGCCCGTGAGCGCTGCGCCCCGCGCCGCACCGCGGGACCGCTGGCTGTGGTGGCTGCTGGTCACCGTGGTCGCCTCCCAGACCACGCTCAACCTGTGCCGCCCGCTGATCTCCTACCGGTCCGTCGCACTGGGCGCCGACGCGTTCGCGGTCGGCCTGATCACGGCGGCGTTCGCGATCCTTCCGCTGGTCGTCGCGGTCCCCCTGGGGCGGCTCAGCGACCGCCTCCGGCGCACCGCCTGGATCGTGGCCGCGGGCATCGTGCTGATGGCGCTGGCTCCGCTGCTGCTGGCCGGGTCCCAGCGGTTGGCGACCGTCGCCGCGGGCAGCGCCGTCCTGGGGCTCGGGCACCTCACCTTCATGGTCGCCGCGCAGCGGCTCGTCGCCCAGCGGTCGGCCGAAGCACGGCTCGACCGCAACTTCGGCCTGCTCACGGCGTCGGCGGCTCTCGGCCAGCTGGTGGGGCCGCTCCTCACCAGCCTGCTGCTCGCCGACGCCTCCTCCGACGCCGGCCTGGAGTCCGCCACCCAGCGGGCCCTGCTCGTGGCGGCGCTGACCGCGGCGCTGGGACTGCCGGCGGTCCTCGGACTCTGGTCGGCCACCCGGCCGCGGACCGGGGACGGAGGCTCCGCGCCGCTGCCGATCGCGAACCTGCTGCGCCGGCCCGGCGTGCCCACCGGCCTGTTCACCAGCCTCGCGCTGCTGGCGGCGGTGGACCTGCTGACCGCCTACCTGCCGCTCATCGCCGAACAGCGCGGGATCACCCCGGCGGTCGTCGGAGCCCTCCTGGCGACCCGCGCGGCCGCGTCGATCCTGTCGCGCCTGCTGGTGGACCGGCTGGTACAGCGCTGGTCCCGCCGCCTGCTGATCATGGCCAGCACGCTCGGTTCCGCCGCCGCTCTCAGCGCCGTGGCGCTGCCGGTGTCGGGGACCGCGGCCATGGGGATCGCGCTCGCCCTCGGCGGCTTCCTCCTGGGCCTCGGCCAGCCGCTGACCATGACCATGGTCGTGCGCGCCGTCCCGCCCGAGACGCGCGGCACCGCCCTGTCCCTGCGCCTGTGGGGCAACCGCCTCGGCCAGGTCGCGATCCCCGCGGCCGCGGCCACCGTGGCGGGAGCCGCCGGCGCGGCCGGTGCCCTCTGGTTCGTCAGCGCCGTCCTCCTCGCGGCCACCAAGGCCGTCTACGGCTCCGCCGGCAGGCAACCGTGAGCCGGCCCCCGCCCAGGCGGTGAACACAGCGGCCCCCGCCTCGCCTGAAGACGCCCCGGTAGAATGCCGACCCCCACCCACCCCACCCACCTCACCCACCCCGCCCACCACCCGCCGCAGCCCCACACCCCCGGCCGCGGTGGTCGGGGGACTGGGCGGCACGGGGAGCGGGTGGTGTCGGTGGGGTTCCGGCTGTGCCGCGTGCCGGCAGGTGCCGCTCGGCGGCTCGGGGAGGCGGCGGACCGCTTCACGGCCTCGGCGGGAGTAGCCTCCTTGCCGGTGCCGGAGGAGTCCCGCCGGCGCATCCGCGGCGGACGGCGGCCGCGCTCGTGCGGCGAGCTTCCCGCCGTCCGCGCCGGAGCGCGCGCATCTTGGGGCCGGCCCGGCCCGCCCGCAACCGTCTCCGCGTCTTACCAGGGAGCCCACATGGCCACCGTGTACGGCACCGCCGTGGACATCACCACCGAGGACGGCGTCGCCGACGCCTACCTCGCCCACCCCGACGACGGCGGCACCCATCCCGGCGTCCTGCTCTACATGGACGCGTTCGGGCTGCGCGCTCAGCTCAAGCGGATGGCGACCCGCCTGGCCGCGGCCGGCTACACGGTGCTGGTGCCCAACGTCTACTACCGCCACGGGCGCTCGCCGGTCGTCGAGATTCCGGAGTTCATCGACCCCTCCAACCGCCCGGAGATCTTCGAGAGGCTCGGTCCGATCATGCAGTCGCTCACGCCCGAGCAGGTGGTGCGCGACGCCGGCGCCTACCTGGACCGCCTGGCCGAGGTCCCCCAGGCCACCGCCGGGCCGGCGGGCGTCGTCGGCTACTGCATGGGCGCGATCCTGTCCCTGCGCACGGCCGCCACCCACGCCGATCGAGTGGCCGCGGCGGCCGGATTCCACGGCGCCAATCTGGCCCCCGACGCTCCTGACGGCCCGCACCTGCTTGCCGACCGCATCACGGCCGAGCTGTACTTCGGCCACGCCGACAAGGACCACGCGATGCCGCCCGAGCAGATCGACCGCCTCGACCGGGCCCTGACCGCGGCGGGCGTGCGCTTCACGTCCGAGGTTTACGAGGGCGCGCAGCACGGCTACACCCAGGCCGACACCGCCGCATACGACGAGGCGGCGACCGAGCGCCACTGGAAGGCGCTGCTGGACCTGTTCGGCCGCACCCTCTGAGCGCCCGCTCCCCGCGGCGCCCGCCCCCGGCGGCGCCCGCCCCGGGGCCCCGCGCGCCGAGTAGCCGGCGTGCGTGTGCGTCCCGGGGCGGCCGTGTGCCGTCCGCGGCGTGCCGCGGGAGGGGCCGGCCCCCGCGCGACCGGCCGCCCCGCACCGCCGCATGTTCCGGGTAGGGGGAGTGGAGCAGCCGCCCAGCCCGTCCACCCCGGCTCCGGGGCAGGCCAGAGCGCTTTCCAAAACATTCCGGAAATCGAGCCGCGAAAGTTCTGGAAAGCGGCCGAAATTTTTCATTACCATGGAATCGCTTTCAAGCCTGATTCCGGCCCGTGCAACGCACATCCACCCCTACCGGGAGTCAGCATGCGCCTACACACACCCGGCCGCCGCCCTCGCGGCGGTGCCGCGGGCGGGTCGGAACGGCGTACATCCCCCAATCCGGTGCGAACCGGCGGGTACGCGGCCCGGCGCCCTTGGCCGCCGGGCCGCCGCTCTCGGCTGCGCGCCATCCCATGGAGGTCCGAATGCGCTTCCGCCGATACGGGCCGCGGGCCTGGGCGGGCGCGGCCTGCGTCACCGCCCTGACCCTGGCCGCCACCCTCACGCCCCAGGCCGGCGTCCTCGCCGACGAGGACGACGGCGCCGACTGCCCGGTGCCCGATCCGGGGCAGATGTCCGAGGCCCTGCTGCCCGACCCCTTCACGAAGCTGGACGGCACCCGGATCAGCACCACGTCCGAATGGCGGTGCCGCCGCGCCGAGATCAAGGAGCTGGCGGAGAGCTCCGTCTACGGCCAGAAGCCCGCGCCGCCGGACAGGGTCAGCGGCACCGTCTCCGGCTCCGGCATCACCGTGAACGTGACCGACCAGGGCCGCAGCACCAGCTTCTCGGCCGGCGTCGACCTGCCGAGCGGCTCCGGCCCGTTCCCCGCCGTCGTCGTCCTCGGCGGGCTCGGAGCCGACACCCAGACGATCACGTCTACCGGCGCCGCCGTAATCGACTTCGACCCCTTCGCGGTCGGCGCCGAGGGCACCTCGCGAAACAGCAAGCAGGGCGCGTTCTACGACCTCTACGGCTCCTCCAGCGGCACCGGGCTGCTGATGGCCTGGTCCTGGGGCATCAGCCGGATCATCGACGTCATCGAGCAGTCCGGCGGCAGCGTCCTGCGCGCCGACGGCACCGGTGTCACCGGCTGCTCCCGGTTCGGCAAGGGCGCCTTCGTGGCCGGCGCGTTCGACCAGCGCATCGACCTGACCATGCCCGTAGAGTCGGGCACCGCCGGCGTCCCCGCCTTCCGCTCGGTCGCCCAGGAGGACGGCGCGCAGCCGCTGAGCAGCGCCTACGGTGAGCAGCCCTGGCTGGGCGACGCCTTCAGCTCCTACACCGGCAACCCGGCCGCCCTTCCCGTGGACACGCACGAGATCGTGGGCATGGTCGCGCCGCGGGGCCTGCTCATCATGGAGAACCCGCACGTGGACTGGCTGGGCGCCACGTCCGGCAGCGTGGCCGCCCTGGGCGGGCGCGAGGTCTACCGGGCGCTCGGGGCAGGGGAGAACATCTCCTACATCTCCGACGTCCAGGACGGCACCCACTGCGCCACCAGGTCGCAATGGCAGGGCCCGATGCGGCAGAGCATCGAGCGGTTCCTGCTGGACTCGGGCAGCGCGCCGGGCGCGTTCCGGATCTCGCCCAGCGAGTCCGGCGACCTCTCCGCCTGGCGGAACTGGCAGACGCCGACACTCACCGACGACGGCGGCGACCCCGGCGACGGGGGAGACCCGGGAGACGGGGGAGACGACCCCGGTGACGGCGGCGATCCGGGCGGCAGCGGCACCTGCACCGCCGCCTACCAGACGGTCAACTCCTGGTCCGGCGGCTACCAGGGCGAGGTGACGGTGCGCAACGACACCTCCGGTGCACTCGACGGCTGGAGCGTCGACATGTCCCTGGCGCCCGGGCAGTCCCTCAGCAACATCTGGAACGGCGAGAGCTCCGGCACCAGCGGCGACATCACGGTGACCAACACGCAGTGGAACGGCGCACTCCCCGCCGACGGCAGCGTCACCTTCGGTTTCGTCGCCTCCGGCTCGACCACCGAACCCAGCGGCCTCAGCTGCTCCGGTTCCTGACCGGCTGCGACCGCGACGGCGGAGTCCCGACTCGGCTCCGCACCGGCCGCCGTGGCGGGACCCCGGTTCGCACCCGCCCGCGGCTACCGGGCGGGTGCGAACCGGGCCGCCGACACCCCTGCGACCGCGCCCCAGAACAGCACCGCGACACCGGTGAGCACGGCGGCGACCGCCGGATAGCCGGTGTCCGCCGCCAGCCAGGCGGCGCCGACCGGCCCGGCGAGGCCCACGGCGCCCCATCCGCTGAACACCAGCCCGTAGGCGGCGCCGAACCTGTCGGCGGGCACGGCTTCGGCGACCGCCATCGGCGTGAGGACCGAGACGGCGCCGTACTGGGCGCCCAGGACCCCCAGCGCCGCCAGCGTGCCGCCGGGACCGTCGGCCAGGGCCAGCGTCAGGCACGCCCCGACGAGCACTGCCGCCGCGGCGTGCAGGGCCGGGACATGGCCGATCCGGTCGGCGATCGGCCCCGCGGCCAGCCGCCCGGCGAAGTTGCCCGCGTTGAGCAGGGCCACCGCCGCCACCGCGAGCTCCGGCGCCCCGGCGAATCCGCCCGCGTGCCCGAACGCGACCAGCGCCGGCGCACTGCCCAGCCAGAACATCGCCCACGCCGCGAGGATCGGCCGGCTGTAAGGGCGCAGCGCCGGGGGCCGCGGCGCGCCCGGTGCTCGCGGCGGCGCGGAGCGGGCCGGCGGCACCGCTCCGGGCAGCAGGGCGCTCGCGCACGCCGTCAGGCAGCCGAGCAGCACCGCGAGGGCCGCGAACATCCCGGTGCGCCCCACCGTCTCCAGCAGGACGCCGACGACCGGGGCCAGCACGACCGCGCCGGCGGCGTAGGCGCTGACCACCACCGCCACCGCACTCCCGCGCCTGGTCGCGGAGGTCCCGGCGACGCGGACGGCGGTGGCGTAGCCGAGTCCCGTCGATCCGCCCAGCACGACGCCGAAGCCGAGCACGAGGACCGGCAGCGACACCGCCAGCCCGGCCGTCGCCAAGCCCACGACCACCCCCGCGCCGACGGCCAGGGCGAGCCGCCGCGGCGCCACCGCGTCGGCGGCCCGCCCGCCCGCGAGCACGCCGGCGGTGAAGGACGCCAGGCCGACGGCATAGGCCAGGCTCAGCTGCGGGCCCGGCACGCCCAGCTCGGCGGAGAGCGCGCGGCTGAAGGCGTCCCAGAGGAACAGCGGGCCGACCGCGAAATCGAGCAGCACCGCTCCGGCCAACGCCCGCCGCGCCGGGCTCACCACGTCCCACAACCCATCCGTCGCTCCGGCCCGCCGCTCCCAGTCTCGGAGCCGCCGTCCCCGGCCGCAAGGATGCCGCCGCGCGGCGTCCGGAGAACAGGCCGGCCCCGGCCGAGTCCGGGTGGAGAGGTGAGAGGCCCGCGCCGATGGTCGGCCACCGCCGGCGGCCGGGGTCCGCGGGGCGCCCACCGCGGACCGCCCACCGCGGCGGGCCGGCGCGCGGTCTGGAGACGAAGGACACATTCCCGGGGGGTGCGCGGGCGTTTAGCGCGCGGTCCCCGCTGTCGCGGCGCCCGAGAAGGCGCGGCACGCGGGCCCCGAACCGCTGCGGCCCGCGGCCCCAGGCGACCGCCCGGCGGCCGCCGCTGTGGCGGCCGGTCCGTCCGTTCTGCGCAGGTCGGAGCGGGTGCGGGGTGGTTCCGGGATGCCGGTGCGGGCGGTGCGCCCGGCGCCCGGCGAGAAGGCACCGGTGCCCTTCTGCGGCCGCCGGCCGCTCCGAGCGGCGCCGCCCCTCCGGTGCAGCCCGGACACTCCGGATGCGAAGAACCGCGCGGGGGGAATACCTGATGCTGTAGGTTGTTCTACTGAGCGATCGTGCGTTTTCGTTGTACGAATTTGACTTCGTGTATTGCGCTCGCAGTCTTCAACGCGAGTGATCCTGCAGCCAGGGATGGTGGGTGGGCGCTCTGAAAGCGATCGCGGATCCGGAAAATCGGATTCGACCCGTCGACCTGCCAGGAGGCAGTCATGGCTCAGGGAACAGTCAAGTGGTTCAACGGCGAAAAAGGCTTCGGCTTCATCAGCCAGGATGAGGGCGGCCCGGACGTCTTCGTCCACTACAGCAACATCGACGGCAGCGGCTTCCGCAACCTCGATGAGAACCAGCGCGTCGAGTTCGACGTCACGCAGGGCCCCAAGGGCCCGCAGGCCGAGCGCGTCCGCGCGGTGTAGTGGCGGCGCGGCCCCGGTAGACCGGACGCTCCGCGCCATCCAGCACTGACACTGCCCCCGCCGTCCGCGGCGGGGGCAGTCGTCGTTTCACCGGGCCGCCGGCACCGCTTCGCGCTCTGCGAGGGGGCGGCGGCACGGTCAGCCGGACTCGGGGGCGAACGGCTGGAACAGCTCCACCGCGTTGCCGGCCGGGTCCTCCACGAGGACCTGCGTGCCGCCGCGGCCGGTGACGACGTCGCCGCGAAACCGCACCCCGGCGGAGCGCAGCGTTTCGACCACCGCGGCGAGGTCCTCGACCCGCAGCTGGATGCGGTTCCACCCGCCGGGCCGGGGCGTTCGGCCGTCGGGCATCGGCCGGGCCGCACCGCCCGGACCGGACGCGGCGCTGGCCAGCAGCCGCAGGTCCCCGCGCGCGAGTACCGCGAAGCCGGGCCCCGGCCTGGCCTCCACGGTGAACCCCAGGTGCAGGCGGTAGAACTCGACGGCGGCGTCGACGTCGTCGACGATGTAGCGCACGTGGACCGTCGCCATGGCGACCCCCTCCCACTCGCAGCCGCGGAGCGCGCGACGGTCACGCACCTACCCGGCCTGTGCTCAGGCGAACCGGCGGCGGTGGGTGATCCTCCGCCCGCTCCCGCCCCCTCGCCCGCCTTCCCCGCCGCCCCCGCCCGCGGGAACCGCGGAGGACGCGGCGTGCGACGGCTCCCCTCGTGCATCCGCTGCGGTGCCGCGGGCGCGCACGGGTGCGGGCATTGCGCGGAGCCCCGGTGACGCCTACGCTCATTAGAGGACGGAACGTGCTCTAAGATTCGGCGAGTCCCGGCGGGGCCGCTCGCGGCCACCGGCGCGGTGCTCCCGCCGGGCGAGACCCCTCGCCGAGGTGGCGTCCGCCCCCGCGGGGGAGTTCGGGGCCGCGAGGGCGTCCGAGCCGGACGACCTCCCGACAGAGGAGTGGATGATGACGACCCCGCAGCAGGACCGCGCCACGCAGGGGGGCGAGCCGCGGCGCGCCGCCGGGCAGGCTGCCGGGCAGCAGCAGCGGCCGCGCCCCGCTCCGCGGGACGGCGCGCGCGGCGGGCGCGGTGACGTGCCGGGTGGGGTCCGGCCGCTGAGCGCCTTCGGCGCCGCCGATCTCGACAGCGCCGGCGGCAAGGGGGCCAACCTCGGCGCGCTGCTGCAGGCCGGATACCCGGTGCCCGACGGGTTCGTGGTCACCACCGCCGCCTACGCCCGGGTGCTGGAACGCGGCGGCCTGGCCGACCGCATCGCGGCCCGCCTCGCTGAGGCGCAGACCGCCGACGGGGTGGACGCCGCGGCGGCCGGGGCCGCCGTCCGCGCGGAGATCGCCGCCGCGCAGGTCCCCGCCGAGCTGCGTGCGGCCGTTACCGCCGCCTACTCCGCCCTCGGCGGCGGCCCGGTGGCCGTGCGGTCCAGCGCGACCGCGGAGGACCTGCCCGGCGCCGCATTCGCGGGGCAGCAGGACACCTACCTCAACGTCGCCGGCGCCGACGCGGTCGTCGACGCGGTCCGCGACTGCTGGGCGTCGCTGTGGACCGACCGCGCCATCGCCTACCGGCACCGCCTGGGTGTGGAGTCCGCGCAGGTGCGCATCGCGGTGGTGGTGCAGGCCATGGCCGAGGCCGAGGCCGCCGGGGTCATGTTCACGGCGAACCCGGTCACCGGGTCCCGGGAGGAGCTGGTGGTCGACGCCAGCCCCGGCCTGGGTGAAGCCGTGGTCTCCGGCGCGGTCACCCCCGACCACTACGTCCTGGACCCCGGCGGCGCCGTCCGCACCTTCAGTCCCGGCCGCCGCGAGGTCGTCGTGCGTGCGGCGCAGGGCGGCGGGACCGTCGAGGAAGCCGGGACGGGGGCCGCCGACGGCCGGCGGAGCCTGCCGCAGGAGGCGCTCACCGAGCTCGCCGCCCTGGGGGCCTCGGTGGCCGGCTTCTTCGGCCGCCCGCAGGACACGGAATGGGCCTACGCCGACGGGCGGATCGTGCTCCTGCAGTCGCGGCCGCTCACCGCGCTGCCGCCGGCCCCCGTCCGGATGAACCGCTTCCAGCGCTTCATGGCACCCACCCTCTACGAGATGTTCACCGTGCGCCCCTACCCGCTGGACGTGACAGCCTGGATCCTGCCCGGCCCCGGGCGCATGGTGCAGGAGATGATGACCGAGCTGCCCGGCGCTCGCCTGGACTTCGCGGCCATACTGCCCGAGGTGGACGGCGTGGTCGACCGCTTCGCCCCGCCCGCGCCCCGGCCCACGTGGCGCACGCTCACCGCCCCGGTCCGCCTGGCCTCGCGGATCCGCCGCTACGACCCCGCCGCCTGGCGCGGCGATCCCCGGCTCGCGGAGTTCGAGCGGCGCGTGGCCGACCTGGAGTCCGACCGCCTCGCGGACCTCGCTTGGCGCGACCTGATGCGGATCCCGCACCGCGTGGCCGCCGCGGTGGATCTGGCCACCGCCCTCCGGGTGGACTACCTGCCGGCGGCCGGACTGGCGCTGGTCCGGCTGCGGCTGGCGCTGCGCCGCCTCGGCCTGAGCGCACTCTTCGCCGACCTGGTCGCGGGCGCGCGCACCCGCACGACGGACTGCAACCTCGCGCTGAACGAGCTGGCCCGGCGGGTCGACGCCGATCCCGTGCTGGCCTCGTCGTTCGCCGCCGGAGATCCGCAGGCCCTGGTGGAGCGCGTGCGCGAGGCCCCGGAGCTCGCCGGGTTCCGGGAGGCGCTGGACGGCTTCCTGGCGGAGTACGGCCACCGCGAGACCGCGAGCGCGCTGCTGCTCTCTGCCCCGACCTGGATCGACGCCCCCGCGGTCGTCCTCGGCGCCGTCCAGGGCCTCGTCGGCGGCGGCGCGGACCCGCGCCCCGTCGATCCGCCGCGCCGGGCCGTGGAACAGGTGCTCGACCACCCGCGCCTGCGCGACCGGCCGCGCGCCCGAGCGCGGATGCGGCGGCGCGTGGAGGCCGCCCGCACCGGAACAGCGTTCCGGGAGGACACCCACTTCGAGTTCACCCGGGTGCTGCCCGTGCTGCGGCGCGCGGTGCTGGAGGCGGGCCGGCGCCTGGCCGCGGCGGGGGTCCTGCACGCGCCCGAGGACGTGTGGCATCTGCGCCTGGAGGAGCTGGAGCGGCTGGACGCGCCGGAGCGGGTCGCCGCCGACAGGGCCGGGGCGCTGCGCGAGCGCGTGCGGCTGCGTGCGGCGCGGCGCGCGGAGTACGCCGGGGCGCCCATGATCGCGGCGACCACGCTGTTCCCTGACTCCGCGGACCCCGGCGACGCCCTGGCGGCGGGCACGCCCGGCGGAGGCGGCCGGGCGACCGGCAGGGTCCGGGTCGTCCTCGACGGCGACGCGTTCGGGAGCCTGCAGGCGGGGGAGATCCTGGTCTGCCCCTACACCAACCCGTCATGGACGCCGCTGTTCCAGCGTGCCGGCGGGGTCGTGGTCGACACCGGAGGGCCCGCCTCCCACGCCGCGATCGTGGCCCGGGAGTACGGCATACCGGCGGTACTCGGCACCGGCTCGGGGACCGCGGCGCTGGCCGACGGGCAGGCGGTGGCGGTGGACGGCGACCGCGGCCGCGTGACGGCGGCCGGCGGGCGGGAGTCGCCGTGACGGTGCTCCGGCGCCGGTGCCGCACTCGCCCGGCTGAGCGGCGGGCGCGCGGGTGCGGCGCCGGGGTCGGTCCGCGCGCCGCCGCCCGCGGCGCGCCGCGACGCCGGGGCATGGTGCAGGATGGCGGTGATCCGGGCCCGCACAGGCCGACCGCGCCGTCCCGCACGGAAGGAGCGAGGAGCATGGAGTCCGCGGCCTCCGGCACCGACCACCGCAGGCGCCCGCGGCGCCGCGGCGCCGCGCTGCACGACGCGATCGTCCAGGCGGTCGTGGCCGAACTGGCGGAGGTCGGCTACGCGGGACTCACCATGGAGGGCGTCGCCGAACGGGCCCAGGCGAGCAAGGGCTCGCTGTACCGCCGCTGGCCCGGGAAGCTGCAACTGGTGATGGACACCGCCTACCACCTTCTGCCCGAGCCCGCCGACGTCGCCGACACCGGCACCCTGCGCGGCGACCTGCTCGCGATGCTGCGCCTGGTCAACGACAACCTCGCCGGCCCTGCGGGCCAGGCGATGCGCGGAGTGATCAGTGAGGTGCTCCAGGACGACACCCGCGCGGCGCAGGTGCGCGCCCGCGCCCGCGGCACCAGCATCGCCGCTGTTCGCGAGGTGGTCCGGCGCGCCGACGCCCGCGGCGAGATCGACGGCCGGGCGGTGACGGAGCGCCAGCTGGAGACCGGCCACGCCCTGTTGCGCTACCACTTCCTGTCCCACGGCGGCCCCGTCGCCGACGAGGTCGTCACCGGCATCGTGGACGAGGTCCTGCTCCCCCTGTTCCGGGCCCGGTAGCGTCCGCGCGCCCGCCTGGCAGTTCTCGGCGCCGGTCGGCCACGGCTTCGCGCGAGGGCGGCCGGTGCGGCCCGCATACGCCGCTGCGGGACCCGTGTGCCAGGGGTGCGCCGGAACGACCACGACGGCGGACCGATGAGGACCGGTGCGCATCCGGCGCGGCTTCTCCACGGTGAGCGGCGCGCCGCTCCCGCCGACGGCGGCCACCGCCCCGTGGTGGTGGGGGGCGCGGTTTGTGCTCGTGCCGGGCCTATCACCGGCGCGGGCGCTGCGGGCCCCCCTTTGTGGACGGGCGGGGGCGTCTCGCCTTTCTTCGCTTGTTGGGGGCACTGCTGCGAATTCCCTGCACGGTGGTGGCGGCACGGTTCGCCGGGTCGGCGGTGTCGCCGCGGGGCGGCTGTTCTTCTCTGTGGCGTGTCACCAGGTGACGGGCACCGTGGCGGGGCCGCCGTCGGTCTGGCCGCGGACCCAGACCAGCTCCTCTACCGCGGCTCCCAGCCGGAGGCCGGGCAGGCGCCGGGCGAGGGAGGCCAGCGCCGCCCCCAGCTCAATCCGGGCCGGAGCCGCACCGAGGCAGTGGTGCGGCCCGCGGCCGAAGGACAGGTGCGGGCTCGCGGACCGCCGCTCCGGCAGGAAGCGGTCCGGGTCGGGGAAGTGCGCCGGATCGCGGTTGGCCGCCTCCATCCGCACCAGGACCGCGTCACCCGCCGCGATCGGGACGCCGTCCAGTTCGAGGTCGGTGTGGGCCCAGCGCGGGAACGGCTCGGCGATCACTCCGGCCTCCAGGCGCAGGATTTCCTCCACGACGGCGGCCACCTCCTCGGCGCCGGCATCGGCGAGCCCGGCCAGCAGCCCCTCGGTGAGGAGCTGGATCACGCCGACGGAGACGGCGTTGCGGGTCGTCTGGTAGCCCGCGGCGACGAGCGTGGTGGCCATCGCGGTGAGCTCGTCGCCGCTGAGCCGGCCGTCGTCGGCGTCGCGTACTGAGATCAGGGCGCTGAGCAGGTCGTCTCCGAGAGCCTCGCGTTTGGCGGCGACCAGCCCGGAGGCGTAGCCGGTGAGGTCGTCCCACGCCTTCATCGCCGCGGCCGCCTGCTCCTCGTCGTCCAGGGAGAAGAAGTCCACGGAGCCGGCCGCCTCGGCCAGCGCGCTGAAGCGCTCGCGCTCCCCGATCTCCACGCCGACCAGTTCGCCGATCACCGCCAGCGACAGCGGGGATGCCAGTCCCGCGACGAGGTCCGCGGGCGGGCCGGCGTCGGCGAACGCGTCGACGTGCGCGGCGGCCAGCTCCTCGATGCGCGGACGCACGGCCGCGACGCTGCGGGGCGTGAAGGCCTTGGCGACCAGTCGGCGCAGGCGGGTGTGGGCATCGCCGTCCTGGAACAGCGTGTCGTTTCCGGGTTCGGCGGCGCCGGACGGGGTCATCCCCAGCCGCGGGTCGGCCAGCGCCGCGGCCACGGCCTCGTAGGAGGTGACCAGCCACGCGCGCCGCCCGTCGGGGGCGGTCACCCGCGCGACGGGCTCGCTGCGGCGCAGCTCGGCGTAGGCGGGCGGCGGGTCCAGCGGGCGGGGCCGGTCGAAGGGCAGCCTGCGGTCGGTGTCGGACATGGCAAAAGCCTCTCTGGTGACGGCACGGGTGATGGGCGGGCGCGCTCGGCGATGCCGCGGCACCGACGCACGCGTTGGGGATTCAGGCGCCGGTCCCCGGCGGGGCGCGGCGCACGGGAGGTGGGCCGGCCGGGGCCTGCCGCGAGCGGCGGCGGGAGGCTCCGGCCCGCGCCCCGAGGACCGCAGGAGGCGTCCCGCGCACGGTTCGCGGGATCACACCCGCTCCCGCAGCAGGACCACGACCTGCCGGAACACCTCGGCCTGGGCGGCGGGCAGCTCACGCGAGAGCGCGTCCAGCCACCGGCCGTGCTCGCTGTCGTCGAGGCTCGCGACCATGGCCGAGGCCAGCTCGCCGGGCAGATGGGCGGCCAGGTCGCGGGCGAGCGCGGCGACGCGGGGGTCGTCGGTGTCGGCCTCGGCGATCTCGTCCAGCCGCGTGTAGATCGCACGCGTCCGCTCGGCCGCCTCGGGCTCGGTGAGCAGGCGGAACAGGTCACCGAGCGCGGCCCGGTCGGCGGGGTCGGCGCCGGTGTCGACGACCCCCAGGAACCCGCGGTCGAACTCGGCGAAGTCCGAACCGCTCGCGGGCAGCCCGCGCAGCACCTCCGCCATCCGGGGCGACACCGCGGAGTCCGGACCCAGGTCCGCCTCCTGCAGCAGCTCCGCCAGCCGCTCCCGCTTGGCCGCGATCGCCCGCTGCTGGCGCGCCAGGTCGGCGTCCAGCTCCGCGAGCACCTCCCGCAGCTCACGGCCGCGGTCGTCGGCCAGGACGTCGCGGATCTCGTCCAGGGACAGGCCCAACTCGGTCAGGCGGCGGATGCGGGCGAGGGCGATCGCGTCGCGCAGGCGGTACTCCCGGTAGCCGTTGGACAGCCGCTCGGGCTCGGGAAGGATTCCCTGGTGGTGGTAGTGCCGCACGGTCCGGGTGGACACCCCGACCAGCGCGGCGAGCTCGCCGATTCGCATGCGTCCATTAGAGGCGTTGACGCCGCGTCAAGGTCAACGCGCGACGCGGCCGGGGGAGGGAGGCGGGCGCGCCGCCGCCCCGCGGCGGTCGGCAGCGCCTGCCGGCCGCCGGGCATGAGCTAGGCGGGAGAACCGGATGGACGCCCGCCCGCGGGTGCGGCAGGCTCGGCGGATGGTCTCTCCCGAGGTGCCCGCCCCGTACCGCCGTCTCGACTTCAACGGCCCGCTCTCCGGCGAGCGCGCCGGCCGGTTGATCCGCTCGCTTGGCCCCCTGGCCGGCTGCCGGGTTGTCGACCTCGGCTGCGGGTGGGCGGAGCTGCTGCTGCGTACGCTGGAGGCCGAGCCCGCGGCTACAGGGGCGGGGGTCGACCTCGACACGGACCTCGTCGCACGCGGCCGGGCCGACGCCGCGGCCCGCGGCCTGGCCGACCGCGTCGAGCTGACCGTAGGCGACGCGGCGGTGTGGACCGGCCCGCCGGCGGATGCGGTGTTCAACGTCGGCGCCGCCCACGTGTGGGGCGGCGAGCCCGAGGCCCACACGGGCAACGCGCTCGCCGCGGTCAGCCGACTGCTGCGGCCCGGCGGGCGGCTGCTGTTCGGCGAGTGCTTCTGGCTGCGGGAGCCGACCGCCGCCGAGCTGTCGGCGATGCCGGTCCCGCCGGGCCAGTACCGTACGCTGCCCGACCTGGTGGACCTCGCCCTCGCGCACGGGTTCCGGCTGCTCGCGCTCTGTCAGGCGAGCCTGGACGAGTGGGACGACTTCGAGTCCGGCCATGCGCGCAGGTGGGAGGACTGGCTCGGGGAGAACCCCGCCTCACCCGACGCGAGCGAGGTCCGGGAGAAGGCGGACTCCCACCTCAGGGCCCGGCTGCACGGCATGCGCGAGACGGTGGGGTTCGCCTACCTCACCCTCGTGCGGGTCTAGGTTCTGTTTTTTGAACGGGTGAGGTCGCGCAGCCAGATTCGGATCGTGGCGAGCTGGATCGTGCCGTCATAGAGCGCGGCCCGCTGTCGCACCTGGTCGCCACCGCATAATTCTGCTTGAGCAGGTTGATCGCCCGCTCCACAGTGTTGCGGCCGCGGTAGGCCCGCCGGCCGAAGGCAGGGGGCCTGCCGCCCGCCGAGCCTTTGCGCCTGCGGTGGGCCCGCTGGTCGCGTTGATGATGCGGCGGTGGTCGGCCCATTGGCCGCCTTTGGGCGCATCTGGGGGCATGAGCGGGGCCAGCAGGGCCCACTCGGCATCGGTGAGCTCGAAACGACCGGACGCGGCCATCGAGTGTGCCAGTGCGGGCCCTGCTTCGCCGCCGATTCCGAAGGACAGTGCCTAAGTCGCGGACGGGCCGGGCGCGGAAGGGGTGGTGGCCAGCTCGGCCGATGCCGATGCACGGCCGCCGACCAGAAAATCTACATCGTAAAGGCGATGGTTCCGCACTCGGGTGAACCCAGACGCGATGCGGTCGCGGATCACCCGCACCTGCATTTCGACATCCCCCACCTCCACAAGGCCGTGTCCGATGAACGCCTTGACGAGAGCGCGGTCGGGGTCCGCGCAGAGCACCGGTTTGGCATCGGCTGAAGAGGTCTCCCGTCGGCGGCTCGGGGGCTGATCCGGACTCCGGCCGGGCCGCGACCGCTACGGGGTCAGCACGATCCTGCCGAACACCTCGCCGGCGTCCATCTTCCGATGCGCCGACACGGCCTCCTCCAGCGGCATCAGCTCGTGCACCCAGGTGTGCAGCTCGCCGCGTGCAGCCTCGGCGAACTGCTCGCCGCGCACCGCCTCCCTTTGGGCCGCGGGCACGGTGTCGGCGCTGAAGGTGGCGAACGACATCGACTTGCGGAACGCCGCCATCATCTCCGCGCCGAAGTCCGCCGGCGGCTGCCCGCCGACGATGCCCACGGCCACCAGCCGGCCGTTCGGGTTGAGCCGGGAGAAGAGGGCGGGCATGTCCGCGCCGGCTACGATGTCGAAGACGACGTCGTAGCCCGCGGGTGCGTCCTCGCCGCCTTCGCCGGAGCGGTTCAGCACGTGCGTCGCGCCGAGCTTGCGCAGGCGTTCGCCGCGCTCGGCCGAGGAGGTCGTCACCGCCACTGCGCCGGCTCCGCCGCGCGCCGCCAGTTGGACCGCCATGATCCCGATGCTGCCGGCCGCACCGCGCACCAGTACCGACTCGCCCGCGGCGAAGCGGGCGCGGGCCAGCCCGAAGTGCGCCACCACCCCGGACCCGCCGAGGGCCACCGCGTCGGCGGCCTGCAGCTTCGCGGGCAGGGGAAAAATCCGCTCGACCGGCACGACCGCCCGCTCGACGTAGCCGCCGCCCAGCCCGGTGAACGCCCACACCCGCCGGCCGACCCACGCCGCGTCGACGCCGTCGCCGACCGCCGCCACCGTGCCCGCCACCTCGCTGCCGGGGATGTGGCCTTCGGAGAGCCCGTGGGAAGCCACCGTGCCGCGCCGAACGAGGGCGTCGACTCCGCCGACGCCGATCGCCTCGACGGCGACCAGCACCTCCCCGGCGGCGGCCGCCGGGTCGGGGAGCTCGACGACCGCCAGGCCTTCGGGGGCTCCGAACTCCTGGATCGCGATTGCCTTCAATACCGTCTCCTTGCCCTGGAACCGGAACCGGAACCGGCACCGGCCGCGCGCAGCGCCCGGTGCCGGATTGCGGGGCCGTCGCGCTCCGACGGGCGCACGGCGTCCACGCCCCCGGACGTTAGTGGACGCCCCCGTCCGGTTGGCTAAAATGAGAGCCGTGGCCGACCCTTTGCCTCACAAACTGCGCTCCGACGCCCGGGACAACCGCGAACGCATACTCGACGCGGCCCGCGGACTGTTCGCCGCCGAAGGGCTGGACGTGCCGATGCGCAAGGTCGCCCGGCGTGCCGGGGTCGGCCCCGCAACGCTGTACCGCCGCTTCCCGACCAAGCGGGACCTTGTCGTGGCGGCCTTCGCGGAGCAGATGCGCGCCTGCTACGTCGTCGCCGAGGAAGCACTCGCCGACCCGGACCCCTGGCGCGGCTTCTGCCGCGTGGTCGAGGAGGTCTGCGAGATGCACGCGCACGGCCGGGGCTTCACCGACGCCTTCATGACGGCGTTCCCCGACGCGATGGACTTCGCCGGCGACCGCGAACGCGCGCTGAGGTCGATCGCCGAGCTGGCCCGCCGCGCCAAGGACGCCGGCCTCCTGCGCCGCGACTTCGTGCTGGACGACCTGGTCCTCGTGCTCATGGCCAACCGGGGCGTCCACGCCGCTTCGGCCGCCGGGCGGGTCGCGGCCTCCCGCCGCTTCGCCGCGCTCGCGATCGAGGCGTTCCGCGCCTCCCCTGATCACGCGCCGCTGCCGCCGGCGACCCGGTTGGCGCCCGCGCCGCCCCGCGCGTAGGCCGGTTCGCCAGGTGTCGTCCCGCGATCGCGCGCCCGGATGTCGATCCCGCGGTGTGGGCCGCGGCCCATAGCGCAGGGCGAGCCTGGCGAACCGGATGGCCGGCGTGCGATCGCCCCGGTGCGACTGATCACCGGAGACCTCGCCTGTGCGCGGCCCGTATGCCGGGCAGTCCCCGATCGACCGGGGCTTCTCGGACCGGGCCTCGCCGCAGCCGCCCGGGAGCGTCCGTCGCGCCTCAGGGGAGTGCCGGGTCGGCTCGGCGGGCACTCCGGGTCCGGTCGGCGGGGCGGTCGTTCCTGCGCCGACGCCCTTTGTGCTGTGCGGCCCTATTTCGGTCGTCGTACTCGGGTCGAAAAGAGGGGTTGACGTGGACCGGGTTCAACTTTAGTGTCATATGTCGCGATGCGAATTAGGAATTTCGCAATACGAAATACAGATAATCCCCGATATCTGGTCGCCCTCCATTCGCCGGCCACTTAGCGCTGCCCTGCCTTCGGTCGATTCCCCCATCTCGCCTCCCGGGGCCACGGGGCGCCGTCCCGTCCGCCGGCCCCCGCATTCCCCCGATTTCGGGCTCTGATCCGCGCGCCTAAGACCAGTCAACCGACGCGGTGCTAACACCGCTCGGCTCCCCGAGAGGACTGGACAGTTGGAAGAAGCGATCACGGACCGGCCGGTCGTCGCTCTGGTCGGATTCGTCGCCGTAATCGTCGTTCTGCTTTTCCTTATCGCCCGGTACAAATGGCACGTGTTCGCCGCGCTCCTGGTGCCGATCGTGCTGCTGGGTTTCGCGCCCACCATCGACCGGACCGTCTTCATCGAGGCGTTCGAGAAGGGGTTCGGCAGCACCATCCAGTCGATCGCGGTCGTCATCGTCCTCGGGACCCTGATCGCCGAAGCCCTTCGCAACACCGGCGCCGTCGAGCGCATCACGCGCTCCATGCTGCGCCTGGTGGGCAAGCGCAACATGTCGCTGGCGCTCACCCTCGCCGGCTTCGTCATCGGGCTGGCGGTCTTCTCCGACGTCGGCTACGTCATCCTGAACCCGCTGGTCCACGTGGCCGCGCTGGAGACCGGCGTCACCATGAGCGCCATGGCCACCGGCCTGGTCGGCGCCATGCAGCTGACCCACGCCGTCGTGCCGCCGACGCCGGGGCCGCTGGCCGCGGCGGCGGTGGTCGAGGCCGACATCGGGGTGATCATCCTGTACGGGTCCGTGGTCACCCTCTTCGGCTCGCTCATGGGGTGGCTGTACGCGCGCCTGGTCGGCCCGCGCATCACCTCGCCTCCGTCCGAGGAGTACCGCGGCCGGGGGATCGACGCCGACAGCGAGCGGCGGCTACCCCCGCTCGGCTGGTCCTACGCCCCCATCCTGGTCCCCCTGGCGCTGATCGGCGGGAGCAGCGCCGCCGACTTCGCGCTGTCGGAGGACAACCCGGTCCACGGCCTGGCCGTGTTCCTGGGCTGGCCCGTCTTCGCCCTCGGCGTCGGCGTCGTGCTCGCCTATGTGCTGGCGTGGCGGTCCGGCAACATCGAGGACTCCCGCACGCTGCGCGAGACCTGGGTGGAGAACGCCCTCAAGGGGTCGGCGATGATCATCATGGTCACCGGTCTGGGCGGTGCGCTCAGCGAGCTGCTGCAGGCCACACCGACGGTCGACGTCATCGCCGAGAACACGCTGGACCTCGGTATCCCCTCGATCCTGCTGCCGTTCATCCTGGGCGTCCTCGCCAACGTGATCACCGGCTCGACCACGGTCGGCGTGATCACCGCGTCCTCCCTCACCGCGCCGATGCTGCCCACGCTCGGCCTGTCGCCGGAGGCGGCCATGCTCTCCGCCGCGAGCGGGTCGGTGATCATCAAGTACTTCAACTCCAGCTACTTCTGGGTCTGCACGACGCTGTCGGGCATGTCCCTGCGCGCCGCGCTGCTCTCCTACGGGGGCGTGACCCTGGTCGGAGGGGCCTCGTCCATGGTGGCCGTGGTGATCCTCTGGAGCCTCGGGCTGATCTGAGGCGCCACCGGGCGCCCGGGGCACGGCCTGTGCCCCGGGCGCCCCGCCGGTCGCGCCGGGGCGCTACCCGGAGGTGTCGGCCAGATACTCCGCCGCGGCCGTGACGCCGCCGGGGCGGTGGGCCGTGCCGGTCAGCCGCAGCCCCGCCTCGATCGCGCCCAGCGTGCCGAGCAGCCCCGGCTCGTTGAGGTGGCCCAGGTGGCCGATGCGGAAGACGCGGCCCCGCAGCCTGCCCAGCCCGGCGCCGAGCGAGACGTCGAAGCGCTCCAGGATCGCCGCGCGGAGCTTGTCGGCGTCGTCCCCCTCGGGCATCGCCACCGCGGTGAGGACCGGGCTGTACTCCTCGGGCACCCGGCACACCAGCTCCAGGTCCCACGCCTCGACAGCGGCGCGGGTGGCCGCCGCGAGCCGGCGGTGCCGGGCGAAGACCTGTTCCAGGCCCTCCTCGTGCAGCATCGCCACGGCCTCGCGCAGCCCGTAGAGCAGGTTGGTCGCCGGCGTGTAGGGGAAGTAGCCCCCGGCGTTGGACTCCAGCATCGGCGCCCAGTTCCAGTAGGAGCGGGCGAACCCGGCCGACTCCGACGCCCGCCGGGCCTTGGCGCTGATGCCGTGGAAGGACAGCCCCGGCGGCAGCATCAGGCCCTTCTGCGAGGAGCCGATCGTGACGTCGGCGCCCCACTCGTCGTGCCGGTAGTCCACCGACCCCAGCGAGGAGATGGTGTCGACGAGCAGCAGCGCGGGGTGCCCGGCGCGGTCCATGGCCGCGCGGACCTCGGGGATCCGGCTGACGACCCCGGTGGAGGTCTCGCTGTGGACCACGGCGACGGCCGTGATCCGGTGGCCGGGGTCGGCGCTCAGCCGCTCCTCGACCACCGCCGGGTCGACGCCGCTGCGCCAGTCGCCGGGGACGAACTCGACGTCGAGCCCGAGGTCGCGCGCGAGGTTCGCCCACAGGGTGCCGAACTGGCCGGACTCGAACATCAGGACCCGGTCGCCCGGCGAGAGGGTGTTCACCAGGGCCGCCTCCCACGCCCCCGTGCCGGAGGACGGGTAGATGACGGCGTCGGCCCCGGTTTTCAGCACCGACTTCAGCTTGTCCAGGGCGTCGAGCCCGAGGTCGGCGAACTCCGGGCCGCGGTGGTCGATGGTCGGGTAGCTGATGGCGCGCAGCACCCGGTCGGGGACGTTCGTAGGTCCCGGGATCTGCAGGAAATGACGGCCGCTTGACATGCCCCTCCATTTTTCCGCGTTCCGGAATTTACTTACCGAATTGTGGAATCGTGGTTTTCGCTGTCCGTTCTTCAGGCAACGGAGCTTTCCGAAACCTGGCGTCAGTGTACGTTCGTGGTTTCGCATTACAAACTCTTGATATCGCCATATGGAAGTGCCTAGGGTCGAGGCGCCCCTCTCTCCGGAGCGTGGAAGGTGGAGTGCTGCCGTGGCCGAAACCCCGGAAACGATGACGCCGGAACGCGGAAACAGCGATGATCTCGAAGCGGAACTGCGCCGGGCCGTCAGCGGGGAGGTGCGGTTCGACGCCTACACGCGCCACATGTACGCCACCGACGCCAGCATGTACCAGATCACCCCGGTCGGCGTGGTCGCGCCCCGCGACGCCGACGACGTCGCCGCCGTCGTGGAGACCGCCCGCCGGTTCGCGACACCGGTACTGCCCAGGGGTGCGGGCACCAGCCACTGCGGGCAGACCGTGGGCGAGGCGGTGGTGCTCGACTTCTCCCGCCACATGAACCGGGTCCTGGAGATCAGCCCCGAGCAGCGCCGGGCCCGCGTGCAGCCCGGACTCGTCCAGGACGAGCTGAACGCCGCGGCCGCCCCGCACGGCATGTTCTTCGCCCCCGACACCTCGACCGGCAACCGCGCGACCCTCGGCGGGATGATCGGCAACAACTCCTGCGGGTCCCGCTCCGCCGCCTACGGCATGACGATCGACCACGTGCACACCCTCGACGCGGTCCTGGCCGACGGCGCACGCGTGCGCCTGGGCCCCGCCGCGGCGGGCGTCGTCGAGGCCAAGGCGGCGCAGAGCGACCTCGAAGGACGCATCTACCGCGAGCTTCCCGCACTCGCCGAACGCAGCCGGGCGGCCGTCGACGCCTGCCCGCAGACCTTCTGGCGCCGAGCGGGGGGCTACCGCCTGGACCGGCTGGCCCGCGGGCCCTTCGACCTCGCCGCGTTCACCGCGGGCTCGGAGGGGACGCTCTCGGTGGTCACCGAGGCGGAGGTCGCGCTGACTCCCAAACCCTCCGCAACGGTCATGGTGATCGGGCACTTCGCCTCCACCGCCGAGGCCATCGCGGCCACCGACGACGCCATGGCCGCGGGCGGCGCCGCCATCGAGCTGGTGGACGGCTTCATCCTGGACCTGTCCCGAAGGTCGCCCGAGCACCGCCATCTGGCCGCCCGGCTGGAGGGGGAGCCCGCCGCGCTGCTGTTCGTGGAGTTCTACGCCGACGAGGCCGCCGAAGCCGACGCGGGCGCGGTGCGGCTGGAGACGCTGTGGCGCGCCGGCGGGCACGGCTACGCCGTGGTCCGCGCCGCGACGGCCGAGCAGCAGAAGCCGTTCCGGGCCCTGCGCAAGGCCGGGCTCGGCCTGCTGATGGCGGCCGGCCGGCCCGAGGAGCGCTCAATCGCCTTCGTGGAGGACACGGCGGTGCCCCCGGAGCACCTGGCCGAGTACACCGCCCGCTTCGCCGAGATCCTCGACCGCCACGGGCTGCGCGCGGGCTTCTACGGGCACGCGTCGGCCGGATGCCTGCACGTGCGCCCGTTCATGGACCTCAGCCGGCCCGAGCAGGTGGTCACGATGCGCGCGGTCGCCGAGGAGGTCTGCGACCTGGCCCTGTCCTACGGCGGGGTGAACTCCAGCGAGCACGGCGACGGGCTGGCGCGCAGCGAGTTCAACGAGCGGATCTTCGGTCCCGAGCTCTACCAGGCGATGCGCGAGGCCAAGGCCGCCTTCGACCCCGACCGCCTGCTCAACCCCGGCAAGATCGTGGACGCTCCCGCGATGACGGAGAACCTCCGCACGCCGAACCTGCCCACCGCGGTCGACGTGCCGACGCGCTTCGACTTCAGCGGGCACGGCGGCATGCGCGGCGCGGCCGACCGGTGCATGCGCATCGGGGCCTGCCGCAAGCCCGCCGGGTCGGGCGGCACCATGTGCCCCTCGTTCATGGCCACGCGCGACGAGGAGCACTCGACCCGCGGGCGCGCGAACGCCCTGGTCAAGGCGCTGTCAGAGCCCGACCCCCGCGCCGCGCTGGCCGGCGAGCGCCTCCACGAGGTCCTGGACCTGTGCCTGGAGTGCAAGGCGTGCAAGAACGAGTGCCCGATGTCGGTCGACATGGCCGCGTTCAAGAGCGAGTCGCTGGCTGCTTACCACAGCGAGCACGGGACACCGCTGCGGACGCGGGTCTTCGGCATGATCCGCCGGCTCAACTCCTGGGGCTCCGCGGCCGCCCCGCTGTCGAACCTGCCCGGGCGGATCACGCCCCTGCGTGCGCTCATGCACCGCCTCCTGGGCATCGACCGCCGCCGGCCGCTGCCGGCGTTCCGGCGCGACAACCTTATCCGCTGGTTCCGGCGCCGGGACCAGCGCCGGCCCCGGCGCAGTGCCGCGGCCGTGCGGACCGCCGGCGAGGCGGTCTTCCTCGCCGACTCCTTCACCAGCTTCACCGAGCCGCACATCGGAAAGGCGGCCGTGGAGCTGCTGGAGGCGGCGGGCTGGCGGGTCCGGATGGAGCCGGACCTGTGCTGCGGCCGCGCGCAGATCTCCAAGGGCCTGCTCGACGACGCGAAGAGGACGGCGGCCGGCCTCGTCGACCGGCTCGCCGGCGACGCCGGTCGGGGCGCCGTCGTCGTCGGCTGCGAGCCCTCGTGCGTGGCCACCCTCCACGACGAGCACGGCCGGCTCGTGGGAGGAGGCCGCGCCGCCGCCGTCGGCGCCCAGGCACGCCTGGTGGAGGACCTGCTCGCCGACGCGCTCGACGACGGGCGCCTGCGGATAAGTGAGGCGAAGGGCGACGGAGGCGACGGGGCGCCCGCTGAGCTGCTGTTCCACGGGCACTGCCACCAGAAGGCGGCGTTCGGCACCGACGCGAGCATGCGCCTGCTGCGGCACCTGCCCGGCGCGGCGGTGCGCGAACTCGACGCCGGCTGCTGCGGAATGGCGGGGTCCTTCGGGTTCGAGGCCGAGCACTACGACCTGTCCATGTCCATCGGCGCACAGCGCCTCTTCCCGGCTATCGACGCCGCTCCCCGGGCGGAGGTCTGCGCGACCGGGGTCTCCTGCCGCCAGCAGATCGCCCACGGCACCGGCCGCCGGGCGCGCCACCCGGTGGAGCTGCTGCACGAGGCGGTCTTCGGGCCGCGCACCGGCGCAGCCCGCGAGGCGGGTGCGGAGAGGTGACGCGGGCGCACCGCCGGAGCCCGCTCGGCCTTCGCCGGCCCGCATGAGGCCCGCCGCGCGCACAGCCGGGGGCGCCGCGGCCGGGACGGGGCGGCGGCCGGGTTGGCGGCCGAGGCGGGCCCTGGCACTATGGGGAAACGGAACCTGACTCCGAGAATGGCCGGGGGAGTCGTTCCGGGTGTCGTGTTCGGCCGAGGCGGGAGCGGCGCGGTGAACGACAGCGACCAGGGCGCGGTGCGCGCCGCGCGGCCCAAGCGGGCCGACGCCCGGCGCAACGAGAAGACGCTGCTCGACGCGGCCGCCGCGGTCTTCGTCGCCTCGGGCGTGGACGCCCCGGTCCGCGACATCGCGGCCAAGGCCGGTGTCGGGGTCGGCACGATCTACCGGCACTTCCCGACCCGCGCGGACCTCATCATCGCCGTCTACCGGCACCAGGTCGAGGCCTGCGCCGAGGCGGGGCCGACGCTGCTGGAGACGAGCGCGACGCCCTACGAGGCGCTCCGGCGGTGGATCGACCTCTTCGTCGACTTCCTGGTCACCAAGCACGGACTGGCCGCCGTCCTGCAGTCCGACGACGCGGGATTCGACGCGCTGCACTCCTATTTCCTCGACCGCCTCGTGCCGGTGTGCGGCCGGCTGCTCGACGCCGCCGCGGAATCCGGCGAGATCCGGCCCGACCTGGAGGCCTACGGGCTCATGCGGGGCGTCGGCAACCTCTGCATCGGCGCCGACCACGACCCCCGCTACGACGCGCGCCGCCTCGTGGGACTCCTCGTCGAGGGACTGCGCCGACCGGACTGACCGCTCCGGGGCCCGGCCGCGCGCCGCACCGGGCGCTTCGCGTCCGGTCCCGGCCTGCGCGGGGGCCGAGCGCCCGCCGGGCGGTGCCCGGTGCGACCCCCGGGCTGCGCCCGGCCGCGCCACCCGGCGACGCGACCGCCGCCATCGGGGCGCGGGTGCGCCCTGCGCTGATCGCGCCGCGCCTCCGGTGAACGGCTCGGGGGCGCTCGACGGGCCCGTGCGCGCCGGGGCCGTGCTCCGCTGCCGCGCCCGACGGCCGCCGCGCCTGCTCTGCCTGCTCTCCGAGACGGTGAGCGGGCTGAACGCGCAAGAACGGAAGCCATGCTCAGCCCCGGTCGCGAGCGTGCGCGCCGCACGGCACGGACGTGCCCTGCGACTCGCGGGAGCCGCCGGCGCGAGAGCGCCCGTGGCGGACGGGGGAGCGCGGGCGGCGCCGTGCAGGCCGCACCGCTTAACCCGCCGCGGTCCGCCCGCCGCCCGCGTCCCTAGACCCGTTCAGCAGCGCCGGTCCGCGGCGGCCGCGCCGCGGGGTTGGACGCCGGGATGCCGCAATCGCTAGCATCGGAGGCGCCGCCGCACTGACGATCAATGTTCAAAGTGTCAGTGCGTGCAGGACGTCAGGGTGTGGCGACGGCCGACCGCCGCGATCCGCACCGACCCGCTCGCCGGAGGAAGCACACCATGTCGGAGATCCTCTTCGTGATGACCGGAGTCGACCACTGGACGCTGGCCGACGGGACCCGCCACCCCACCGGCTTCTGGGCCGAGGAGGCCGTCGCCCCGTACGAGGCCTTCACGGCGGCCGGGCACCGGATCACCGTCGCCACCCCGGGCGGGGTCGTCCCGACCGTGGACCGGGGCAGCCTCGCACCCGGGGCCAACGGCGGCCAGGAGGGCGCCGACCGAATGAGCGCCGCCCTTGAGGCCATGACCGAGCTCCGGCACCCGATCAAGCTGGAGGAAGCGGACCTCGCCGACTACGACGCGGTCTACTACCCCGGCGGCCACGGCCCGATGGAGGACCTGGCGGTCGACGCCGACTCCGGTGCGCTGCTCACGCACGCGCTGGAGAGCGGCAAGCCGCTCGGCGTGGTCTGCCACGGCCCCGCCGCGCTGCTCGCCGCGACGGGGGCCGACGGCTCCAACGCCTTCGCCGGCTACGAGGTCGCCGCGTTCACCGACGAGGAGGAGCGCCAAGGCGGCCTCGCCGACAAGGCCCGGTGGCTCCTGCAGGACCGGCTGACCCGGGCCGGTGTGCGGGTGCGCGAGGGCGAGCCCTGGGCGCCGAACGTGGTGGTCGACCGCACGCTGGTGACCGGCCAGAACCCGGCCTCCTCGGCTCCGCTCGCCCGAGAGATGCTCGACAGGCTGGCCTGAGCCGATGGGCACCGACCGGCTCGACGAGGTCCTCGACGCCGCCTACACCTGTCTGACCAGGTACGGCGCGCGGCGCACCACGATGGACGACATCGCCTCGCAGATGGGCGTGTCCCGGTCGGCGGTCTACCAGTACGTCCGGGGCAAGGACGAGGCCTTCCGGCTGCTGGCCGAACGCCTCCATCAGGAGGCGCTCGGCCGGGCCCGGGACGCGGCGGCCGACGCCGGCGCGCCGGCGGCCGAGCGCATCCGGGGCGTGCTGGCCGCCAAGCTCGACCTGGCGTTCCGGGTCGGCGGGGCCTCGCCGCACACCGCCGAACTGCTGGACGAGCGGAACCGGCTGTTCGGAGGGATCTGCGGCACGTTCTCCGCCTCGCTGCACGACCTGCTCACCGACCTGTTCACGCGCGCCGGCACCGTCGAGGGGGTCCCGCCAGATCAGGCGGCCCGGATGTGCCTGGCGCTGGCCGCCGGCCTGGAGACCGCGCGCGAGGGCGAGGCCCTGGTGGGGCCGGCGACCGCCGCCCTCGTCGGCGGCCTGCTCGACGAGCGCCGCGCGCCGCGCTGAGCCCTCTCCGCGCCGAGGCCCCTCAGCCGCCCTCCGCCTCGCGGCGGATGCGCTCGAACTGCGCGCCCATGGCCTCGGCCAGCGCCTGTGCCCCCGACAGCGGGCGGACCATGACCCTGAGGTCGTCGATCCGGCCGTCCTCGTCGACGTGCAGGAAGTCGCAGCCCTCGACCCTCGTGTCGCCGACCCTGGCGGTGAACAGCAGGGCGAGGTCGCGGCCGTCGGCGTCCGCGATCTCGCGCACGTAGCGGAAGTCCTCGAACACGCGCGCCGCACCGCGCAGAATCGCGGCGGTGATCGCCCTGCCCGAGTAGGGCTTGAAGGCGACCGGACTGGTGAAGACGACGTCCTCGGCCAGCATCGCCTCGATCGCCTGGTGGTCGTCGGCCTCGACGGCCCTGCGGAACGCGTGCATGCCGCCTCCGTTGTGCGTGGTCGGACAGGTGCGGGGGATTCGGCCGCTTCGGAACGGCGGTAGCCGGCCGGCGTTCAGCGGCCGCCGTCGGCGGGCAGCGGCAGCAGGCCGGGACGTTTTGCGCTGCGGCCGTCGCCCGACGAGCGCCCGCGCAGCCGGCGCAGCAGCCAGGGGCCGAGGAAGGCCGCCGCCCAGGCCGCTTCGGCCCCGGCGCGCCGCCACGGCTCCAGGGCGGGCAGCGGCGGCAGCGGATCGGCCCAGGAGCCGTCGCTGCCCGGGACGCCGAGCGCGTGCGCGGTCGCCGCCGCGATACGGGCGTGGCCCAGCGGCGCGGCGTGGATGCGGTCGGCGCTCCACAGCCGCGGGTCGGTGGTGACCGGGTAGGGGAAGGTGTCGACCAGCACGGCGCCGCGGCGGTCGGCCATGGTGCGGAGGCGGTCGTTGAAGTCCAGCACGCGGGGACGCAGGTGCCGCACCAGAGGGGCGAGGCTGCTGACGTCGGGGAAGGTGAAGGTGACCGCGGTCGCGCCCGAGTCGGTGAACGCGGCCAGCATCGCGTCCAGCTCCGCGGCGGTGGCGGCCGCGTCGTAGCCCGGCCGGACCAGGTCGTTCATGCCCGCCATGACCGTGACCAGGTCTGGCGCGAGCGCGAGCGCGGGAGCGGTCTGCTCGGCCCGGACGCCTGCGGCCCGCCGCCCGCGGACGGCGAGGTTGGCGTAGGTGAACCCGGGTTCCTGCGCGGCGAGCGCTTCGGCGAGGCGGTCGGCCCAGCCCCGGTAGCCGGTCGTCTCGTCGCCGTCGTTGAGGCCCTCGGTCTGGCTGTCGCCGACCGCGACGTATCTGCGGTATCCGCGGTATCCCATCCGGGCAGCCCCTCAGTCCTGCTCGGCGCGGGTGCCGGCGGTGGAGGGGGTGCGGCGCCCGAGCACGTCCAGCACCCGTTCGCCCCAGCGCGGGTACTCCCGCTCGAACTCCGGGCCCCGCCGGAGAGTCAGGTGGGGGCCCACGCGCTCGGCGCGGGCCAGGTGGTCCTCCTCGCTGCGGCCGCCCGGAAGCCGGATGCGCAGCCGCTCGTAGCGGGTGATCTTCCCCCGTGCCCACACCATGCGCTCGGCGGCCGCCTCCCGTACGGCCCCGACGTCGCCGGTGTCCACCGCCGGCACCTGGACCAGGAGCTCCTCGCGGACGGCGCCGGGACGCGGCGGGGCGGAGGTGAACGCGTACAGGGCGCGCCGCCCGGATGCGGTGAGGGAGAACAGCCGCTTGTCGGGACGCTTCTCCTGCTCGACCGTGCGCGCCTGGAGCAGGCCCTCGGCAGCCATCCGCTCCAGTTCCCGACAGAGCCGCTGGGGCGTGGCCATCCAGAAGTCGGCCACCGAGGCGTCGAAGCTCCTGGCCAGGTCGTAGCCGGACGCCTCCCCCTCGAGCAGGGCGGCCATCGCCGCGTTGCGAAGTGCCATGGGCCGATACTAAACGGGTTGGTTAGTCACATGCGCGAGTACTTCCCCCTGCATCGCGCGCCGAGGGGCGGCCCCGTCCCCGAAGGAGTGTTCAGGGCCGTTCCCCGGGGGCCTCGGGCGCGGGGCGGGCCGGGCGGGCGGGGCGGCGTGCCGACGTCGCGTGGTCGAACAGGGCGGCCAGTTCGTCGGCGTAGCCGGAGAGGTCGAGGTCGGGCTCGGACTGCAGCAGGAACGGGATGCCGTCGACGGCGCGCTGCACCGTCGCGGCCATGACGAAGGTGTCGAACTCCCGGAACAGGCCGGCCCGCTGGCCGCGGCCGAGCATGTCCTCGATGGCGCCGAGCACGCCGCGCTCGGTGCCGGCGTTGTAGGTGCGTTCGGCGCCGGGGTCGTCCTGGAGGTGGATGAGCAGCAGCGCCCGCATCTCGGTCCGGTGGGCGTCGACGAACTCCACGACCGCGCGGATGTAGGTGAGCAGTTCGCCGCGCGGGTCGGCGGCGCCGGCTATGCGGTCGGCGACGTGGGCCCCGATCATCCCGTGGACGTGCAGGACCGCGGCCCGCAGCAGCTCCCGCCGGTGCGCGAAGTGGTACGAGATCAGCCGCGTACTGCTGAGCCCGCCCCGCTCGGCGATCCGGGCGAAGGTGGCCTGCTGGAGTCCCAGCGCGGCGATGGTCTCGATCGTCGCCGCGACGATCTGGCGGCGGCGCTCCTCAGGCGGCAGCCGCCGGTTCGCACGCTCGGGCATCTCCCCCCCACTTCCCTCGGCGGCGCGGTCGCCGAAGTATCCTCCCAGCGGCTCAGCGGGTACATTGGCGTCCCACGCTTATTACTTAGTTGAGTAACAACTGTACGGAGGAGAGCCGTGGAGAACACGGGGGACCCGCCGGACGCCGACCGCAGCCCCGGTCGCGGCAGGCTCAAGGCGGCATGGGCACTGGTGGTCCTGGCGCCGCTCAGCGCGGAGGTGACCTTCAGCGGCGTCGGCATGCCCCTGCTCTGGGTCATCCTTCCGCTGCTGGTGCCGATGTACGGCGCGGGCGTGCTGCTGATCCGGGAGCTGGTGGCGCGCGCGGGCGCCGGCTGGCCCGGCCTGCTGGTGATGGGCGCGGCCTACGAACTGGTGGAGGACGGGATCGGCCTTCAGGCGCTGACCAGCCCGAACCTCTACAACGCCGCGGAATGGGGCCCGCGGGTGCTCGGCTTCAACACGACGTACTGGGAGAGCCAGCTCGGCTACCACATGGTCTTCAGCGTCCTCGTCCCCGTCGTGCTGACCGACCTGCTGTTCCCGCGGTTCGCGGGCCGGCCGCTGCTGCGCCGGGGCGGGCTGATCGGCGCCGGGGCCGCGGCGGTCGCCGGGGTCGCGCTGCTGCGCCTCCTCATCGCCGGGGTGGAGGACCCGGGATACCAGGTACCGCTGCCGGTGCTCGCCGGACTGCTGCTCGCCGTGGCCGCCCTCGCGGTGATCGCACTGCGCATCGTCCCGCGCTTGGGGCGGGGGCGTCCCGGCACGGTGCCGCCGACCGAGACGGGCCCTGCGCGTGCCCCCGGCCTCGTCGCGGCGTGCCTGCTGCCGGGTGCGGCCGTACTCGTCTTCCTCGGGTTGCTGGTGCCGCCGGGGCATCCGCCGACCGGCCCGGCCGTCGGCGGCGGGTGGGTGGTGGCGGCCATGGCCGGCGCCGCCGCTCTGGCGGTCGCCGCGGCTTGGCGTATCGCCACCTGGACGGGGACTGCGGGCTTCACCCATCGGCACCGGGTGGCCGTGATCGGCGGCGCACTGGTGGGCCACACGCTGTTCGTCGTCCTCAGCGCCCTGGTTTTCGAGGAGGGCACCGGCGCGGTGTTCCCCGCCGCCGTCGGGACGGCGGTGATGGCCGCGACCGCAGCCGCACTCATCTGGCTCGCCCGCCACCCCCGCCACCTTCGCCACCGCGCCGAAGCGGCCTGAAGCGCCGCGCGCCGCGACCGAGGCGGGCCGCCCCTCTGCTTCGGGGCGTCGGCTGCGCCTGCCGGTTGCGCGGGGACGGCGTCCGGACCGCGTATGGCGCCGAGACGGCGGTCGGCGGGCTCGATCCGGGCGCCGGCGCCCCCTCAGGGCGCCGCGTCGGAGGGGGCGCCGGCGCGGTGGTCGGAGGTGTCGCCGTACTCCTGCTGCAGGGCTTCGAGCCTGGCGGTCAGCTCTGCCGCGACACCGGCGTAGGCCGGTTCGGCGTAGCGGTTGCGCAGCTCGTCGGGGTCCTCCTCCAGGTCGAACAGCTCCCACTCGGGTTCGCGGCGCTCCTCGGCGGCGCCCGGCCGGCCCGAGCCGTGGCCGGGATAGTGGATCAGCTTGTGCGTGCGGGTGCGGACCCCATAGCACGCCGCGACGTTGTGGTTCACGTCCAGGTGCTCGAAGTAGCGGTAGTAGACGGCGTCGCGCCAGTCGCCGGGCCGCTCTCCGCGCAGCAGCGGGGCCAGGCTGCGGCCCTGCATCCGCGGGTGCGGTCCGACTCCGGCCAGGTCCAGGATCGTGGGGGCGTAGTCGACGTTGGCGACCAGGTCGCCGCGGCTGCTGCCCGCGGGGGTGACGCCCGGGTGGCGCACGACCAGCGGGATCCGCAGCGCGGGCTCGTACATGAACCGCTTGTCGAACCATCCGTGCTCACCCAGGAAGAAGCCGTGGTCGGAGGTGTAGACGACCACGGTGTCCTCGGCGAGCCCGGCGACGTCCAGGTAGTGCAGGACCCGCCCGACGTTCTCGTCCAGGGCGGCGACCACGCGCAGGTAGTCCTTGATGTAGCGCTGGTAGCGCCACTCGAACTCCGCGTCCTCGGTGAGCCCTTCGGGGACCGGCGCCTTGAGGTCCTCCGCGGTGAGGTCGGACATGCGCATGCGCGCCTCGCGGGCGGCCGAGGCCCGGCCGGAGAGGTCGTCGTGCAGGGTCTCCGGAGCGGGGATGTCCACGTCCGCGTAGAGGCGGCGGTGTCGATCGGCCGGTTCGAACGCCCGGTGGGGCGCCTTGTGCTGGACCAGCAGGCAGAAGGGGCGGTCGGCCTCGCGCCGGTCGAGCCAGGTCAGGTCGAGGTCGGTGATGATGTCGGTGACGTAGCCGGAGTAGGTCCGCTCGCCCGCGGCGGTGAGGAAGGCCGGGTCGCGGTAGCGGCCGTGCTCGGGCAGGACCTCCCAGTAGTCGAAGCCGCGGGGGTCGTGCCCGGGCCCGTGGCCCAGGTGCCACTTGCCGACGATGGCGGTCTGGTAGCCGGCCTGCTGCAGCATCTCGGGAAAGGCGGGCTGGTCGGCGCGGAATCTCTGCCCGGGCTGCTCCAGCGTGGTCATGCCGTGGACGTGGCTGTAGGTGCCGGTGAGCAGCGTCGCCCGTGCGGGCGAGCAGATCGCGTTGGTGCAGAAGGCGTTGTCGAAGCGCATGCCCTCGGCGGCGAGGCGGTCGACGGCGGGTGTCCGGTTGATCGCGCTGCCGTAGGCGCCGATCGCCGGGGCCGCGTGGTCGTCGGTCATGATCACCAGGATGTTGGGGCGTCCGTTCGGCACGCGGTGCTTCCTTCCGGGCGGGGCGAGCCGCGGCGGGTCGGGGGTGGGCGTGGCGCCGGGGGCGCCGCGCGGGGCGCGGGCGCGCAGGTCAAGCCTCTCAAGGGCTTCCGGCCGCGCCCCCGGCGGGCCCGGGCCGCGGGGCCGCGGGCCACCGGACGCCGCGCCGCTGAGCAGCTGAAAGGGCAGTCAGGTATATTTCGCCATAACCGGACATGCGGCCCCGGACCGGGGCCGCGCCGGTGAGGGCCGTGGCCGACGAGCGCCGGATCCGGTGCTCGGGGGCGCCTCCCCTCCGGCTGTCGTAGGAAGGTCGTGTGGAGCGCAAGCACCTCGAGTACTTTCTCGCCATCGCGAGCCACGGGAGTTTCACCGGCGCCGCGAACGCGCTGCGGATCGCGCAGCCGTCGCTGTCCTATGCCATAGGCGTCCTGGAGCGCGAGGTGGGGGCTCCGCTGTTCCGCCGCATCGGCCGGGGCGTGGTGCTGACCCCCGTGGGCGAGGCCCTGCTCAGCCCCGCCCGGCAGGTGCTGCACGACTTCATGCGCGTGCAGACCGCGGCGCAGCGGGTCTCGGGCCTGGTGTCCGGCCGCCTCGACATCGCCGCGGTCACCACCCTGGCCGTCGACCCGCTGGCGGCGTTCGTCGGCGAGTTCCGGAGCCGGCACCCCGGAGTGGAGTTCCGCATCCTGGATGCGGAGAACGCCGCCGCGATCGTCGACTCCGTGCGGCGCGGGCGGTGCGAGGTGGGGCTCACCGCACACGGTGTCGCGACCGCGGGAATGCGGGTGCTCGACCTTCCCCAGCAGGAGGTCCTGGCCGTGCTCCCGCCCTCGGCGGACCGCCCCACGGACCCGATGCCGCTGCAGAAGCTCGCCGAGCTCGACCTCGTCACGACGCCCAGCGGCACCACCACGAGAAGCGCGCTGGACAGCGCGCTGGCGCTGAGCGGGACCCCGCCCCGCATCGCGGTCGAGACCACGCACCGCGCCGCGATCGTCCCCCTGGTGCTGGCGGGCGCCGGCGCGACCCTGCTGCCGCACCGGCTCGCGATGGAGGCGGCCCGCGGCGGTGCCGTGGTCGTCAGCGTCGCACCGCCGCTGGCGCGCCGGGGCCATCTCGTCTGGCCGCCCGAACCCCTCTCGCCCGCCGCGCAGGCCTTCGTCGACCTCGTCTCGGGTTGGGAGCCCGGCGGCGACGAGGGCCCGGGACCGATGGAGGGCGCCCTTCCCGGCTGAGGCGGGCGCCGCGCGGCACGCGCCCTTCCGGCACGGGCCGCGCGGCGCCGCGGCGCCCGTCAGTCGTGGGCCGCCCGGAACCTCTCGCGTCCGCTCTCGCTGTCGACGTCGCTGCACTGGTCGTCGCCGAGGTCGAGGCGCACCCGGTCCAACCGCCCGGTGAACTCGTTGTCGAGGGTCGGGTAGTCGTCCGTCACGGGCGAGGCGCGGTCGACGCCGAGGTCGAAGGTCTCGTCGAAGGCGAAGTAGTAGGGGATCGTGGCGTCCACCCGGCCTTCGGCGGCCTTCTCCCCGTCGACCAGCAGAGTCACGGACCCGCCGCGGCCGACGCCCCCGCCGTCGTAGTCGAACTCCATGCGCACCTCGTGCTCGCCGTGGGAGAGCCGCTCCTGCGCCGACACGGTGTGCACCTGCAGCCCGAAGTAGTTGTAGGCGTAGCGCAGGCATCCCTCGTGGACGTACAGCGACCATCCGCCGAAGCGCCCGCCCTGCGCGACGATCACGCCCTCGCCCCCGCCGGGCGGTGCCTCGACGACCGCCGTGATGGTGTGCGACCGGTTCTTCACGTTGGGCGCGGTCTCCTCCGTGAGCCGCAGCCCCGCGCCCGAGAACGTGACCGTGCTGCGGTCGCCGAACAGGTCGAGCCGGCCCGCCTCGCGCGGGTTCTCCCGTTCCGTCATCCGGTCGTCCAGCGGGAACACGTTGAACCGAGCGGCTTCGACGAGGAACAGCTGCTGCAGCTCGCGCAGCTTGCCGGGGTGCTCCGCCGAGATGTCGCGGGCCTGGGTCCAGTCGACGTTGGTGTCGTAGAGCTCCCACACGTCGTCGTCGAAGTAGCGGCGACCGGACTGCACCATCTCCCACGGCGTGCCGTGCCGGGTGACCGCCATCCACCCGTCGCGGTAGATGCCGCGGTTGCCGACCATCTCGAAGTACTGGATGCGGTGCCGGTCGGGCGCCTGGGCGTCGTTGAAGGTGTAGAGCATGCTGGTGCCCTCGATCGGCTGCTGGCCGATCCCGTCGACCGTGGCGGGGTGCGGGATCCCGGCCGCCTCGAGGACGGTCGGCAGCACGTCGATCACGTGGTGGAACTGGTTGCGCAGCCCGCCGCGCTCGCTGATCCCGTTCGGCCAGTGCACGATCATGCCGTCGCGCGTCCCGCCGAAGTGCGAGGCGACCTGCTTGGTCCACTGGTAGGGGGTGTTCATCGCCAGCGCCCATCCGACGGGGTAGTGGGCGTGCGTCGTCTCGTCGCCGAGCGCGTCGGCGTGGGCGTTGATGAACTCCGCGCTGTCAGGGATCCCGCTGGCGAAGCGGTGCTCGTTGAGCGTGCCGCCCAGGCCGCCCTCGGCCGAGGCCCCGTTGTCGCCGAGGATGTAGATGAACAGCGTGTCGTCCAGGACGCCCTGCTCCTCCAGGGCGTCCATCAGGCGCCCGACCTGGACGTCGGTGTGCTCGGCGAAGCCGGCGTAGAGCTCCATCAGCGAGGCCGCGGACCGGCGCTCCTCGTCGGACAGCTCGTCCCAGTGCGGCACGCCCTCGGCCCACGGCGCCAGTTCGGCGTCCTGGGGCACCACGCCCAGCTCCTTCTGGCGCTGCAGCGTGATCTCGCGCTGGCGGTCCCAGCCGTGGTCGAACCGGCCCCGGTACTTGTCGCGGTACTGCCTGGGCACGTGGTAGGGCGCGTGCGTGGCGCCGAACGGCAGGTAGGTGAAGAACGGGACGTCGGGATTGAGGCTGCGCTGCGTGCCGATCCACTCGATCGCCTGGTCGACGAGGTCCTCGGAGAGGTGGTAGCCGTCCTCCGGCCGCTTCGACGGCTCGATCGGCGAGGTCCCGTCGAAGAGGACCGGGTACCAGTGGTTCATCTCGGCGCACACGAACCCGTAGAACTTCTCGAAGCCCTCGCCGGTGGGCCAGCGGTCGAACGGCCCGGCCGGGCTCACGTCGCGCGCCGGGGTCTGGTGCCACTTGCCGAAGGCACCGGTGTTGTAGCCGTTGGCCCGCAGGGTCTGCGCGATCGTCGCGGCGCTGCGCGGGCGGATGCCGCTGTAGCCCGGCGCCGCGCTGGCCATCTCGGTGGTGACTCCCATGCCGACCGAATGGTGGTTGCGCCCGGTCAGCAGCGCCTGGCGGGTCGGCGAGCAGATCGCGGTGACGTGGAACCGGTTGTAGCGCAGGCCGTTCTCCGCGAGCCGGTCCGCGGTCGGGGTCTCACACGGGCCGCCGAAGGCGCTGGGCGCTCCGAAGCCCATGTCGTCGACGAGGACGAGCACCACGTTGGGCGCTCCGCGGGGCGGGCGCAGCGGTTGGGCCGGCTGGAAGGACGGGTCCTGGTCGCGGGCATCGAGCGAGGTGGCCGGAGCGTGCCGCCCGTCCGCGATCGGCAGGTTGTACCGCTCGGGCTGCGAGCTGCTCATGGGTGTCTCCTTCACGTATCCGCAGGGGATGGTGCGTACCGGTGCTTCGGGCGGTGCGGAGCGCTGAATCGGTTCCTATCCCGCGCATCCGTTCCAGGAGCGAAGAAGTCGCGCACGTGGACGCTTCATGCCATTCCCTGGCGGACGCGGTTCCGGTTTCCACCTCGTTTCCGGGAGCGAAGTGCCGCGCCCCCGTTCTGCCGTCGACGCACGCCTGGCCGGGTTTCCGTGTTGAATGATGGTCGACCCGCGGAGCCGAGTCAACGGGCGGCAGGAAACGAGCGATACCGATAACTGCTCGTACGTATAGAATGATTCTATCTGCGGAGCCGAAACAGCGCGCGGAGCGCACGGCGCCGGGGCGTCGCGGCGCTCCCCGGCGGGCGCCACGCCGACGCCCCCACGCGCCGCCGCCGGCGCGTCGCAACCCGGTGAGCTGCTTCGATGTTCTGCCATCCGCGCCTGTCGAACACCTCGCGCGGGGGTTCGCGGCCCGCTTCCGGCGGCCGGCGCATGCGGCGCCGGAACGCGCCGAACACCGGCGCCTATACCCGCCGCATGGGATTCCCCATCTCCGGACGGCTTGATCCGCCGCACTTCCGCTGGTTGTATACATATTCGGCCGGTGCCGGAGAAAGCAGAAAAAGGCAAGGTTTCGCGGCCGCTTTTCGGGATCCGGGCGCCTGCCGGGCCGGAAGGCCGCGGGCCCCTCCGGGAAAGCCCCGGTCGCGACCGGAAACGGCGGCCGTCCGCCCGCAACCGCTTCCCGCACGCCTGCGGGCGCGACGAGGACGAGACGGGCACAACGCCCGAAAGGAGCTCCACGTGTCTTCAGCGGATTCCGTTTACGACTATGTGGTCGTGGGCGGCGGGACCGCGGGCTCGGTGATCGCCAACCGCC